>CAZOZZ010000077.1:0-18970 GCA_964584435.1 uncultured Solibacteraceae bacterium | reverse complement strand
GGAATTATCGCACCGGCTGAGCTAAAACTCACATACAAACGGACCAGCTGCCAGCGCTCCCCCCTTTGGCTAGGCCCCTTCTTCCTTGTTCTGGTCGCTGCTCATTAAGTAGAATGCAGCCAATCCCGTAGATCGTTTTCGATCATGTTGCAATTACAGTCCTTCAATCCAATAGGTTGTTTTATGAAACTGAGAGTTTTCATTGCCCTCCTGACCGTTTCACTGTCGGTAGTGGCATCCGACATTCCAGAGGACCGGGGCATTTCCGGTCTGAAACAGGCGCTGGAGCGGTTGGACGTCGTTGGCAGCGTCTTGCACACCGGAGCCCACCCCGACGACGAGAACAGCTCGCTGCTCGCCTGGTTGTCCCGCGGTCAGGGCGCCCGGACGGCTTATCTTTCGACGACGCGAGGTGAAGGGGGACAGAACCTTATTGGCACCCAGCTGTTCGAGGCCCTGGGTGTGATCCGAACCGAAGAGCTTCTGGCCGCGCGGAACTTCGATCGTGCCCAGCAATTCTTCACCCCCAACTACGAATTCGGGTTTTCCAAGACCGCCGACGAGACTCTCGAAAAGTGGGGCAGGGAAAGACTCGTGGGGGACATGGTACGCGTGATCCGCAGGTTCCGCCCGGAGGTGATCGTCTCCCGGTTCTCGGGCACCCCTCGCGACGGACACGGGCATCATCAAGCGGCGGGAATTGCAACGCGGGAAGCCTTCCATGCGGCGGCGGACCCGGCCCTCTATCCGGAATATGGAAAACCGTGGCAGGCGAAGAAGCTGTACATGTCGGCCGGCGGTGGTGGCCGGGGCAGGGGCGGCGGTAATGCCGGCGACATTCGCATCAACGTCGGCGAATACGGTGCGGCTCTCGGGCGTTCCTATCACGAGATAGCAATGGAAGGCCGCAGCCTTCACCGAACGCAGTCGATGGGGGCAGCCCAGCAGAAGGGACCTCGCTATACCAGCCTCGACCTGATCGAGAAAACCGTTAGAGGGTCGTCTGACGAGCCGATCTTTGATCGCACGACGCACAAACTGATGGACCTCGCAGTCCTTGAGCCGGCACTGTCGGCGGATCTTCGAGCACTCCAGTCCGAGATCGACAACATCCGTCGGACCGCGCGACTGGATCGGCCTGCCGACATTCTCCCGGACATCGTGCGGGCCATCAAGTTGTTTGCTACGGTCCGCGGCAAGGCCGAGGTGGAGCATGTGCAGTTCCTCCTGGATCTGAAGGAAGACGACTTTCACCTGGCTGCAGAGTTGGCTGCCGGTCTTACCGTCGAAGTGATCGTGTCCGACGAGAACGTGGTTCCCGGGCAGGAATTCGATATGACGATTGCCATGGTCAACAACGGACCCTACAATTTCGAGACCGTCCGCACGACCACCGACTTTCATGGATGGGATTTCGACTATGTGGATTCGTCCGGAGACCTTCGGGCCGGCGCAAGCTTCGAACAGAATTTC
Organism: uncultured Solibacteraceae bacterium; assembly: GCA_964584435.1. Lineage (GTDB taxonomy): Bacteria > Acidobacteriota > Terriglobia > 20CM-2-55-15 > 20CM-2-55-15 > CAZOZZ01. Next base: position 17,497 of record CAZOZZ010000077.1, on the reverse strand, counting down.
AAGGTGCGGTTGTCGTCGAACCCCGAGTTCACCCAACCATACTGGCTCCGTGAACCGCGTCTGGGCGACCGTTTCGTGTGGCCGGAAGGAAGTGGAGTGATGTTGCCTTTCGATCCGCCATTGTTGCCCACCCAGGCGGCGATCGAATTTGACGGTACCGAAATCGTTGCGAAGCGGCACGCCGAGTTCCGCCGCGTGGATCAGGTATTTGGTGAACTTCGGAGCCTCTTGAAGGTTGTTCCGGATCTTTCGGTTCGGTTGACGCCTGAGACGGCGGTCGTGCCACTGTCAGGCGAGCGAAGGAAAGAGTTTACCGTGACCGTGCACAACCAGGCCCCCGAGGGTGGGACGGCCGAAGTCAGCTTGTCTGTGCCGGACGGCTGGACGGTGACGCCGCCCTCCGAGAGTGTCGAGTTTGCCCGCGCCGGAGAAACGGCGTCGGTTCAGTTCACGGTAGATGTTCCGGGGCAGATGGGAGAATTCGAGGTTTCGGCGACAGCCCGAATGGGTGGAGAGGAGTTCGATCGCGGCTATAGCGTCATCGCATACCCACACATCGAAACGCGGCACATCTATTCCGATGCCACGTCCGGGGTCCGTGTGTTCGAACTCGATACGCACGTCGAGAATATCGGGTATGTCGACGGAGTTGGTGATCAGGTGGCCGAGTCGCTCGAACAGCTCGGAATTCCGCTAACGTTCCTGACCGCAGACGACCTGGCGCGCGGCGATCTGTCGGTTTACGACACGATCGTTCTGGGAATTAGAGCCTATGCGGTTCGCGAGGACCTCAAGACTTATAACAAAAGGCTGCTCGATTACGTGGAGGCAGGCGGCACGCTCGTGGTCCAGTACAATACGTACCAGATTCTCCAGGGCGACTACGGACCGTATCCGTTCACGATCAATCGTCCCCACGATCGCGTAACGGTCGAGGAGGCACCCGTTACGTTCGTCGATCCCGATCACCCGGTGCTCAACACGCCGAACAAACTTTCGGAGGCGGATTTCGACGGATGGGTACAGGAACGAGGCCTGTACTTCATGGGTGACTGGGATGAAGGTTACACCCCGGTTCTGGCATCCAATGATCCCGGCGAGGAACCTAAGCTCGGGGGCATGATGGTTGCCGAAATCGGCCAGGGGCGCTATGTCTATACCGGCTATGCGTTCTTCCGGCAGTTGCCGGCCGGTGTTCCAGGAGCGTATCGGTTGTTTTCCAACCTGATCAGCCTGGGGAACTGACTGTCAAATGTAGGGGCGCTCTATGAGCGCCCGTGCGGTCATAGACCGCAGACAATGTAGGTGCGCTCTGCGGGCGCATGGAAATCCGGAAATCATGCGGTCATAGACCGCACCTATAGATTTTGGTAGGGCCCACAAGATAGCGTCATCGACTTGTGCGGTGATAGACTTTAAGTGATGATCAAGCGATCCATTTTTGCCGTCTTGCTGATGATTGTGTCGGCCAACCTCGTCTTCTCCCAGGTTTCGCAGAAGAACAAATTCGAGATCCTCGGGACCGTTATCGCGGAGACTGCCGCTTCCAAAATCTCCATGCCGTTCGGTGACAACGGGGTGACGCTGTCGGAGAGGGGTGAAGTTGATCAGGCCAAGCTTCGGAAAGAGCTCGGCGAGGAAGGCCGTTCCGTCGAGGAAGGACAGGTTGTGGCCGTGACCGCCATCAGCTTCGACAATGACAGGATCGAGATTGAACTCGACGGTGGAGGAAAGAACAAGAAGAGCTTTCTGGATCGTCTGGAGGTCGGTGTCGGTGGCGGAACGAGACCGATTCGACAGAACGACACGGCACAAGCCAAAGGTTCCCGGATCGTTCTTCGTTTTGAAGACAAAGCTCCAGCCGACCTGACGTCGGACCGGCTGAAGGAACTCCTCTCTCCTGTGCTCGATTTCAACAAACGGAACTTCATGGACACCGGTATCGACTCCCTTCCCGAGGAGATGCAAGAGGCCGTACTTGCGAAGGAAGCCAGGATCGGGATGGACAAATCGACCGTCCTGATGGCGCTGGGCCGTCCCGACAAGAAAGTCTACGAAACTGTCGACGGTATTCAGCGCGAAGATTGGATCTACTTCAACAGAGGTCTGAAAGCCGATTTCATCACGTTTGAAGACGGCATCGTAATGCGGATCAAGCGATACTGATGAATATTGTCGTCCTCGGCGCCGGTGCCGTCGGCAGCTACTACGGCGGCCGCCTGGCGGAGGCGGGGCACGACGTCACCCTGATCGGTCGTCACACTCACATTGCTGCGATTCGCGAGCGTGGTCTCACGATCGATTCCAGCATTTCCGGCACGAGTCAGTCCCGCCCGTCTGTCGCGGAGACATTTCCCCTGGACCTCCAACCCGATCTGATTCTAATCAGCGTCAAGGCTTTCGATACCGAATCGGCAGCTCGCTCGCTACCCACAAACCTCGATTCGAAGACAGTTGTCCTCAGCCTTCAGAATGGCGTGGCGAATCACACGGTAGCTCGACAGGTACTTCGGGAAGTGGCGGTGTATCCGACAGTGGTCTATGTCGCTGTTGGAATAACCCGACCCGGGGTTGTCACCCATCAGGCTCGTGGCGAGATCGTACTCCCTGAAGAACTGTCGCATTTGGCCCCCGCGTTCGATGGGGCCGGAGTGCCTGCCAGCACGACGGTGAACATCGAAGGGATGTTGTGGAACAAGCTGTTGCTCAACGCCAGTCTGAATGCGCTTTCGATGCTTACGGAGACGTCGTTCGGAGCCCTGGCAGATAGCCCGCACGGCCGCGCGGTTGTCGAGAGTGCTGTAGCCGAAGCATGTGCCGTGGCTCGGTCAACGGGTGTCGAGATCGACGTGGCCGATCCGGCCGGGAAGGTCCTCGAGGTTGCTCGGAGTCTGGGGTCGGGAATGTCGTCGATGTGGCAGGACTATCGGGCCGGCAAGAGGACCGAGATCGACGCACTGAACGGAGTGATCGTCCGGCTCGGTCGGCAAAACGGAATACCGACCCCGGTGAACGCCACTCTCTATGCGGCAGCCAGCCTTATGGAGCAACGGCGCGATGCCGCCTCGGGTTCCTGAGTGGAGCGCAACCAACTTCCCCTCGAGAACAGGGTCCTTGTCCGCGAGTATTGGGTCCCACTGCTTACCTGGGTGTCACTGACCTATCTGTTCTCTCCGGATGCGTTTTCGGCCGGAGAAACTTCCAGTTTGATCGTGCCGATCCTGAGTTTCCTTCTTCCGGGGGTGTCGGACGAACAGATCCTGTTCGTCCACGGCGCCATCAGGAAGCTCGGTCACGTGTCGGAGTTCTTCGTGATGGCCGTACTCACCTCCAGGGCGGTCTCAATCGTCAATCGGGGTGCCCGGGCCGTCTTCGTTTCGGGCGTCTTCGTTCTGTCGGGGGCCGCCCTCGACGAGTTGCACCAGATGTTGACGATGTATCGAGGAGCGTCACCCGTCGATGTGGGATACGATTGTCTGGGCGGAATGATGGGAATCTGGCTGTTCGGGGAGATCCGCCGGCGCCGGGAACTTGCCAGGATGGTAAGCGTTTGATGGGAGACCACGAACCGGTGACTTTCGGTGTCTACATTCACATCCCTTTCTGCGAACAGCACTGCCATTACTGTGCGTTTCCGGTAGCCGTGCGCCCGGCCACATCTCATGAGCCTTACGTTCGGCGCCTGATCCGGGAGCTCGAGCTTGGCGGTCTTCCCGATTTCATAGATACGTTGTATCTGGGTGGCGGTACCCCCTCACTGGTGCGGAGTGCCCTGGTCGCCGAACTTATGGATGCGGTGCCGAAAGGGGCCGTTGAAATCTCGCTCGAAGCAAACCCCGGTACATTGGGTGACGACAGGCCGAGCCTCTATCGGGAGTTGGGCATCAATCGCATAAGCCTTGGGGCGCAATCGTTCGACAGCGCGGACCTCGATCAAGCAGGGCGCCTCCACCGTCCCGAAGACACGATCGAAGACTTTGAGGCACTCCGAAGTGCGGGTTTTCGAAACATCAACCTCGATCTGATTGCCGGCCTCCCTGGTCAGCAGCGATCGGCCTGGCAGGATAACCTGGACTGGATCGAGCGATTAGGGCCCGACCATGTGTCGATCTACCTACTCGAACCTGAGGATTCCACGCTGTGGGGGAAACTGAAGCCGGCGACGCACGCCGACGAAGACCACGCTTGGTTCTATCAAGCCGCAGCGGAACGGCTCGGCAAGGCAGGCTATGTCCACTACGAAGTGTCCAACTGGGCGTTACCAGGTAAGGAAAGTCGACACAACCGCTCGTACTGGACCGGGGATTCCTACCGCGGGTTCGGAATCGGTGCCCATTCTTTCATCGACGACCGTCGGTTCTGGAACACTCGATCACTGGACCAGTATGCCCGTCGCATAGATAGTGGCGAACTTCCGCTCGAGAAGGTGGAAGAGCGGACGCGGACGATTCGTCTGGAAGAAGCTTTCCTGCTTGGCCTTCGTCGCATTGAGGGTTTCAACACTCGAACCGTCGCGAAAGAGCTGGGGATCGATTATCCTCAGGATTGGTTTGACAGGCTGAACCGTCTCCAGGACGCTCGACTTGTCGAGTTCGATGGAACAACACTGAAACTGGCACCCTCCGGCTGGCTGCTGGCCACCGGGATCACTGAGGAGCTCTTATGCCCGACACTGTTATCGACCTGCGAAGCGACACCGTAACGAAACCTTCCCCCGAGATGCGTCGCGCCATGTCGGAGGCTGCTGTCGGTGATGACGTTTTCATGGAAGACCCCAGTGTCAATCGGCTTCAAGACCGTGCCGCCGAGATTTTCGGAAAGGAAGCGGCACTGTACGTTCCATCCGGCACGATGGGGAACCTGATATCGATCCTGGCCCAGACCGAACGAGGCCAGGAGGTAATCTGCGAAGGGCAGGGTCATATCTACAACTATGAGATGGCTTCGATGGCGGCGATCGCGGGGGTGCTGCCGCGAGTGATCGAGACCGAGAACGGCATCATGAGCTGGGATCAGATCGAAAGAGCCATCCGTCCGAAGGTCTACTATCGTTCTCAAACCGCCCTGGTGTCGCTCGAAAACACGCACAACATGGCTGGCGGAACCGTCTATCCCACGGAACTCGTGGATGAGATCTGTGAGAAGTCCCATGAACGCGGCCTGGCGGTCCACCTGGACGGCGCGCGCGTTTTTAACGCAGCAACCAGCCTGGGGCAGGATGTCGGGCGCATCACCCGAAACGTCGATTCGGTTCAGTTCTGCCTGAGCAAGGGCCTGGGAGGCCCGGTCGGGTCCCTGATAGTTGGGGGCCGGCCTTTCATAGAAAAGTGCCGCAGGTTCCGAAAGATGCTCGGAGGTGGGATGCGTCAGGCCGGCGTCATAGCCGCCGCCGGACTCGTCGCTCTCGAGAAAGGTCCCGGGCGGTTGCACGAAGACCACGAGAAGGCCAAACACCTGGCCGAGCGCCTCTCCGCGATTCCGGGATTACAGGTTGATCCGTCAAAAGTTCAGACGAACATCGTGATCTACGGGGTTGGTGAAACCGGGTTCGATTCGGACGGCTACCTCAAGGAGTTGGAACGCCGTGGAGTCCTTGCCGTACCGGTCGATCGCGGGCGCGTACGCATGGTCGCGCATCTGGATGTGAGCCGCGAGGCAGTGGACAAGGCCGCCGACATCGTTGGGGAAATGGTTGGAGAGAAGGTGCGATGAAGAAGATCCGGGTTGGGATCATATTTGGTGGGCGCAGTGGCGAACACGAAATTTCGCTTCGTTCGGCCGAGTCGGTTCTCGGCGCCCTGGATCGATCCAGGTATGACGTCGTTCCGATCGGCATAACGAGAGAAGGGAAGTGGTTGAGTTCGTCTCAGGCGCTTTCTCTGCTTCCTCCGAAAGAGGAAGTCAGCGAGACGTTCAGTTCGGGAGTCCCCGCTCGACTGGCTGCCGAACCCACAGCAGATCGTTCCTTCGACGTTGTCTTCCCGGTGCTTCACGGTCCTTTTGGCGAAGACGGGACCGTACAGGGATTGCTCGAACTGGCCGGCGTTCCTTATGTCGGCGCCGGGGTCCTGGGTTCGGCAGTGGGCATGGACAAGGTCATCATGAAGCGTCTCATGGAGTCTGCCGGCATTCCCGTGGTTCCATATTGGAGTTTTATTCAGGCCGACACCGACGCGTTCATCGAGGAGCATCGAGGGACACTCCCGTACCCGGTGTTCGTAAAACCGGCGAATCTGGGCTCCTCCGTCGGTATCACGAAGGTAGCGGCCCCGGAAAACCTGGATGCCGCTATTGCCGAAGCCGCGGAATACGATCGGAAGATCATTGTTGAGAAAGGGCTCGAGGCACGGGAGATCGAACTCGCTGTCCTGGGCAACGATCGACCGGTCGTGTCGGTTCCCGGAGAGGTGCGTCCCGAACGGGAGTTCTACGATTATCAGGCCAAGTACGTCACTGACGACTCGGAGTTGATCATCCCCGCTTCGTTGAGTGAAGCTCAAACCCAGGAGTCGCAACGCCTCGCCATTGAAACATTCAAGGTCCTGGACTGTTCGGGTCTGGGCCGCGCGGATTTACTTCTGGAGAACGGCACCGAAAAATTCTTTGTCAACGAACTCAACACAATGCCCGGCTTCACTTCGATCAGCATGTACCCCCGGCTCTGGGAAGCATCCGGTGTCTCATACCCCGACCTTGTCGCCCGGTTGATCGACCTCGCCATAGAGCGCCACGAGCAGAAATCAAGACTGCGCACCTCTTACAAACAGCTGGAATCCTCGGAATAGGACTTCAACGCAAAGACGCAAAAACGCCAAGGGTTTTTGTCTGACCTCACCTGGATCCCACCTGACGGGTACGTCCGCGCTCTCCAACGGTCCGTCGTTTCAACATGAAGACACGAAGAACACGAAGGCAGATAAAATTATTATTAGTAAGCCTTCGTGTTCTTCGTGTCTTCGTGTTGAATTTCCGTATATCTCGGTAATCGTGAAATGGCAGGTTGGTGGGGTTTTGGGTCCAGCAAACAAAAGACTTTGCGTCTTCGCGTTTTTGCGTTGAAAACTCTCTTCCAAGAAAATAAAAAGGGCTGCAAATTTTGCAGCCCTTGTTCAATTTCTCGGTCTTTTGCGCCTTGTTTGTTGTTTTATATGTCGGTCGTCTTATTGCGACCTTTGTATTGCTGGAGCTTACTCTAGTTCCTTATTTCTGTGTCACCCTCCTTATATTCAGAAGAATGGAGTGCCACTACTACCCGTTGGGGTAGAGAGCAGCACACTCCGCGTAGTATTGTGGTGAAAATTTTTCGTGTCAAGGGAAACTTTTGCGGTTTCGAGGGTGAGCTCGACCTCAGGGGACCTGGTAATAGCCCTGCTTGTGAACGATCTTGCAGGGTGTTGTGCAGCGGACCTCGATTTCACGAAACATGATGTTGCCCGGGGGCGCCTTGTTGCTGGACACGTATCCCAGGACATACTGATTCCTGGCCTGCTCGGTGATGTGGGCGTAAGCACGCTCGAGGGCATCCCTGGATCCCGTCTTGTACTGCTCCCCGCCTGTCCATGACGAATAACTTCCAAGAACGGAAAACAGCCGGTCGAAGAACCCGGCAAGGTTGATCGTATAGACCTGGATCTCGGATTCGATCAGACGGTCGAGGTTGTCGGCGAAGTCGTGCTCGCTGTTCCTGGTGCTGCCGTCGGAAACGAGGAGGATGACTTTCCTGAGTTCGGGAGCTCGGTCCCGCAACTCGATTGCGGCCTCATAGACGGCGTCGTGGAGGACCCGGTTGTCGGACCTGATGGTCGTTTTCGCAGAGTTGATGACGGGTCGTCCCCCGACCGTTGGAGAAGGTTGGGCGACCTGCCCCCCGACCGCGCTCTGGGTGGGTCGAATTTCCAAGAGTGTGTCCAATGCCTGCCGAAGGACTTCGGGATCGTTCGTGAAATCTCCGACCTTCCGGACACGGTCGTTGTAGTTGTAAACAACAATCTCATCCAGTTGGCCGAAAGAGGCGGCAATGGCCGGGATGGACTCCTGGATGGAGGTCAACCACTTCGCCTCCACACCGGTGTCGATGACGACTGCTACCGTCAGAGGCACCGGGTCGATGCTGAACTGTTGGATCTCCTGAATCTCACCGTCTTCATAGACCGTGAAATCCTCTCTTGTGAGTCCGGTGATGAACTCGCCGTCAGACCCCTTGACCGTGAACGGGACCACGACCAGATCGACGCGGGTGCGCAACTGAAACTGCTGCCCGGTGAGTACCGACGCCGGCAGCAGGATCATCAAGAATGCGCTAATTGCTGCCTTCGTCCGCCGCATAGTAGCCCTTTCTGGCACGGACCTTGAGCTTCTTGTCTCGTGGAGTGATCTTTATCTCGCGGTATTTGCCGTCTTTCTCGGGATTGCCCGACACGTAGCCCAGGCTGTATTGCGAGCGAAGCTCTTCGGCAATTTGCGCGAAGATGTCTTCAAAGTCTGACTTGTTGTCGAGAACAAAAACCGTTCCGCCGGTTTCTTCCGACAGTGTCTTGAGCGTGCCCATATCGCCGGATCTCCGCCCGCCGAAGAAGCCCCGCCGTGGCGGCGAATTCGATATTGAATAGATGACGGCGTCGCTCTGGTGTGCGGCAATCAAGGCCTCGGTGCGCTTGACGCGGCTCGTCGTATCTTCACCGTCGCTGATCAGGATGATGGCCTTGCGACCGGCTTCAGGCCGCAGCTTTTCCTCGTTGGCGAGGTAGACCGCGTCGTAGAGAGAGGTTCCGCTTCCGATTTCCAGCGAGAAGATCGATTCCGCAAGTTCTCGGCTGTCCTCGGTGAAATCCTGGATCAGTGTGACGGTTCGGTCAAAAGCGATGACCAACGCGAGGTCCTGCGTTCGAAGAATGGAATCAAGGAAGCTAACCGCCGTCCGTTGTTCTTCGTCAAATACAGGGCGGACACTGGGGCTGGTGTCGACCAGGAGCGCTATCGTCAGGGGTAATTCGTTCTCTCTTGCGAAATGTTGGATCTCCTGACGCTCGCCGTCTTCTTCGACGATGAAATCTTCGGGGCCGAGCCCCGAGACCAACCTGCCCTTGTTGTCGGTGACCGTGAAGAGCACATTGACCAGGTCGACACCGACTTTGATGGTGAACTGTTCGGCCACGGCGGGCTCGAAAACCAGCAGCATCAAGATCACAAGGACAGGGAATTGTTTCATCAGCGTCATGGTAACATGCTCATTTGGCAGACACGAAGTTAGACGGACCGTGCCGGGCTTCGGTTGGAAACCGCTCTCGATTAATCACATATTTTTTGGACAATGCTGAAACTGACCAACACCTTGACCCGAACCCAGGAGCCCTTTTCGCCTCTCGACGGCCAGACCGTCCGAATGTATGTCTGTGGTCCGACGGTCCATGATTTCGCACATATCGGCAACCTTCGCTACTTTGTCTGGGCAGACATCCTTCGCCGGCATCTGAAAAGCAAAGGCTGGGAGATGCACGAGGTCATGAACATCACCGATGTCGATGACAACATCATCGAAAAGGCGCTGGCCGCCGGTGTTGACATCAAGACGTACACGGAGAAATACGGCAAGTGCTTCCTGGAAGACATCGATACGCTTGGCATCGAACGTCCAGAGCTTCTCGTGCATGCGACCGAACACATTCCGGAAATGGTCGACCTCGTCCAGACCCTCCTGGATAAAGGCTATGCCTACCGCGAAGGGGACTCGGTGTATTTCCGGATCTCCCAGTTCGAAGCTTATGGACGCCTGGCCGGGCTCGATCGCAAGAACTTGCTGGCGGGCGCACGCGTGGACGTGGATAAGTACGACAAGGAGGCCCCCCAGGATTTCGTTCTCTGGAAGGCACCCAAGGACGAGCGCGAACCCCGCTGGGAGACCGACATCGGTACGGGACGCCCGGGTTGGCATCTGGAATGCTCCGCGATGTCCGCGAAGTATCTTGGGGACGACATCGACATCCATTGTGGTGGTGTCGATCTGGTGTTTCCACATCATGAGAACGAGATCGCCCAGAGCGAGGCAGCAACGGGGGGCCGCTTTGTCCGATTCTGGGTCCATGGTGAGCACCTGCGGGTCGAAGGCGAGAAGATGGCCAAGTCCACGGGCAATTTCTTCAGATTGCGTGACCTGCTCGAGAAAGGCTTCGATCCGCTGGCAATCCGGTATCTGCTGGTCTCGGTCCCGTACCGCAGACAGTTGAACTTTACGTTTGACGGACTTCATCAGGCCCGGCAATCCCTGGACCGGATCAAGGACTTCTTGTTCCGCTTGAGATCGACACCTGTTGGAACCGGTGAAAGTGGCGAACTGACCGATGCGCTAGGCGAGGCCAGGACCAAGTTCGAGGCGGGTCTGGACGACGATCTGAACACGGCCCAGGCCCTGGCCGCGGTGTTCGACCTGATTCGGGTGTCCAACACGGCATTGGATAGCGGGGCGTTACGGGAAGATGATCGTGGTGCCATCCAGGACTGGTTCGTCGAGGTCGACCGGCGATTGGGTATCGTCCCTCCTCCCGACAAGCCACGCGACCACGACCAGGAAATCGACGATTTGGTCGCTCGGCGAGACCAGGCCCGAGCCGACCGCGATTTCGCCCTGGCAGACAAAGTCCGCCAGCAATTGCTGGACATGAACGTAGTCATCGAGGACACCGCGGCCGGAACCCGATGGAGACATAAGTAGACCGTCACTAGTAACGTTGGGGTGAAGTGTCGGGGCGGGACCCCGTGCCCGCCCGCGTACAAGCAATAACGCCAACCATGAACGACCACCCCAACACGCGCCCCCAATCGCGACACCTCAAACCATGACCAATCTCCCGAACCTCCTCACCCCACTTCCCGGACCAAAGGCCCGCCAGATCATCGAAAACGACAACCGCCTTGTGTCCCCGTCCTACACCCGGTCCTATCCCCTCGTTGCCAGGCGTGGCGAGGGCGCGATCGTCGAAGACGTCGACGGAAACCGTTTTCTGGATTTCAACGCCGGCATTGCGGTCTGTTCGACCGGTCACAGCCATCCCGACGTAGTCCGGGCCATCCAGGATCAGGCTGCCGATCTAATTCACATGTCGGGCACCGATTTCTACTACGCACACATGGCCGAGGTTGCGGCTACACTCGAGTCTTTGATTCCCCACGGGAAGCCATGGAAGGCCTATTACGGGAACTCGGGTGCCGAGGCGATCGAAGCGGCTATGAAGCTGGCCCGGTACCACACCGGACGCCAACACTTCATTGCGTTTCACCATGCTTTCCATGGGAGGACCATGGGGGCGCTGTCGCTGACCAACTCCAAGCCCTTACAACGGAAACGATTCTCTCCGCTGATTCCCGGCGTCACCCACGTACCGTTTCCGAACCCTTATCGAGATGGGGATACATGTGGCTCGGATGCCGTGCGCTATATCAGAGATGTCGTGCTTCACACGACGCTCAATCCGGACGAGGTCGCTGCGATCGTGGTGGAAACGGTCCAGGGCGAAGGTGGATATATCGTTCCTCCCCCGGACTTCTATCCTCAATTGCAGGAGCTCGCGCACGAGCACGGGATACTGATCGTTGCCGACGAAGTCCAGTGCGGGTCGGGCCGAACAGGGAAGATGTTCGCCTTCGAACATTTTGACTTCGAGCCCGACATCATTGCGTTGGCAAAGGGCATCGCTTCAGGCATGCCGCTGGGCGTGACCATGGCGCGTGCCGAGCTGATGAGCTGGGGGCCCGGAAGCCACGCTTCCACGTTCGGCGGCAACCCGGTCTGTCTGGCGGCCGCGGCCGCAACACTCCGCCTGCTTCAAGACAGGTACCTGGACAACTGCACCCGGGTCGGTGAGTTCCTGTTCGATGGGGCGCGTCAGTTGATGGATGAGTTGCCAGTCATCGGCGATGTCCGTGGCCTGGGCCTGATGATCGGCATCGAGTTCGTTCGGGACCGCGAGACGAAAGAGATGGACCCCGCCCTCCGTGACGCGGTCGTCGAGGAATGCTTCAAACGCGGGTTGCTCGTCCTCGGTGCCGGACCCTCGACGATTCGACTCTCACCGCCCCTGCTCATCGATCGAGACCAGTGTCGTTTTGCCCTCGACACCATCAGCGCGGCTATTTCCGCGGTCTCGGATTGATTCGATCACATGCCTTTGCCCATAGTCTGGAGGAAGTTCGTCCGATTCGGGCGTCGCGCGGAGATTGGGGGTGTGGACTACCTCAGAGCCCGTGGATATCGAATCCTGGCCTCTCCCTATCGCGTCCGCGAAGGTGAAATAGACATCGTCGCCCGCGACGCGGACTGCCTGGTCTTTGTCGAAGTCAAAGCGCGCCAGAGCGACGAGCACCCCGAGGACGCCGTCAATTCCAAAAAGCAACGCCGGATCATTCGTGCCGCCAACCACTACCGTACCCGGCACCGCCTCTTTGATACCCCTTACCGTTTCGATATCCTGACCCTGGTTGGCAGCAAGGCGGCCGACTCCGAGTATTACCTGATCGAGGACGCTTTTCGTGAATTTCCAGACCGCTGAAATCTTTCGACACCGTTCGTGGCTCCCGACCGCGGACTTCGGACCTTGGACCTTGGACTTCTCTCCAACATTGAACTTCTTTCCCCATGAACCTATAATTCGGTCTGAGGTTGCGGGAATAACTCAGCGGTAGAGTGCGACCTTGCCAAGGTCGAAGTCGCCGGTTCGAATCCGGTTTCCCGCTCTTTTGGATCCGCAACTTGGAACCTGTCCCCAAAAGTTCTACCGCATTTATACCCCGTTAGTGCAAAAGTGCAGATCCCAGCGCCTCCAAAGCTTCCAGCCGAATGCCCACCGAAGTCTTTGGAAACTCGCATCCCGAATGGTGAACCTGCGCCCGCACCCGCCACTGGTGTACATCACATCTTCACTAATTCACGAATAACGTGAATTAGCGTTAATATGGTAGAGTGTCTAGTATATCCTAATCGTACTACTTCTCAATAAATGTGAATTTAAGTGGCTAGAGTATACTTTTCTTATGGAAGAACTACCACTCGGCAGACGACGCCTTGCATCAGTGATACGGGCGGCCGGCGACGTCATTCAGATTGATGATGTCGTCACGACCCTTTCCCTTGGCCGATCCGATGCCGCCAAATTACTTTCCCGCTGGGCCAGCCAGGGCTGGCTCCGGCGCGTCGACCGTGGAAGGTACGTGCCCGCCCCCCTGGAATCTCTTGAAAGCGAGCACGTCCTATCTGATCCGTGGGTTCTGGTTCCAGCCCTTTACGCACCAGCCTACGTTGGAGGCTGGTCCGCTGCCGAACACTGGGATCTGACCGAACAGCTATTTCGCGAAATCGTTGTAATGACCGCACAGCCCGTGCGTAAGAAACGCCAAGTACGCCATGGCGCCGAGTTTGCTCTCCACCATATTCAAGAAACGAAAATCTTTGGCACGAAACCCGTCTGGCGCGGCAACTCGAAAATCCTCGTATCCGGCGTTCACAGGACCATCATCGACATGCTGAACGAGCCATCGTTGGGTGGTGGGATTCAGCACGTTTCGGATTGCCTCGATGCCTACCTGCGGCGTTCCGATCGGAACGAGGCAACGCTGATTGAATATGCTGAGCGACTCCGCAACGGTGCGATATTCAAACGTCTCGGCTTTCTGGTCGAGCAACGAGAGGACGCTTCTTCCCTTATTGAAGCTTGCCGATCGCGGCTGACTAAAGGAAACGCCAAACTTGATCCGGCGCTCAAATGTCCCCGCCTGATTTCAAGATGGCATCTTTGGGCCCCTTCAAGTTGGCATAAGAGCGCACGGGATGATCGGTAAGGGCGAAATCATTGATACGGCCACAGCGCTTGGGCTCACGCCACATGTGGTCGAGAAAGACTACGTGCTTGGCTGGGCCCTCTGGGGTATCCATCACCACGCCGTGCTGTCTGAGAGCTGGGTATTCAAGGGTGGAACGTGCCTCAAGAAATGTTTCTTTGAAACCTATCGGTTCTCCGAGGACCTTGATTTCACGCTGATTGATTCCTCGCATCTTGACGAGGCGTTCTTGAAGAATGTCTTCGCGGAGATCGGTGAACTCATATATCAGGAGACCGGAATAGCGTTTCCATCCGATTACCAGCAATTCGAAATCTACAAGAACCCACGTGGCAAGATGTCCTGTCAGGGCAGGGTCGGTTACCAGGGGCCGGTATCACCACGCGGGAAAAGCATGCCCCGGATCAAGTTTGATTTGACCGCAGACGAATGCGTCGTCCTGCCAGCCGTCGAATCGTCAGTTTTTCATCCGTACAGCGACGCACCAGAAGACGCGATCGTCATCCAGTCCTATGCTTACGAAGAAGCCTTCGCCGAAAAAGTCAGAGCACTCGCTGAACGGGCGCGGCCCAGGGACTTGTATGATGTCGTGAACCTCTTCCGCAACAGTGAAGCCCGGCCTGCCGCTGCTGTGCTTCAGGACGTGCTTCGCCAGAAATGCGAGTTCAAAGGTATCCGTGTTCCACGCCTGACCGACTTTGAGCAATCCAAGTCCGATCTTGAATCCGGCTGGACAAACATGCTGGCCCACCAATTGCCTGCGCTCCCGCCCGTTGAGATCTTCTGGGATGAGTTACCGGCGTTCTTTGCGTGGCTGGAAGGCGCTGCAGCACCGGCACTCCCCGCCGCCTACACGCTGGCGGCGGGAGAAGAAGTCATACGGGAGCGCGCACTCCGTCTCCCGCTCAGACCTGTAGCAAAGTCGTATCTTGAGATCATCCGGTTCGCGGCGTCAAACCGCATGTGCGTTGCCCTGGACTACCAAGGTGCAACGAGACTGATCGAACCTTATTCACTCCGCCGTACCCGCGAAGGCAATATCATCCTCCATGCCTTCAATGTCGATAAGGATCAACATCGTAGTTATCGTGTAGACCGGATCGAAGGGGTGCGTGTCACAGACCGGACGTTTGTCCCGCGTTACGAAGTTGAATTGATGCCGAGTGGCCCCGTGATCATTACAAAATAGACTTCGCCACTCAAGCCACTTAGTCTTTCCTGCGAGCGATGTAAAAGACGTACCCGTAGTAGTCGGAATATCTGCGGTACAAGTCGATCTCTCGCTGCATGTTGTCAATGGTGGCTCTTGCAGCAGCCGAATCCTGGTATTTCTCCCTGAGGTGAATCAGCCGTTCCTCAATCGGGAGATAGTAATCGTCCCACCACGCTGATTCCGGCAATGCAAAATGTCCAATGTTGGTATAGCCAGCTCGCTCGAAAGTGTCGAGGTTCTCGGAAATTGTACGTATTGCTGGATATTCCTCTTCCCAGAACCGCTTGGGCTCTTCGGGAACATCCGATTCGAGCCACGAAATATGACTGGCGGCTAAGTAGCCACCTTGCTTCAAGACAGGGCGCCACTCTCGAAGACCTTTTTCTAATCCGATAATATAGATCGCGCCTTCCGACCAGATCACATCGAAAGTGGCCGGCCCGTAGGGTAACTCGAACATTGAACCCTGCTGGACACTCACCTTCCTGGAAAGATCGGCGGTCTGAATTCGCTTCTTCAACGAATCCAAAAATAATGGATGCGAGTCGAGTGCGGTAGTGTGGCCATCTGAGAGTCGTGCGATTTCAATCGTCTGCAGACCGGCACCGCATCCCACATCAAGGACGTTGGGACTGCGGGGAAGACGCTCGATCAGTGAAAACGCGCGCCTTGTGGAATGACCATCTCCGGGACCCTGCCGGGGTAGATCAACGAAGATCTCATGAAAGATGTTGTCTTGCTGAAGGTCTGGCGAACTCATTTTGAATCGTACATAGGAGATCCCTTGGGGTCACCCCGAGCGACGTAGCAGCCCACCCTGACTCGGTCCCCGGGCTCGCGGGCCCGATTTTATTACAGCTGGCCTGGTTCAACCAATATCCGGATAGCGATTGTGCGTCCCAGCCGGCAATCGGCAGCGACCTTGACCCTATTGTTCCGGCAAGTAGGCCGTGTGTAATGCCGAACTGTTCGCATCCAAAGGTGGAGTTTTGACTCTCCTTATCGAATAAGCAAAGGAGTACCATGGCCGTGGGAAAAGGAGGATCAGGGATGGCCGAACATGTCTGGTGGGCCCGCGGGCTCCTGTTCGAGAACTGCAGTTGCACAGTGGTCTGCCCCGGGCACGTCCACTTCAGCCAGAAGTGCACATACGAGCGGTGCAAGGGCTACTGGGCCATGCAATTCGATGAGGGTGAGTTCGCCTCGGTGAGCCTGGCTGGCCTCCGTGTTGTTGTGGTCTTCGACAGCCCGCAGGTCATGATCGAGGGAAACTGGACGCAGATCCATCTGGTGGACGAGTCGGCCACTGTGGAGCAGAGGGAGGCGCTGGAGACCATCCTGACAGGCAAGGCTGGAGGCCCGTGGGAGGTTCTGGCCCGGTTCGTCGGAGAGCAACTGCCCACGCGCTATCTCTCCATCCAATACAGAGAGGAGGGCCGGACCAAGAGTGTCGTCATCGACGGTTTGCTGGAGGCGGGGATCGAGGAGATCAGGGGAAGCGATAAGGTATCACCGGTGCGGTTCGAGAACATCTTCAACCAGATCCACGCACCGTCCCAGGTCATCGCCGTGGGGTCCACCCGCTATGATGATGGCCACATTTCGATGACCAACGAGAAGTCCCACGGGCTGCACTCGCGCTTCGACTGGTCGGTGGGCAAGTGAGCCAGTTGTCGCTGCACCCTGTTCCGGTCGGGTTGGTGGGACGGTTCCATCGCCTGTCTCTCCTGGCAGGCGTCGGCGTGACGGCGGGCATGGCGTGGTTGCTGCTGTTGCCAGGTGTCTTGCCGCTGGCTCACATACACGGGGGCGCATCGACACTACAGGCTCTGGCCGTCTCGACCGTTGCGTGGTTCGTCATGATGGTGGCCATGATGCTACCGCCGGTGGTGCCATGGCTCCTCCTGGTGGCGTCCGGCGATGGGCGCCGGTTCCGGCCAGCCGTTGCGGTCTTGTTCGCGAGCGGATACTTCGCCGTGTGGCTGGGATACAGCCTTGGCGCTGCCGCCGTCCAGGTGTACCTGCAGGCGAGCGGCGCCCTGGGCCATGACCTGGCGCTGGAGACCCGGGCCAGCGGAGCCGTCCTCATCGCGGCGGGTTTGTTCCAGCTGTCACCGCTCAAGGACGCCTGTCTCGCACACTGCCGCAGTCCGATCGGCTACTTCCTCGGCCGCTGGCGCGATGGACCCGTCGGGACGCTGCGAATGGGTGCCGCCCACGGGGTGTACTGTGTCGGATGCTGTTGGGCCCTGATGGCCGTGGCACTGGCCCTGGGTGTGATGAACCTGGTATGGATGGCCGCTTTGACGGGCATGCTCATCCTGGAACAGAACGCTCCGGGGGGCAGGCAGATGGGCATTCTCTTCGGCTTGGCCCTCATCGTCTGGGGTGCGTTCCTGGTGGTCTAGTACAGCACCCCTAAAGTTCCGGTACAGTCCATTAGTAGGACGCGACCAG
>CAZOZZ010000076.1:0-19129 GCA_964584435.1 uncultured Solibacteraceae bacterium | reverse complement strand
AGTAGCGAGTAGCAGGTAGCGGGGAGCGGGCAGCGGCTACTTGCTGATCGCTACTGGCTGACAGCTACTTGCCGATCGCTTACTCGAACGTGTCCTCTTTGTCTATAATGGGGGTTCACTCCGAACGCGAGCCGTTCGGTATTGTTTTCGTGGACCGGTTACTAGAGACGCACCATCGACCAAACAGCGGGAGAAAGAACATCCGCCATGAACAGCTTTGGAACAGAATCTACACTTCGCGTGGGCGAGGAGCCCTTTCGGTATTTTTCGCTGGAGACGCTGGAAGAATCGGGCGTCCAGGGTGTATCCAGCCTGCCTTTTTCTCTGAAGATCATGCTGGAAAATCTTCTGCGCCACGAAGACGGAGAGTCGGTCTCAGCCGAGCACATTCAGGCGCTGGCCGGATCGGTCACCGGTCAACGATCCGAACAGGAGATCGCATTCCGTCCGGCGCGCGTGTTGATGCAGGATTTCACGGGTGTCCCCGCCGTCGTCGATCTTGCGACCATGCGTGACATGATCCGGGACCTGGGAGGCGATCCGAATCGAATCAACCCCCTCCAACCCGTCGATCTTGTCGTGGACCATTCGGTTCAGGTCGATCAGTTTGGGTCGGCATCGGCCTTTCAATTCAACGCAGAGCGGGAACTGGAGCGGAATCGCGAACGCTATCTGTTCCTCAAGTGGGGCCAGAAAGCTTTCGACAACTTCCGGGTCGTGCCTCCCGATACCGGGATCGTCCACCAGGTCAACCTCGAGTATCTGGCGCATGTCGTCTTTTCGAGCCGGGACGGTCAAGGCGCAACCGCATATCCGGACACGCTGGTGGGCACCGATTCCCACACGACCATGATCAACGGCATCGGTGTCGTCGGCTGGGGGGTGGGCGGCATCGAAGCCGAAGGAGCCATGCTCGGCCAGCCCCTGTCGATGCTCATCCCGGACGTAGTTGGGTTCAAACTAAGCGGCCGGTTGCCGGAGGGGGCGACCGCAACGGATGCGGTACTGCTCGTCGTCCAGATGCTTCGCAGGAAGGGCGTGGTCGGCAAGTTCGTGGAATTCTACGGACCGGGCCTCGACCATCTTTCTCTGGCGGACAGGGCAACCATCTCGAACATGGCCCCTGAATACGGCGCCACAGTCGGATTCTTCCCCGTAGATGACGAAACGCTCAACTATCTACAGCTGACAGGCCGTGACGCCTCTTCGATCAGCCTCGTGGAAAGCTATTCGAAGGCTCAGGGTCTGTTCCGAACTTCCGAAACGCCAAGCCCCACTTTCAGAGATTCGCTCGAGCTGGACCTGTCTACGGTTGAACCCGCCATTGCAGGACCAAAACGACCACAGGACCGAATCTCTCTGAAGGAATCCAAGTCCGGGTTTCGCCGGACACTGGTCGCGATGTTGAACGGGGATGGAGGCGGGGACCGAAGCCGGGTGAAGAGCTGGATCGATTCGGGCGATGGGCCACGGACATCGTCAAACGGGGCTCCTCAAACAGACGAGTTGGCTCCTCTGGTCAAGGCCGTTCCGATCAAGCTGGACCAGGATGAGTTCTCTATCGGACACGGATCGGTCGTGATTGCAGCGATAACCAGTTGCACCAACACGTCCAATCCTTCAGTAATGGTCGCCGCGGGACTGCTGGCACGGAAGGCCGTACAGCGCGGTCTGACCGTCCGTCCCTGGGTCAAGACCAGCCTGGCCCCCGGATCCCGTGTGGTCACGGACTATCTCAAGGAAGCTGGGTTGTTGACCGACCTGGAAGCACTGCGGTTTCACGTCGTCGGGTACGGCTGCACGACATGCATCGGCAACAGCGGCCCCCTGCCGGAACCGATCGCCGCAGGTATCCAGGAGGGCGACCTGATCGCAACGTCCGTCCTCAGTGGAAACCGCAATTTCGAAGGCCGGATCAGCCCCATGGTCCGTGCCAACTACCTGGCGTCACCGCCACTCGTTGTGGCCTACGCCATCGCCGGCAATATGGATGTGGACCTGACCGGTGAGCCCCTGGGCTTCGACGCAGCCGGGAATCCCGTTTTTCTCGAGGAGATCTGGCCGACTCATGAAGAAGTCCGGGAGGTAATCGCGTCCACCCTGCGGCCGGAAATGTTCCGGACGGCCTACGAAGAATCACTCCGCGGCGACGAACGCTGGAATGCTCTGGATTCTGCCTCGGCTGACCTGTACGGGTGGGACGAGAAGTCCACATATGTCAAGCGGCCACCGTTCTTTGACGGCATGCCGCCCGAAGCACCAGACCTCGAAGACATCCGGAACGCCCGGGCCCTGGCTGTGCTTGGAGACTCGGTCACGACCGACCACATCTCTCCGGCGGGCGTAATTCCGAAGGACAGCCCTGCCGGCACATACCTCTTGAGCAAAGGCGTCGAGCCGGGAGCTTTTAATTCGTTTGGCGCCCGACGCGGCAATCACGAAGTAATGATGCGGGGCACGTTCGGAAACATCCGACTTCGCAACCAGATGGCTCCCGGCACAGAAGGAGGGTGGACCGTGCACCTTCCCCGGAAGGAGCAAATGGCCATCTACGACGCGGCGATGCGCTACCAGAAAGAAGGCACCCCGCTTATCGTAGTGGCTGGAAAGGAGTATGGATCCGGCTCCTCACGGGACTGGGCTGCGAAGGGAACACGCCTGCTGGGCGTGAGGGCGGTGCTGGCGGAAAGTTTTGAACGCATCCACAGGAGCAACCTCATCGGCATGGGAGTTCTGCCTCTGGAATTTGCCGACGGAGGAAGCCGAGAGAGCCTTGGTCTGACGGGATTCGAAACGTTTGATATCGAGGGAATTGCATCGGGTCTGTCGGCCCGGCAGAAACTCATCGTGCGGGCACGCGACGAGTCAGGTGTAGAAAAGAGTTTCGAAGCGGTGGCGCGACTGGACACGCCCGTCGAAATTCAGTATTTCAAGAACGGAGGAATTCTGCAGTACGTCCTGCGACAGATGAGCGCTTGAGACGTTGACTGCGGATTATTGGATGGGCTTGCTTCCGATTTGGTGTCGAGACACTCCAGGTCAATCTGGAATGTGAAGTTTGAGTTCGTAAGGAGGTTATTGTGTCGAAGACTTTCAAGGCCATGTGCCTGGTCGGATTGCTGACGGCCGCCTGTCAACCGCAGACAACAGAGCAGGCAACCCAGTTCCCGCCAGGTGCGCACGACCCCATGGAAATAGACCTTCCGTTAGGTATCGAAGCCGCGCCACCGATCCCGGATGACAACCCGATGACGGCTGCAAAAGTCGAACTTGGCAAGCAATTATTCTTTGATCCCAGACTCTCATCCGACGGAACGGTCAGCTGCGCGACGTGTCACAACCCGGTCCTCGGTTTCACGGACGGGCGGCCGGTGAGTATGGGTGTCGTCGGGCAGGAGGGCGGACGAAGTGCGCCAACAGTTATCAACCTCGCCTACGCCCAGCTTGGCGTCTTCTGGGACGGCCGGGCAAAGGATCTGGAAGAGCAGGCCGTCGGGCCCATTGCCAACCCCATCGAGATGGGCAACACACACCGGGCGGCCGTAGCGACACTGAACGGCATACGGGGTTACCGGGAGCAGTTCGAAGCCATTTTCGGGTCTGCCGACATCACCATCGATAACGTGGGGAAGGCGCTCGCTGCGTTCGAACGGACGATCATATCCGGCAACTCGGCCTGGGATCGTTTCACGGCGGGCGACCAGAGCGCTCTTTCCGAATCAGCGCAGCGCGGATGGACCCTGTTTCAGGATCGGGAGAAGGCCAACTGCATCGCCTGCCACGCAGGATTCAATCTCACCGACAACGGATACCACAACCTCGGCGTCGGAATGGACGAGGAGGTTCCGGATCAGGGTCGGTACATCGTAACCCAGGCCGAGGAAGATCGCGGACGCTTCAAGACGCCGACCCTGCGGGACATCCTGTACACACGGCCGTACATGCACGACGGGCGGTTCTGGACTCTGGCGGAGGTCGTCGATTTCTATAACGACGGCGGCTTCCGGAATCCAACCCTGGACCAGGAGATTAAGCCGCTTCGCCTGACCGACCAGGAAAAGGCGGACTTAGTCGAGTTCATGCGGGCACTCGACGGGGAAGGCTGGCAGGTTCAGCCGCCCACGACCCTGCCGCAGGCTGCGTCCACTGCCGCCGGCTTGCAGTAAGGGACAGTGTTAGTGATGCGTGTCCGGGCGACCGAAAAGAGTCGCCCGTATGCGTTGGATGTTCAGTGGGAGGGTGTTCTCGATCCCGGAGGCCGGAGCATTCACCGCGAAGGCGCGGAGAGCGCTGTGTAAGAAGTTTCACCGCAGAGACGCGAGAGGGGGATGTATAAGAAACTCTGCGCCTCTGCGGTAAAAGAATCCCCTCCGTGTTCTCCGCGTCTCCGCGGTGAATCCTGAGTGCTCTCCGAATCCTGGACTCTTACGTCGCAACCTGAGCCGTCAGTAAGAGCATCGCCATTAGCAGGAAGGCGATTTTGACGATGATTTTCATTTTCCTGCTCCACGAGATATCACTCTTCTACGTCGCGCCGAGAGGCTCGCTTGTCGCCTTCTCCGCGAGCGGAGTCACAGCCGTCAATACCGGTACGGACAGAACCGACGTGTGCGCTCCGCGAACCACGCGTTCGGCTGTCGAACCGAGCAGCGCACGCTCCAACCCGGTCTTGCTCTGAAGATTCATGATGATCATGTCGGCCTTTTCTTCATCCGCCACTTTCAGAATAGTCTCGTACGGAACCCCTTCGATCAGTTCGGTCCGAACCCTCGGATCATGTCGGACTCTTTCCGGCAGTGAAGCTTCCAGCCGCTCCCAGAGGCCTTCGCGAAGTTTCACAGTGTCGGTTTCGATGTCCAGGGGGACATACTCCGCACCATAAGCCCACCGGAGGCCTTTCATCACATGCAGGACGATCAACTCCGCTGAAAATTCAGCCGCCAACGCCAGGGCCAGGTTCATTGCCTCACCGGATTTCTGCGAGAGATCTGTGGCGTAGACGAGCTTGTGGAGAGGTACCGGCCGAAGCTCGCCCAGCTCGTGTCCCTCGTCCAGATGGGATACGGTCAGGATCGGAACATGAATTTTCCGCAAGATGTGCTCTGTCACAGATCCGAGAAGCCAGCGCTCGAACCGACGGCGACCGTGAGTTCCCATGACGAGGAGATCTACCGTTTCGTCTTCGACGATGCCGAGCAGTTCGTCCTCGATCACACCGGCCTTCACAATGAACTGGCACTTCAGCGATTGACGGAAATCATGTGGAATCAAATCGCTCAGCCTCAGCTTGATTTCGTCAGCCTGGTTCTTTTGAATCTGATGGGTTTCGATAGGAAAGGCGTAGGCCACCGGCACCGAGTACTGCACGACGTGTGTCACGAGCAACGTCGCATTGAGTTCCACCGCCAGCGACATCCCGTAGTTCAAGGCTTTCTTCGACGGGTCCGAGAAGTCCACGGGGACTAGAATCTTCGTTATTCCAAGCATGGCTTCGCACCTCATATTTCGGGCTAATAATCGAGTACCCAATTAATTAAGCGGCAATTCGGAAACCAGCCCGGTTGACCCACATCTTCTTGATAATCTGACTGTTACAGGACTTCGGTTTTTATGAAAACGGGCATAGTTTGTCACTTCGACAAAATGAGGCACAACGGGCGGACCACCACCACCAAAATGTCGCCATTCCTGACCCCGCCAGACAGGCGTCGAGGCCAATTTGAGGACGGTGTAAACTGTTGGATATGGCGACTGGGAGTACGAAAGATCCGGTATGTGGGATGGACGTCCAGGAAGAGACCTCAGCCGGGCGGTACGAACACTCGGGAACTGTCTACTACTTCTGCTGCACCCATTGCCTCGAAAAGTTTCGCAGCGATCCGGATCGTTACCTGGGTGAGCCGCCAGCCGATGCGATGTCGGTGCCCCAGCCTCTCTCACCTGGCGGCACGGCAGGCATCTACACCTGCCCGATGGATCCTGAAGTGCGGCAGGAAGGACCGGGGGCTTGTCCCGTGTGCGGAATGGCGCTTGAGCCGTTAGAGTTCGAATTCACGGCCCACAAGACTGAATACACCTGCCCCATGCACCCCGACGTCGTTCGGCCGGAAGCCGGCTCCTGTCCCGTCTGCGGGATGGCACTGGAATCCAGGTCCGTCGCCGTCGAAGAGGAGGCCAACCCTGAATTGGTCGACATGACTCGACGATTCCAGGTCGGAATGGCGCTGTCCCTGCCCCTGATCCTGATTGCGATGACCCAC
Source organism: uncultured Solibacteraceae bacterium (assembly GCA_964584435.1). Taxonomy (GTDB): domain Bacteria; phylum Acidobacteriota; class Terriglobia; order 20CM-2-55-15; family 20CM-2-55-15; genus CAZOZZ01. The sequence continues at coordinate 12,869 of CAZOZZ010000076.1, read as the reverse complement.
ATGATCCCCGGAAATCCCTTCTCGGAAGTGTCGATCCAGGGGCTGAACTGGGTCCAGTTTGTTCTTGCAACACCGGTTGTGCTCTGGGGCGGATGGCCGTTCTTCGAAAGGGCCTGGGCATCGATCGTGACCCGGAACCTCAACATGTTCACGTTGATAGGGATCGGAACCAGCGTCGCCTATCTCTACAGCGTGCTGGCGACAGTTGCCCCGAACGCCTTCCCTGCTTCCTTCCGGGAGTCCGAAGGAGGTGTGGCGGTCTACTTCGAGGCCGCGGCTGCCATCACGGTCCTGGTTCTGCTCGGACAGATCCTGGAGCTCCGGGCACGAGGCCGAACCAGCAACGCGATCAAGGCGCTATTGAGGATGGCACCTGCTACCGCACGACGGATCGGAGAGGGAGGCCGCGAGGAGGAGGTTCCACTCGACAACGTCCATCCCGGAGATCGATTGAGGATACGGCCTGGTGACAAGGTGCCCGTCGACGGACGGGTTGAGGAAGGGGTCAGTGCGGTCGATGAATCCATGATCACGGGCGAGCCGATACCGGTGGAAAAGATCGCCGGCGCCAGGGTCACGGGCGGAACTGTCAACGGAACGGGCAGCCTGATCATGGTTACCGAGAGAGTCGGAAGCGAAACGATGCTGGCCCGGATCGTCAAGATGGTCGCAGCCGCGCAGAGGAGCCGTGCTCCCATCCAGCGCCTCGCCGATGTCGTGGCATCCTACTTCGTTCCGGCCATCGTCTTTGTTTCAGTGACAACGTTCGCCGTCTGGGCCGTGCTTGGCCCGGAACCCAGAATGGCGTTTGCTCTGGTGAACGCCATCGCTGTTCTGATCATCGCGTGTCCATGCGCTCTCGGTCTGGCAACGCCAATGTCCATCATGGTGGGAACCGGAAGAGGGGCCAGTGCGGGGGTGTTGATCAAGAATGCTGAAGTCCTGGAAATTCTCGAGAAAGTGGACACGCTCGTCATAGACAAGACCGGCACCTTGACCGAGGGGAAGCCACGCTTGATGTCGGTATGGCCACTCGGCGACTGGACTGAACGAGATGTGCTCGGTACGGCAGCTGGTATCGAAGTGGGGAGCGAGCACCCGCTGGCCGAGGCCATCGTCGGTGGGGCACGCGAACGCAATATCGAGTTCCAGGAGGCTCAAAAATTCAAATCCTTAACGGGCAAGGGAGTGATAGGAACCGTCGCCGGCCACAAGGTTGCACTCGGCAACCTCAAGCTGTTCGAGCAACGCGACATCGACGCGACCCCGTTGTTGGAGGGTGCCGAAAGGCTCGGTCGTGACGGACAAACGGTGATGTTTCTCGCTATCGACGATCAACCGGCCGGTTTGCTCGGTGTTTCGGACCCGATCAAGGAATCGACTCCCGAAGCCATTCGAATGCTTCAATCAGAAGGCGTCCGGATCGTGATGCTGACCGGCGACAGCCGGGAAACAGCAGAAGTGGTTGCCTCCAAGCTTGGACTGGACGAATTCCGGGCCGGAGTTCTCCCGGACGGCAAACACCAGGCGATCAAGGAATTCCAGTCAAGAAACCATACGGTGGCAATGGCCGGTGACGGTGTCAACGACGCCCCGGCCCTGGCCGCCGCCCACGTTGGAATCGCCATGGGCCACGGCACAGACATCGCGATGGAGAGTGCAGGAGTCACCCTGGTCAAGGGAGATCTGAGAGGGATCGTGCGTGCGCGCCGTCTGAGTCGTGGGACGATGCGAAACATACGCCAGAACCTCTTTTTCGCCTTTGTATACAATGCGATCGGTGTCCCGATTGCGGCCGGAATCCTGTATCCCTTTCTGGGATTGCTTCTTAGCCCGATAATTGCCAGCGCGGCGATGACCTTCAGTTCGGTATCGGTGATTTCCAACGCTCTCCGCCTCCGAAATCTGCCGCTTTAGAGCTGCTGCCGGCAACATTGGGCTCGACTCGGTAACCCACTAAAAACAATGGACTTCCATTCGTCACAGGTAGCAAAAAACCCTCAAATCTGCTAAGCTACGTTGCTCAGATACCCGCAGTAGTCCGAAGGAGGAGCCGATGAGTACGACTCTGGATGGCAGGGGTCCGTCAGCCCGGATGGGGGAAGAGATCCTGGACACCAAGGTGCCGTTCGAGGGCATTCCGACGACGGCCGATGGGGCAGCGATGGTTGCCTGGGTTGAAGCTCATATCAGTCAGGGCGCGTGCGCGTATCCGATCACATCGTCCACAACCATGGGCAGCGGCTTCCAGCAGGAAGTAGCCAACGGCAAATGCAACCTCTGGGGCGACGAACTGGCGTTCATCGAGCCGGAATCCGAACACAGCGCCGCTACTGCGTGCGAAGGGTTTGCCGTCGCCGGAGGGCGGGTGACGAACTTCACGTCGGGCCAGGGCCTGGTCCTGATGAAGGAAGTGCTCTATGTGATTGCCGGAAAAAGGCTGCCGATAGTGTTTCACATCGGTGCACGTGCCTTGACGTCCCACTCCCTGAACGTCCACGCCGGACACGACGACGTCTATGCGGTGGCGGATTGCGGGTGGGGCATCCTGTTCGGGAGAAACGCGCAGGAAGCGGGCGATCTGGCGTTGATCTGTCGCCGGGCGGCCGAAGATACCGAAACCCCGTTCCTGAACGTCCAGGACGGATTTCTGACGACGCACACGATCGAAAACGTCAGCCTGCCCGAGCCAGAATTGATGAAGCTGTTCGTGGGCCCACCAAGCGCAAAGATCCGGAATCTTTTCGACCCCAAGATCCCGCTGATGACGGGGGTCGTTCAGAACCAGGACAGCTACATGAAAGGCAAGATCGCCCAGCGGCGTTACTACGACCGTGTCCTCCCCACCCTGAAAGCCGTCATGGACGAGTACCACAGGCAAACAGGGCGACGTTACGACGTCCTGGCCCCGTATCGCCTGGAAGATGCCGATTATGCGATCGTCGGGGCGGGATCCATGATGGAAACTGCCGAATCGGCGGTCGACTACATGCGTGACCAAGGCCTGAAGGTCGGCCTGCTGCATATCACCTGTTTCCGTCCGTTCCCGTCCATCGAAATTGTCGAGGCCCTTCGCAACGTGAAGGCCGTTTCGGTCCTGGAACGTCTGGATGTGCCGATGATGCAGTCCAACCCGTTTCTGGCAGAGATCAAGGCTGCATTCGCGGATGCGGCCGCCCGAACACCCGGGTACCCGGATCTGCCGGCTATGCCGCGTTTCTTTGGAGGTTCGGCTGGCCTCGGCAGCCGTGATGTCCGGGCCGGCGACTTCCTGTCGGTCGTCAGAAACATGCGGAGCGACAGCCCTCGACACTATTTCACGCTGGGTATCGACCACGAGACCTCACTTCCAATCACCGAGGATCCGGACGTGCGGTCCGAGGGGTCGTTTTCGATGCGCGGGCATTCGGTTGGAGGATTCGGTTCGGTTACGACGAATAAGGTTATCGCAACGATCGCGGGCGAGGTATTCGGCATGGATGTGCAGGCCTACCCGAAATACGGATCCGAAAAGAAGGGATTGCCGACAACCTATTACCTTACAATCGCGAAAGAACACATTCGGGTGCACTCGGAACTGGAAAATGTGGAGTTCATCCCGTTAAACGACGTCAACGCGTTCAACCTCGAGAACCCCCTGATCGGACTCGCCGATGGAGGCATGGTCTTTACCCAGACCCCGAAAACCGATGCTACCGACATCTGGGGCTCGATTCCCTCCTGGGCGCGCGCGCTGATGCTTCAGAAGAACGCGCGGTTGTTCGCCCTGGACACCGTGCAGATTGCGAAGGAAGTGTCGTCACTGGCCGACCTCCAACAGCGCATGCAGGGGATCGTGCTTCTGGGTATCTTCCTGAACGTAACACCCTTCCGGGCACAGTCCGGCATCGGCGAAAAGCAGCTCTTCGAGGGAGTGGAAAAATCCCTGAGAAAGTATTTCGGCAACCGTGGCGAGCAGGTCGTCCATGACAACCTCCAGGCCGTCTCGCGCGGCTATCGGGAGGTCTTCGAGATTCCAAGGGAGGTCATGGCCCGGACCGCGGCCGCGGACGGAGTTGTTCCGGCAACAGGCAGCGGAAAAGGGGACGGTGAATGAAAGAGCCGACTTTGGACGAACGGTTGAAAGATATCCAGGCGAACGTCGTCGATATTGAGGACTTCAACGAGCGTGTAGTGGGGGCATACAACAAAGGGACCGCGGAGAAGGGACTGTTTGCCGACGACCAGACCGCACGCAGCATCATCCCGGCAGGAACCGGAGCGTTTCGTGATTTCAGCTACATCGCACCCGACATTCCGGTGTTGCTCGCCGACAACTGCGTGGGCTGTATGGAATGCGTCACCCAATGCCCGGATACGGCAATTCTCGGAAAAGTTGTTGAACCGGATGTTCTTGAAGCCCAACTCGGTAAGATTCGAGAACAGGACGAGCGCCAATCGATGGCAGACCAATGGACGATCACCAACAAGTATTTCAAGATTCACGAGAAGAAGGGCACCGGCGGAGGCAAGTTCGGAATATTCATCGACCCGACGAAATGTAAAGGCTGCGCCGAGTGCGTGGACGCCTGCGGTGAACACGACGCCCTGAAAATGATCGCCAAGAACGATGACAACCTGGACTGGTATGGGAGAGCCTTCCAGTTCTACAGGGATCTTCCGGAAACTCCGGACAAGTTCATCAACGAAAAGATTCTGGCCGACATGATGCTCGCCGAACGCTCGCTGCTCTACGTGGGCGGTGCCGGATCCTGCATGGGATGCGGGGAAGCCACGGCGCTCCGAATGATGCTGGCCGCCACGGGCTTTGTTTACGGGAAGGAAAAGATCGGCATGGTCGCCGCAACCGGCTGCAATACGGTCTACACATCGACGTATCCGTACAACCCGTATCAGGTTCCCTGGACGAATTCCCTGTTCGAAAACGCACCGGCCGATGCCATGGGTATCCGGGCGCGATGGGATCAGGCCGGATGGAACGACAAGCGCATCTGGGTTATCGGCGGGGACGGCGCGATGCTCGACATCGGATTCCAGTCGCTGTCCCGCATGTTCGCCTCGGGCATGGACATCAAGGTGCTGGTCCTGGATACGCAGGTTTACTCCAACACCGGCGGGCAGACCTCGACCGGGTCCTACATGGGCCAGAACGCGAAAATGAGTTTCCACGGCAAGGCGATTCCGGGCAAGAAGGAGAACCGAAAAGAGATCGCCAACATCGCCATGATGCACAAGGACGTCTATGTCGCGCAGACGACCTGCGCCCACCAGAATCACTTCTACCAGGCGATCATGGAAGCGAATGCGCATCCAGGACCGGCCATCGTCAACGTCTTTACCACGTGCCAGCCCGAGCACGGCGTCGGCGATAACATGGCCGAACACCAGGCCAAGCTTGCCGCCGACTCCCGGACGTTCCCGGTCTTCATCTACAACCCGGCTAAAGGAAAGCGCCTGAAGGAGCGGCTGAGCCTGCGCGGCAACCCGAACATGAAGGACGACTGGTACGTTCATCCCAAGACGAAAGAACAAATCGACTTCCTCACCTTTGCGCGCTCGGAAGGTCGCTTCTCCAAGCACTTCGACCGCGACGGAAACGCTTCGCCCACGATGTTGGCCGCACGGGAAGATCGGTTGGAAAACTGGAACTTGCTGCAGGAAATGGCGGGGGTCACCTAATTTTGTAGGTGCGGTCTATGACCGCACGTTGTTCGGGATCGAGAGAATGTGCGCTCATAGAGCGCACCTACAGTAGGAAGGCTGTTCCGACCCTCTCCCCCAAGGGGAGAGGGTTTTTTCTTGAAGATTCCGGCGAATGCTAAGATAGAGGAAGGGAGCGCCAGGAAATGAGCCTCCGTGCCAACACTGTTGATCACGACCGGGACACATCTCCCCATCATCAAGTCGTATTCGAAGCCCGGGGCATCGCCAAGGTGTACCCGATGGGCGACGTCGAGGTCCATGCCCTCAGGGGTGTGGATCTTTCGCTGTACGAATCCGAGTTCGTCGTCTTGCTTGGGCCCTCGGGTAGCGGAAAATCCACGCTCCTCAATATCCTGGGTGGTCTGGACGTCCCCACCTCGGGCACCGTGATTTACCGGGGCCTCGACCTGACGGCAGCCAGGGAGAGCGAACTGACCTCCTACCGGCGCCGACACGTCGGGTTCGTCTTTCAATTCTACAACCTGATCCCCTCGCTCACGGCTCGAGAGAACGTGGCTCTGGTCACCGATATCGGCGAAGATCCGCTGACACCCGAGGAATCTCTCGAACGCGTCAATCTCGGCGATCGAATCGATCATTTCCCTTCCCAGCTTTCCGGGGGCGAACAGCAGCGAGTCGCTATCGCCCGTGCGATTGCAAAGCGACCCGACGTCCTGCTGTGTGACGAACCGACAGGCGCGCTGGATATACAGACGGGCGTTGTCGTTCTCGAAGCGATCGCCAGGGTCAATCGCGAATTGGGAACGACGACCGCTGTTATCACCCACAATGCTTCGATCGCTGCAATGGCAGATCGCGTCATTTCGTTGTCGGACGGGCAGATCTCATCGATACGGAAGAACGACAGTAAGATCGAAGCCTCGGAACTGGAGTGGTAGGGGACCGGACCGATGGAAGCAATCAATCGCAAACTGGTCCGTGACCTCTGGCATATCAAAGGGCAGGTCCTCGCGATCAGCCTCGTGATTGCGGCGGCTGTTTCGGTCTACGTGATGTATCTGGGCGCCTTCGAGTCGTTGCGTCTCACGCAGGCAACCTACTACGACCGCTACCGGTTCGCCGACGTTTTCTCTTCGCTGAAACGCGCACCGCTCTACCTGGAGGGCCGGATCAACGCCATTCCCGGGGTCGCGAGTGCTGAGCTGCGGGTCAGTGCGGGTGTCACGCTCGACATCGAGGGTATGTCCGAGCCGGCTGTCGGGAGGCTGGTCTCAATACCGCCCCGGCGCCGGGCGATGTTGAACGACGTGTTTATCCGGCGCGGACGCTACATCGATCCCAACCATTCGAACGAGGTCCTCATCAGCGAAGGCTTCGCACTCGCTCATGGTTTCGAACCGGGAGATACTCTGCGGGCCGTGATCAACGGGCGGCGACGGGAGTTGGAGATCGTCGGACTCGCACTATCCCCCGAATTTGTATACACGATACGACAGAGCGACATCATGCCGGACGATGAGCGGTATGGCATCATCTGGATGGAACGGAGGGAACTGGCAGCCGCTTTCGACATGGAAGGCGGCTTCAACGACGTCGCCCTCCGGCTGATGTCGGGAACCAACGAAGAAGACGTCATCATGCGCCTGGACCAGATGCTCGAGCGCTACGGGGGCCTCGGCGCGATCCCGCGATCGCTGCAACTGTCCCACTGGTACCTGGACAATGAGCTCACTCAGCTTGAAAGCTTCGGAACGCTTGTCCCTATCATATTCCTCGCAGTGGCCGCGTTCCTCCTCAACGTGGTCCTCAACCGTATCATCGCTGTGCAGCGGGAGCAGGTCGCAGCGCTGAAGGCGCTGGGCTACTCGAACTTCGAGGTCGGACTGCACTATTACAAGTGGAGTCTCATAGTCGCCCTGATCGGCGTCATGCTGGGCCTGGCCTCGGGAGTGTGGCTGGCGTCATCGCTGGTCGGCCTGTACAACGAGTTCTTCCGTTTCCCGTTGCTGGAGTTCGAGATTTCTCCGAACATCATTGCGGTCGCGACCCTGGTCAGCCTCGGCGCCGCGCTGCTCGGAGCCCGCGGAGCCGTACAAAGAGCCGTCAAATTGCCGCCGGCAGAAGCCATGCGACCGCAAGCGCCGGCAAGATATCGCGTCAGTCTCATCGAGCGGACCGTGATCGGGCGGTGGATATCCCCATCGACTCGCATGATCTTCCGTAACCTGTCTCGCAGGCCCCTGAGGGCGGCACTGTCCACCGTCGGCATCGCTTTCGGCGCGGCGATGATGATCGTGGGTATGTTCTTTCTCGACGCCATGCAGGCCGCGATGGAGGTTCAGTTCAGCGTAGCCGAACGACAGGACCTGACGGTCACGTTCGTGGAACCGGCTTCGCCGGGAGCGCTCTACGAACTGGCCAGCCTTGAAGGGGTGATGCATCTGGAACCGCTGCGGATCGTCCCCGCTCGGCTGCGCTTCGGCCACCGGTCGAGGCAGACCGCGATTACGGGCCTGGCGTCCGGAGTCAGCCTCCACCGAATCATCGATTCGGATCTGGATGTGGTCAACCTGCCCCCTGAAGGCATCGTGCTTTCTACGAAGCTGGGAGAAATCCTTGGTGCGGAGGCCGGAGACATGCTGACGGTCGAAGTCCTTGAGGGAGCGCGCCCGGTTCGGGAGATCGTCGTCTCGGAGCTGGTCGATGAATTCCTGGGAACCGCAGCGTACATGGACCTTGGTGCGCTACACCGGATGATGCGAGAAGGCCGCGTCCTGTCGGGGGCATTCCTCGACGTCGACGGCTCCAGACTCGACGAGTTGTACCGTCGTTTCAAGCTGACCCCATCCGTGGTTGGTGTAACCCTGAAAGATGCCGCAATCCGAAGCTTCAAAGACACGGTCGAGGCCAACATGGCCGTCCTCATTTTTTTCAACCAGATCTTCTCCAGTATCATTGCGTTCGGCGTCATATACAACGCGGCCCGGATTTCCCTTTCCGAACGCAGCTGGGAATTGGCCAGCCTTCGCGTAATGGGCTTCACAAAGGGCGAGATTTCCTACATTCTGTTGGGTGAGTTCGGCGTGCTGACGGCAATCGCCATCCCTCTGGGTATGGCGATTGGATACGCGCTGGCGGCACTCACCGTGTATTCGGTGGGGGACACAGAGCTATATCGGATCCCCTTGTTTGTGGCACCGGCGACCTATGGCATGGCCGTGCTTGGGGTTGTTGTGGCTGCTCTTGTATCGAGCCTCGTTGTTGGGCGCAGGCTCGGCCGGCTGGACCTGGTAGGCGTGCTCAAGACCAGAGAATAAGACAATGAAACGTTTCCTCAAAAGACTGTTCCTGACAATCGTTGTCGCGGCGGCCGTTGCGGCCCTGGTTTACTCGTTCAGGCCGCAGCCCGTACAGGCGGACTTTGCCACTGCTGTCCGTGGCTCGATGAGGGTCACGATCGATGAGGAGGGCGAGACCCGGATTCACGATCGGTTCGTCGTTTCGGCACCCGTGGCTGGACGTGTCTTGAGGATCGACCTCGAGCCTGGCGATACGGTGCGCGCAGGGCGAACGACCATCGCGAGTTTTCTTCCGAGCGAACCCGCACTGCTGGACGCACGGAGCCGCGCCGAGGCAGAAGCTCGGGTTCGCGTGGCCGAAGCGTCGCTGGGCCGCACCCGGGCAACACGGGACCGGGTCCAGGAAGAGCTTACATTTGCAAGGTCTCAACTGGAACGGTACGAGGAACTGGCCGAGCAGGGACTGGTGGCGACGGAACGTCTGGACACGATCGAGTTCGAGGCCAGGAGCAAACAAGAAGCAGCGAACGCCGCCCGGTTCGAAGTCCTCGATGCCGAGCAGGTCCTGGAGGTAGCCCGGGCGAGTCTGGTACAGGCAGTGCGGGATGCCGCTTCGGCGGGAAACAACGGAACTCAGCCCATCACGATTCGCTCCCCTATCGACGGTGTCGTTCTTCGTCGCCTTCGCGAAAGTGAATCCGTCGTCCCAGCGGGTGAACCCCTGGTCGAAATCGGAAACATCAACGAACTGGAAATAGTCTCTGACCTGCTTTCCGAAGATGCCGTCAAGATCCGCAGTGGCTACAGAGTCCTCATCGAGCAATGGGGTGGCGGGATGACCCTCGAGGGCCGCGTCAGGCTCGTCGAACCATCCGGGTTCACCAAGCTCTCCGCATTGGGAGTCGAGGAGCAGAGAGTCAACGTGATTGTCGATTTCGAAGATCCGGTCCAGGCAGCCGAATACCTCGGGGATGGTTTCCGCGTCGAAGTCCGGATGGTAATCTGGGAAACCGAAGAAACGTTGAAGATTCCGACCAGCAGCCTGTTCCGGTCCGGGGAAGACTGGGCCGTTTTCACGGTCATCGACGGCAAGGCTGTCCAGCGCAAGGTCGAGATCGGCGAACGAAACGGCCTTGAGGCCGAGTTGCTTGAAGGGCTCTCGGAGTCCGATCCCGTGATCGAACATCCGAGCGACGATGTCGTCGACGGGGCCGATATCGTAGCGCGATCCTCGTGACACCCTGTCAGCTCCATGATCTCGAGGGCGCCGGTTCGCGCCATCAGGTCACTCCTGGGGCCGAAGGCTCGATCTCCCTGGTAGCCTAAGCCCCAACAAGCTGAATAATATACACTTAACAGCAGGGCCAAGGGAACCTTTTGGTACCCCTCCTGCAGGCTTCTTCATTGCAGGGCACCAGTCGGTGAAGTCTCCGGAGGGGGCCGCATGAACGTCTCGAGCATCAGGACACTGATCGCAAGCCTGCTCTCGATAGTGCTGGCTTTTCTGCCCGTCGGTTGCGCGGCCCACCGGCAGCTCCTTCCTGAAATCCCCATCGAACCGGCTGTTTTCAAACCTCTTGAGGAACAACTGCGACAATCCTACGTCAAGCTGTTTGAGAGTACCGGCAAGATCGCATTCAGCCCGATTCATATTGCGGAGATGCGTCAGTACCTGAAGGAAGTGGAGAATTTCTGCACCGGCAAATACCTGGACAAGGCTGCCAAATACGATGACCATCTCCGATATGCCCAGGCGGAATTGAAGCGGACCTCCGAGGACCTCAGCCCAGACCAGCGTCAGAACCTGCACTGCACGATCCAGAACCTGCGCCTTCTCACAGCCCAGGCACATGCACTGGCGAATGATGTGATTCCGATCGCCTACGAGAATCGGGAGGCAAAACTCGACCTGATCGAACAATGGCCGGGCGAGCGCCTGAGAACGGAAGAATTGATCGAGAGCGGGATGCACCACAAGCGAAAATTCGGCGACGTAGAAGACATCGGGTTCCGAGGTGTTGGGGAAGGTCAGGAAGAGGATATAGGCGGCGGCATGGAAGCTATCCGGGAAATGCGTCAGAGCGGACTGCTTCCGCCCGAGATCGAAAACGAGTTCGTCGCGAACTACGTCAGGAGGCTGGCAGAACGCATCGCCGCAAACTCGGACCTCGGGGTACCCGTGAACGTCACGCTGTTGAATGCAGCCGAAGTCAACGCGTTCGCGTTGCCAGGGGGGTTCCTGTTTGTCCAGCGGGGTTTGCTCGAGGCTGCCGAAGATGAGGCGCAACTGGCCGGCGTCATTGCTCATGAACTGGCCCACGTCGCGGCCAGACACGGTCATCAACTCATGCGCCGTGCGACGATCGCCAGTGTCATCTACCAGCTCACACAGGTTGCCGCCCTCATTCTCACCGGTGGCGTCTCGGGTGCAGGGGCTTACTATGCACTGCAGTACGGTTTCTACGGCCTGGGGTTCATCCTGAACCTGAACATACTGGGTGTCAGCCGGGAGTTCGAACTGGAAGCAGACCAACTCGGCGTTCAGTATGCCTGGAAGACCGGATATGACACGAGTGGATTCATTCGCTTTTTTGATGAGATGGCGACTACTGAGGGGTACGTCAACGGAGCCAGTTGGTTCCGTACACATCCACCCTTCTACGAACGTATGGTCGAAACCCAGCGTGAGATCCTGTTCTTGCAGCCCAGAGAAGAGACGGTCATCCAGACCTCGGAATTCGAAGAGATGAAAGGAGAACTCACGGCGGTTGTCCGCGAACTTGAGGGTGAGGGTGAGCGCGAGAAACGACCCAGCCTGCGTGGTGAGGAAATCCCGAAGACAGAGTGTCCCGCACCCGGAAAGCTCTATGAACCGGAAGAGCCAATCGAAGCGTTATGCGTGTCGGCGGATCCAGCATGAAGTGACATGGCCATCTGAACGCGGAGGTCGGCCCTCTGGACTTACGACGCCGTCCTCGAATACCGTCTGACATTTTCACTGTGTTCTCAACAGAGAATCCAGCTAGAATCACACATCATTTTCCCAGGCTCGGGAGGTATCGTGAGAGGCTTGCTTCTGGCAGTAAAGACATTCTGGAGCCCCGGATCTGCGTTCGAAGAGATTGCCGAAGCTTCGGTTCGGCCCTGGGCGGCAATCCTGGTCCTGACGGCGGTCGGGTTGATCTCCTCAGGTGTGATCACTGCCAACATCGATCCCGCCGAACTGGCGCTGCGCGGTCTGGAACAGTCTCCTCAGGGCGCGAACCTGACCGAAGAGCAGAAGGAAGCGTTCGTCGAACGCCTCCAGAACCCGGCGGTGCGATACATCGGATTCGCAGGGGCTCTGGTCGGGCCAACGGTGATGATCGTCGTTCTGTCGGGAATCTACTTCGGACTCTTCATGATCCTTGGCAGTTCCGCCAAGTTCCGCATCTTTTTCTCGGTCACATCCTTCGCGCTTCTTCCATTGGTGATTCGTAATCTGGCCGCAACGTTGATGGTCTTGTTCATCCCGTCATCCGCCATCAATCCTCAGGAACTGGGCGGAATCGCCCCATCGGCCTTCCTCGATCCGGCAGAAGTTTCACGAGCCGTTTTCGCGTTTGCCCAGTCACTGGATCTGATCACATTCTGGATTTTGATCCTTCTGATCATCGGCTACAAGAACGTGGCGTCACGCCGGACATCCCTGGTCACCAGGACCCTGGCGGTCTTGCTCCCCTGGGTCATTCTGGTTGCCGGGCGAGTGGGCGTGACTTTTCTTTTTTAGGGTTCCAGACCTCTGCTTTAACCCACTTCCCGGTGAATCGAACACCCGGGGACAGCAAGATCACCAATCACCGCTCAAGTTCCCCCCGATTGATACGGGGTTCGACGCAGAGACGGTAGAGTAGGGGAGGACGCGAA
>CAZOZZ010000075.1:0-19228 GCA_964584435.1 uncultured Solibacteraceae bacterium | reverse complement strand
TTCAGCTAGAATGCCCAAGCTTTGCCTGGCGCACCAAAGACGCAAAATCGCAAAGGGCGCAAAGCTTGTTGCAGGGAGAAAGGCCGATTCCTCTCTCCCTGAAAAATACCATTACGACCTTAGCGTTTTTGCGCCTTTGCGTTGAAAAAATCCTAATCAGTGCTGTAAGAAACCTCTGCCCGTCGCATCTTGACTGCGGCAATCGTCAGAACCACGAGCGTCATCACGAGCATTCCGGGCACGGATATCCAGGGAGACGTTGGGTCGGTGATAACCGCAAGGGGGCCAAAGGGCAGGGGCACGGGGCTGAGGGATTGCAGGTAGTGGATGATGCTGATCTTCTGCAGGGTCGCCGGGAGGAAGATGTTCATCGATTCCCATCCCAGTATCAGGACTGCGGGCACGATGGGATTTCGGAACAGGATGCCCATCAGAAGGAAAACAGCACCGTAGCCGCTGCACGCAAGGAACGCTATGACGCCATATGTCAGGGCGTAGCCGACGCCGGGCCCGTTGACGAATTGAGCCTCCATGACCCGTGGGCCCGAAGGGACGAACATGAGGACGTAGCTGGCGACGGTACTGAGGACGAACAGGACGGAGACGTTAAGCAACCCGCCCAGGTACTTGCCGGTCATGATGACCTCGCGGCGAACCGGGGCCAGCAGGTAGTAGTGCAGCGTTTTTTCGAGGACCTCCCCGCGGAACAGCTGCGTGAAGACCCCGACGCAACCGAAGAAGATCGCGAGTCGCAGGATATAAGACTGGAACATGCTGGCGAAGATGATACCCAGCGTGCCGACGTCCTCGGTTTCGGAGTCGCCCGCCAGGACCCTTATGGTCAGGAGAAAGACGGGACCACCGGCCAGCAGGAGAGCCGTCAACCAACGCCGTCCGGCAAAGCTCTTCCGTGCCTCGAACTTTGTCACGGCGAGGGTCTGTCGAAACCACAGGTTCCAGGGCAGTGTCTTCAAGCGGTCTACTGATGCATTCATCGGATATCCCTTTCAAAGGCTACGAAGCGTGGCCGTTTGCGCCGACCATGTAGTTGTAAACCGAATGGACGTCCTCGTCGGTCGGCGTCACGCCCTCGACGTTCAGTTCGTCCTCGAGAACAACGCGATTCAGCATGAGGTAAAACTCGTCTACGTTCCGTGTTCGGACGATGACGCCTCGTCCGTCGTCGCTGATCGCGGCCTCCACAACATGCTTGCAGTCAAAAACTTTCCTCGCCACGACCGCCGGGCGGTCGCAACGCACCATGATCGAGATCGGATGTTCTTCCATCTCGTGGCGTACACCCTGGATCTCACCCTCCGCGACGACGTAGCCGTGACTCATCATCACGACCTGGTCGGAGATCATATCGACTTCGTGAAGGATGTGGCTCGACACGATGACGTGAAAGCCTTCAGCTGCCAGGTTCTGGAAAAGTGCGATGAACTCGGCGCGAGCCATCGGATCCAGGCCGTTCAACGGTTCATCCAGGACGAGAACTGCCGGGCGATGTGCAATGGCCGTGGCCAGCTTGATCCTCTGGCGCATCCCCTTGCTGTAGGCAGCGACGCGCCGGTGGGCTGCATCGGCCAGGCCGACTTGCTCAATGGCGTTCCACGTGAGGTCCTTTGTTTCCCCTGCCGGATGACCGTGCAGGCCCAGCAGGGCACTCACAAGCTCGTATCCGGTTAATCCTTTCGGGAAGTTGTCGAACTGGGTGCAATAACCGATCAGTCGGTAGAACTCCTCGGGTGACGACGGCGCCAGGCCATGGACCCGCACCCACCCCTTCGATGGTTGCAGGAGGCCGGACATGAGGTTCATCAGCGTTGTCTTGCCCGAGCCGTTCGGACCTACCAAACTCGTGATGCCGGGCTGTACCGTCAGGTTGATCTTGTTGACGCCCAGAACCTCGCCGTAGAACTTCGAAATGTTCGAGAACACGATGGTCCTGTCTTTTTCCATCGTCATCGGACCACCTCGTAGGCCCGCACTTTGCGTGAGAGCAGGAAGACACTGATACCGCAGGCGATGGCCAGCGACAACCAGGCACTCCACATCGGAAGCGGGTATTCCCTCAAGGCAGGTGCCACGCCGAAGAACAACCACCGCCAGACTGCGTTCATCACGACAGGGAGCATCATCATGAACCCCCAGTCAGTTCGAAGAATACCGTTGAATGCGCCGCCAAAACCCGCGGCCACGAAGAAGACTCCGAAGAGCATGCCCGCGGCAACCGGCCGCCATTTTACCCACGCCGACAAGGCGAGCGCGAGCAGAGAGATCGTCGTTATCCAGACCCAGGCTCCGATGAAAATCGCCATGGCGAGCCGGAGGTTGGCAAACATCCATCCGGCACCTTCCAGGCTGGTCTGCATCAGGAACAGGAACATCCCAGGAATCCAGGTGACGAGAGACAAGAGGACCCCAAGTACGGCAAACTTACCCAGAACATATTCTGTTCTCGACAGAGGGCGGCTCAAATACAACGGCATCGCTCCGTTCGTCAGGTCCGGAGAAACCAGCCCGGGCCCAACGACGGCCGCCATGAAGAAGGCCAGCGTCGACTGGACGCCCATCAAGACAGCGAAGAACTCGGCATCGACAGCCAGGAGCTCCCCGACCGGAATCTGGAAGGCGAGCAAGACATCGAGGTTGTGGTGCAGATAGATGAAGAACCCCCCGACAAGCATCGGTACGTAGCAAAGGACGAAGTAGACGAGGAAGAACTTGGACGCGAACACCTGCTCGAACGCATACCGGGCCAGTACCCAGAATCGCCGCCTCTCATCGGTCAGTGTGCCGTCGTAGGTCTTGTATTTCTGTTTATAGACCGCCATCAGGTTTCTCCATCGCTTCCAGGAAGATGTCCTGGAGGGAATCCCGCTTGTAGTCGAGCTTTCGGATCTGAACCCCGGTGTCGGTGGCCATCCGGTAGAGATCTCTTACTTCGACTTCGCTTGGAAGGATCATCTTGATCTGGCGTGTTCCATTCACCGCCAGCTCGCATCCCTGCTCTTCGGCCAGCCGGAGGAACGCAGCCGTGTCGCCGAGCGCTTCGACGTTCAGGAACTTGCGGTTGGTCCGTCGCTCCTCTTCCAGGTTGCAGTAGGTGACGATCCGCCCTCCCTTGAGGATCAGAACCTCGTCACAACACTCTTCGACATCCCGCAGCAGGTGAGAGGAGAGGATCAATTGCGTGTGGCCGCTGTCTCGGATGTTGCGGATGATTTCGATCATCCGCTTGCGGGCATTGGCGTCGAGACCGTTCGTCGGTTCGTCCAGAACCAGCATCTTCGGTCCGTGGACGGTTGCAACCGCCAGCTTCGTCATCTGTTTCATGCCGAGCGAATAGGTGCCGACCGGCCGGTAGCGGGCCTCGCCCATACCCAGGTAGAACAGGGTTTCGTGGGCTCGTTCCAGTGCTTCGTTCTTCGGCAGACCGGACAACTCGCCCATCAGACGCACGAGGCGGATGGCGCTCATGCCAGCGATAAACGAGTCATTCTCGGGCATGTACCCGATATGGTGGCGTATTTCCCGAATGTCGGCTCGAATGTCCATGCCGAGGATCTCGGCCGTCCCACCGGATGGTTGGTGAAATCCCAGCAGGGTTTGCATCAAGGTGCTCTTGCCGGCTCCGTTGGGCCCCAGGAGGCCAATGGCCTTTCCCGACAGCTTTCCCTCGAGTTCATTCAGAATCGGTCGGCCGGCGAAGGTAACCGAGAGTTTGTGGAGTTCAATGGTCGGCGTGGTTGTCATCAGAGATTCCCTGAGCGATTTCCCAGTGCCTTCCATCTTACCCGTTGGGGCGCCCTCGGGGCGCCCCAATTTCGTGCCGTCAGCGACGGCCGTAGCTATGGTTTTCATTGTTCCTGCTGCTGGACCTGTCCCAGCATTTCGATCAGGCTCGAGAAACCACCGAGCGTGACCAGGTTGAAGGCCAGTTCACCCTGGTTCGATGCCACGATCCGGTCGGACTCGGCTGTGACACACACCATCGTTGCCGGTGTGTTTGCCGCCGTCTCCAGAAGCGCGTCGATCTGGCCGTCGGTGAGTGTGTCTTCCGGAATGGGGACATACTCGGCAATGGTTGCGACCATGGGCGTCATGTTCTGGTATAGAATCGCCGAGCAGTAGTTCAGGCCACCTGCGGGCAGCCGGCTGCTGAAGTCGGCCGAACTGCTGAGCGTATAGCGACTCTGGTTGTACTGCAGGGCATTCGTTACCAGGGCCCGGCTGGGCGCCATGATCATGTAGCCGCCCGAATAGGTGTAGTGGAACCCGAACCCTGTTTCGAGAAGCGTTACCGTGTGGTAAATCTGCCCCCCGACCGATTCCGCCGTCAGCTCGGCGCCGAGATGACCCTCAGCAGCGGCTAACCGACTGAATTCCGCCGCGAGTCTTTCGATCGTGTTCTGGAGTCGGGCGGAGTCGTAAACCTCCGTCACGATTTTCCAGGACGGTGTCGGAAGCATCGGGCCGTCGATCGCAATGATGAACTCGCCACCCAGCGGAGATGCGACGTCATACTGGATGTCGACCATGATCTCCTGCTGGAATGTCACGATGTCGCTCCAGGCGTCCGGATCCATCGTTTGAAGCGTGTCCAGGAACTCACCCACGATGGAAGCCGGATCCTTGCTCAGCCCTGCAGCGACGCCGAATGCGTCGGGCGAGACGAAGTCCAGGCCGCCCATCGGGGCGGGCGCACCCAACCACGAGGCGATACCGTTGCGGCTTTGATCGAAATTCATGATCGCCCGCGTGGAACTCTGTCCGGCGACGACCTTGTAGTCAACGACGAGGTCTTCGAGGTTGTTGATGCCGATTGCTTCGGGTACATCGTCGATTTCCCCGCCGATCAGCGCGTCGATATCCGCCGCGAAAAGCCAGTCGGTTCCATCACCGTATGCCGTTGCCAGAGACTCGTAGAATCCGGTCGAGGCGAAGCCGGAGGATCCGGAAAGCACAGCGTTCAGAACATCAGCGACACGCTGGGCCGAGGGTGAGAACACCAGCAGTCCACCTTCGACGTAGACTACTGGGTCGGAGCTACCCGTCAGGGCATTCACTTCAGCCGCACTCGTGACGATGGAGAGCTCCGCCGGATCAGGTGAAAGAGCCATCGCAGCCCGCAGCATGATGACGACGTTTTCGGCATCTGTTACCTCTGCCAGAAGCAATGGCTCCGAGTCGTCCCCATCCTGTCCAAGGACCAGGACCACTTCGCTGCCGAGCAGACCCGACAAGGTCCGTACCTGTTCGATCATCTGTTCGACCGATATTTCTCCTTCTTCGGCAGCCCGTTGTGCGGATTCGTTCCACCACCGCAGAATTACCGGGTTTTCGTCAATCCGCTGCTTGAAGACATCGTAGGCGTCCGTGAACGTTCGTGCGACGTTCGGGAAAGCGACGTACAAGGCCGTGTCTGCGGGAACAATCTCCAGCAGGTTGGACGAGTATCGGAGGCCCTGGGACGCGATGGCATCCCTCAGCTCATCTCGTGCACGTGAAAACTCCAGAAGCAAAGCGATGTGTAAGTCGAGTTCCTGGCTCCATGCGATCTCTTCTTCGATCGGGACCAGCGTCAGGCTCTGGCTCGAGTTGAACTGTTCGCCGGGGAAGAGCGCGGTCTCGGATTCTCCGGTCTCGACGTGAACTTCACCTTCAATGACCGAGACCCGGGATCCTTTCGCGCCCTCGCTCACCGAGAACACCGTTCCAACGACCGAAACTTCGGTGTCGTCGGTAGAGACATAGAGATGTCCCTCTCGCTGTTCGGCGGCGCGGACGATGACGCTGCCACGTTCGAGTCGAATCCGGATACCGTCTCTGGCGGCAGCCAGCGTTATCTCGGAACGCTCTCGCATTTCGATACGGCTTCCATCGGCGAGTTCGACGATGGCTCCGGAGTCCTTAGCCGTGCGGATAGGCTCTCCTGCGCCGATCTCGGCACCGGCCGTCATCGGCTGGAGTTGCTGGCCGTCCAGGCGGAAGAGTTGCCCCCGGACCGTCTGGGCCGAGGCCTGAACCTCGACTGGGAAGAGCAGCAGCCCGACGAGGCCGGATTGCTGGATCCCAACCGCGAGAAGAAGCGTTGCGGCTATTCCCATCGCAGCCCATTGCCAGGTCGGCAGTGGGTTTCGGCGTGTCCTGCGGATTGACGTGATCGTGCTCCCGGTTGACCGTGCTCGCGTCAAGGCCTTCCTGCATGGCAGACATTCACGGCTGTGGTCTTCAAGCAGCAACGTGCGCGCCGAGCTCAGATTTCCGGCAAGATATTCGGGTATGAGCGACTGGTAGTCCTCGCAACCCCGGATCGCTTCGGTTTCCTGACCGACGAGGGTCGGCTCAGCAGACACCTCGCCCGCTGATTCCGAAATGCGTGCCCAGACGCGGGCAGCCGCTTCTTCGACCTGGGCTGGATCCGGATTCATGTTACGGATTTCGTCAATCGCACGATCAAGCGCATGGGCGGGCTTTTGACGTTTGGACTCCATCACTGACCTCCTACAAACGAGCGAAGAGATTTTCGGAGACTGCTGCGAGCTCGAAACAGCGTTACAGCAATTGACCCGGTCGACGTATTCAGCATTTTTGCGATATCCCCGTTGCTGTACCCTTCGATATGCCGCAGGGTAAAGACCTCGGCGGCTCTGGGATTCAACTCCGTCAGTGCGCTTCGCATCTTGTCGCCGAGCTCGGTGCTCTTGTGTTCCTGATACGGGTCCGGCCGGGATTCCTTGATCCACGGTTCCATCTCCGTAATAGAAACACTGCGACCGCGCTTGCGCACGATGTCGAGGGAAACGTTGATTGCTGCACGATGCAGGTAGGGGGGCCATCCGCTTTTCAGGTCCGGAGTGGTTTCCCTTCGAATGAGCCGCATAAATAGGGTCTGCAGCGCATCCTCCGCGTCCGTGCTGTTGCCGGTTATCCGAAAAGCCGAGCGGTAGACCAGATCGTAATGATCCAGGAACACCTGCTCCAGCTCTTTGGATGGGGACTGGCTTTTCTTTATTTGCACGTCGACTGGCAATTTCATCTCCTTGTTTGTCTACAACCCCAATAACGACTGTGGGTGGAACAAATTAACAAGAAAACGAAAACTCTTCTATTCGTCTGTTCAAGATCTGTGACCTGGCGGATTCCAGGCACTCACCCACCCATTACGAACCCCTCTCCTGAAAAGTTCAACCTATTTGCCACCAACCATTTATGGGCCGTCAGCCGTGAATCTACAGGACAGAGTGTCGGGGCGGCCGTCCCTGGCCGCCCGCGGGTTAGGCTGTCTTTTCAGGAATGTCTCTTGAGAGGTGTCGTCTATGCCCGCGGGCGGTCAGGGACGGCCGCCCCGACACTCTCGCTTGAACGTGGTGGTTCTTGCGGTATGGTAGCTATCATGGCCGGACTGGTTCGAATTCTTGTTTCGCGGCATGCTGCGTTTTATACGCCGCTTATCGTGACGATTGCAGGGGGGTTCCTGCGGGATGAAGGGCTCGAATCCACTTATGCCGTCAAACCTCCCGACCGGGGAACCTTTGGCATGCTGGCGGCCGGCGAAGTGGATATTGTCCAGTCGGCCGTTTCCTCTAATTGGGGCCGCATCGAGAAGGGAATCACGGACCTTCCGGCCCATTTTGCCCAGATCAACCAGCGGGATGGGTTCTGGATCACCTCCAGGAATTCCGGTCCGTTTGGATGGAAAGATATGGAAGGAAAGAGGTTGCTGGCCGATCACGGGCCGCAACCCCTGGCCATGCTCCGGTTCGCTGCTCTGGCGCAGGGAGTTGATTGGGACAGAGTTTCGCTGATAGATGCCGGAGACCCGGCCGAGATGGATGCCGCCTTTCGTTCAGGCAATGGCGACTTCATTCACCAGCAGGGTCCCGCCCCCCAGCAACTGGAGAGTGAAGGATTGGGTTCGATTGTGGCCTCTGTCGGTCGAGCCATGCCGCAGGTGGCCTTCAGCAGCCTGATGGCGTCCAGGGAGTATCTGGAAACGTCCGAGGCTGCCGGGTTCGTCCGAGCCTACCAAAAGGCCCTTCGGTGGGTCGCCCAAGCCCCTGCGGCAGAAATTGCGGCGAAGGAATCCGTGTTTTTCGAAAGCGTCGAGCCTGAAGTGCTTCGGACTGCGATCGATGCATACAAGCAGGTAGGGTGCTGGTCGGAGGATCCGAGGATTCACGAAGAGCAATATGAGCAGTCTCTCGATGTGTTCCTGTCAGCGGGTGCCGTGACGCGGCGGCATCCCTATGACCAGGTCGTTGTTCCAACACCAGGGTGAAAGTGAAGCTGAAGTAATACATTTGCTATTGACATATAACACTCTTAAATATATCGCGTTAAGCGGAGTAGATAACGATGCCAATTGAATCGGTGAACCCGACCACCGGTGCCTCGATCCAGACTTACGAAGAGATGGGAGCGGACCAGGTGGACCAGATCCTCGACGGTGCCGAAAGGGCATATCAGGACTGGCGCCTCGTGCATTTCGCGGACCGAGCATCGAAGTTTCACAAAGTCGCTGAGATCCTGCGGGAGCGAGTGGAGCCATACGCGGCCTTGATGGCATCGGAAATGGGAAAGCCACTTGCGCAGGGTCGTGGTGAGGTCAACAAGTGTGCCTGGGTGTGCGATTTCTATGCCGAAAATGCCGAGGGATTTCTCGGTTCGGAGGATGTGGCGTCCGACGCCCTCCGAAGCCAGGTGCGGTTCCAGCCCTTAGGCGTCATTCTTGCCGTGATGCCCTGGAATTTTCCCCTTTGGCAGGTGTTCAGGTTTGCTGCGCCAGCCCTGATGGCAGGCAACGGGGCGGTCCTGAAACATGCGTCTAATGTGCCTGGTTGTGCTCTGGAGATCGAAAAGGTGTTCGCCGACGCCGGGCTGCCCGACGGCCTGTTCAGTACACTCCTCATCGGTGCGTCCTCCGTTTCGCGTGTCATTGAAAACCCTATTGTGAAGGCCGTCACGCTGACGGGCAGCACGCCGGCGGGCAAGGCTGTCGCAGCGAGGGCCGGTTCGGAACTGAAAAAGACCGTCCTGGAACTGGGTGGAAGCGATCCCTATCTCATCCTCGACGCAAACGACCTGGAGCTGACGGCCGAAGACTGCGCGGCTGCTCGTCTTGTAAACGGCGGACAGAGCTGCGTTGCGGCCAAGCGATTCATCGTTCTGGAGTCGATTCGGGAGAGGTTCGAGAGCCTTCTGGTCGAGAAAATGAAAGGGTACCGGATGGGGGACCCGATGGACGAGGAAGTGCGCATTGGACCGCAGGCCCGTCACGATCTCCGAGACGAGCTTCACGAACAGGTGCGCCGAAGTGTCGACGCCGGTGCCCGGCTCGTGCTGGGTGGCAGCCTTCCACAGGTGGCTGGAGCATTCTATCCTCCGACCGTTCTGACCGGAGTTCGGAAAGGCATGGCGGCCTACGACGAAGAGATGTTCGGGCCCGTCGCGTCCGTGATTTCAGCCGGCGATGAGGAGGAAGCCGTCCAGATTGCCAACGACACGATATTCGGCCTCGGTGCGGCCGTCTACACATCTGACGAAGCCCAGGCGGAGCGGGTTTCGTCGCGAATCGAAGCGGGCTGCTGCTTTATCAACGGTTTTGTCCGCTCCGACCCCAGACTGCCCTTCGGAGGCATCAAACAGTCCGGGTACGGCCGGGAACTCGCCGCCTACGGCATCCGCGAATTCGTCAACATCAAGACGATTTACAGAGTGCGATAACGTTTGTCCATCCCCTTTGTTCTGGTGCCGAAATTCGTTTTCGCCAGTCAAAACACTTCATGTGTTGCCGGTCCATCCCCATGTCAAAAGCAGCCGAGATCGGAGGGGCCGCGGAGCCGGCTCCCGCCGTTGGAGGACGTCAGAAATGAAGGTTAAGAGCCTAATCGCCCGCAGCACTACGATCCTGCTGTTGCTGATCCTGACATCGGTGGGCGTTGCCCAAGCACAGCGCACGGAGCTTAAGCCGGGCTGGAACATGTTCTCTGTGGAAGAAGACGTTGAGATGGGACGACAGGTCTCCCGCGAAGCCGAGCAACAACTCGCCATCATCGACGACCGTGAGCTCGAGGGGTACCTAAACCGTCTGGGCCGGCGTCTGTCCGGGGAAGCTCCGGGCGCGGACTATCCCTACCAGTTCAAGCTCGTTAACGACAAGACGATCAATGCATTCGCATTGCCGGGCGGGTTCATCTACGTCAATCGCGGGATCATCGAGGCGGCAGACCGTGAGGCGGAGCTTGCTGGAGTCATAGGACATGAGATCGGACATGTGGCCTTGCGGCACGGTACGAACCAGGCGTCCAAGGCGTATCTGGCTCAGGCGCCCCTGGCGATCATGGGTGGCGTTTTCGGCGGGGGTGGCGTGGCATCGGTCCTCACGCAGCTTGGCATCGGGTTCACCGCCAACTCGGTTCTCATGAAGTTTTCACGCGACGCGGAACGTCAAGCCGATCTGTTGGGAGCTCAGATACTGTTCGATGCCGGCTACGATCCGACTGGAATGACGAAGTTCTTTGAAAAACTGGAGGCCGGTGGCGGTGGTGCCGAATTCTTCAGCAGCCATCCGAATCCGGGAAATCGAATTCGGGACGTTGGGGAGGAGATCGACCGACTCGGACGCCGTTCAGAGGGTTACCGGGATAATTTCTCCGACTTTCGTCGTGTCCAGAGCCGGTTGAGCGACTTTCCCGAAGCTTCGCCGCGCGAGACTTCGGATCGCCCCACTCGTCGAGAGGACCGTCCGACTGGGCGCCCGGAAAGACCGTCGACGCGGTACCAGCGCTTCGAGAGCCCTGAGCTGCGGTTCTTCTATCCGGCCAACTGGCAGGTCTATCAGGGGCGGAATTCGGTCACGGTTGCCCCGGAAGGTGGAGTCGTCGATCAGAACGGCGGCCTTGGCTAGGGCATGATCGTGTCAACATTCGAGCCTCGCACGGACAGGCGGGGACGCGTCTCGCTTGAAGACGCCACGGATCAGTTGATCGAGAGTCTCCGTCGATCGAATCCCGGGACACGGATCCGGCAAGGGTATCGCCGTGGCCGTGTCAGTGGGCGCGCCGCCCTCTCTGTAGTGATGGTCGGCGACTCCCCTTTCGAAGGCAGCGAACGCAACTGGCTCCTGACCACCTTCGGACCCGGCAACCTGCTCTACCACTTCATCGCCGTAGCTCCGGAATCGGACTTTCGCGTCTACGAGCCGACGTTCGAATCCATTTTTGATTCCATCCGTCTCCGCTGACTGGCGGGGACCACTAAATCAGGGACGGAGGCGCAATTTTGTCATGTTGCTGTAATCACGGCACTTGCCGAAAATACGCCTCCGTCCCTAATTTAGGTTGATCTCATCGAAGACTTCGGCCACGCCTTGTATCCGGTATGAAACTGAGGTCGGGCGTATTTCCCCTCTTGGCAGGTTTTCGTGTTAGGGTAGCCTTCGGAACCAAGACATTACGTTCGGTTCCCGTACTTTATGATTTCAGCCATTGTCCTCTAAGAAGGAAACAGTCCCGAGGCCGGTCCGGTCGTGCCGGATTAGTGTGTCTGGATAGTCGTTTCCTTCCCACTTCTTCTTTCCTGAGCACGGGTTGCTCTGAACACACCTTTGCTCGATTTCCATTTCCGTTCGTTTGATTGGGAGAGATGCAGGTGAACCTCGAAGATATCGGTTGGAATTCAGTCTTTAATTCTCATTTTGAAAAACTGGGGGACCCGGAGCTGGTGCCGGCGCGGATTGTTCGCCAGGATCATTATCAGTACAGCGCGCTTTCGAAGGCGGGAGAAGTGACCGCGGAGGTTTCGGGCAAAGTGCGACACTCGGTCCAACGACCGAGTGAGTTTCCGGTCGTTGGCGATTGGGTGGTGCTGGGATGGAGTTCGGGAGAGGCCAGAATTGAGGGGGTGCTACCTCGCAAAAGCGCCTTCTCCAGGCAGGCGTCCGGACGCAGGCCCTACGAACAGGTGCTGGCATCCAACCTTGACACGGTGTTTCTGGTCACCGGTCTCGATGGGGACTACAACCCTCGCCGGACCGAACGGTTCGTGAACCTTGCATGGGAGAGTGGTGCGACACCCGTTCTGATCCTGAACAAGTCCGATCTGTGCGCCGATGTGGAGGCGGTGATCCGTGAAGTCGAGGAATTGGCCGTCGGAGTAACGGTCCATGCCGTGAGCGCGGCAGAACAGAAAGGCCTCGAAGTTCTCAATACATACCTGACCCGCGGGAAGACGGCCGCTCTATTGGGTTCGTCGGGCGTGGGGAAGTCTACGATCGTGAACTGGCTTCTCGGGAGCGACCAACAAGAGGTCTTTGCGGTCCGGCAGGACGACTCTCGCGGTCGGCACACGACGGTAAGACGCGAATTGTTCGTCCTTCCATGTGGTGGGGCGATCATCGACACCCCCGGACTTCGTGAGGTTCGGCTGTGGGGGGATGAAGAAACGTTGGCGACCACGTTCGCAGACATCGGCGAACTTGGGGCCGGCTGCAGGTTTGCGGACTGCCGTCACGACGCGGAACCCGGATGCCGCGTCCTGGCGGCTCTCGAGCAGGGCGGCCTTGATTCGAGCCGCTACCAGAGTTACCGGAAGATGCAAAAGGAACTGGACCATGCGGCCAGCCAACAGGTTCCATATGAAGTCCGTGCCCGGGAACGACGATTTTCGAAAATGGTGAAGAACGTCACCCGGAAGAATGAAAAGCAGTAGGAGAAACTAAAGACCATTTCGATTGATCTCTTGACGCAGAGGCGCAAAGGCGCAGAGCGTCTTTGTTTTCCTTTCGGATTGCTGACGGGATTCCTTAACCCTCTGGGCGCCCTAAACGTCTGCAAAATAATCTTTCGTCACTGCGTCACTGCGTCGAGCAGGCTCCTAGCTCGCCTCGACGGTCGGGCGCATCAGGCGGCGGATGACGACGATAGCCACGATGATGTAGATGGCGACCCCCGCAACCAACGGCCAGATCAACCACGGGAAGGCAACGAATAGTTCGACGGACACGTAGGCCTGGAGGTAGGAAATCGGGGCCATTCCCATCGCCGTGCCCAGCATCACGGCGGAGACGGGAATCGTCGTCACGCCGGCGGCGTAGGAAATGATGTCGGCTGAAGTGAGCGGGTTGACGCGCAGGAGGGCGATCATTATGAAGCCCCGGCGTCGGAGAAGGTCTTCGTACCTGGCAAGGTTCTCCGGCGTGAAGAAATCCTTGGTCCAGGCACGTCCGATGATCGTCCGCATCAGGAGACAGGCGATGCCGGAGCCGAGGGCGTTTCCAATCCATGTCAACGTCCCGCCCCAGAAACCTCCGAACAGAACGCCCCCGGGTAGATAGAAAATCGTCCCCGGTATGGGCGCCACAACGACCTCGATGACGACGACCAACACGTAGAGCAGGGGCCCCAGAGGCCCCCGGCTTCTGAAGAACGTCTGCAGTGTCGTAAGCTTGGTGTCGGAGTCGATATCGAAGTCCAGCATCACGCTGACGATACCGCCGCTCCAGTACGACCACGCGACCGCTGCTGCCACGACAGCCAGACTGATGGCTGCCAGAAGTGGCCACTTCCTTCGCACCGACCCTCCTCCAGATTTTCTCGAAACAGAGTTGTATCGAAACGCCGACCGACTTTCGGCATTTCAAATCAAACCAGTTATTGTAGTGAAGTTCTCGGTATCGGGGAACTAAGGATCAACGACAACGCAGCTAGCCGTAAACACGTTGCAGACGGCGGCTCGTGTGATCGACGACAACGACGATCAGAAAGATGGCGAGGATTAACGTAAACACTCGCTGGTACTGAAACAGGTTGGTCGTCGTATAAACCATCTGTCCCAGGCCACCTGCCCCTACAACCCCGACGATCGTCGCACTTCGAATGTTGGTCTCCCACCTGTACAGGGCGAACGAAATGCACTGGGCCCAGGCCTGGGGAACAACCGCATAGAGTGAGACGGCCCCGGGTGAGCCGCCGGCTGAGGCGACCGATTCCACTATCCGACCATCGCCGTTCTCGAACGTATCGCCGAAGAGTTTTCCGAGCACACCCGAAGTGTGGAAGGCCAGGGCCAGGGCGCCCGCGGCTGGGCCCAGGCCGGCAACGAAGACGAAAATCAGAGCCCAGAGCAGTTCGGGGATCGCTCGAAGCAGGACAAACAGGCCGCGTGACGCCCAGCCCAATCCTCGCCTCGCGTTCGACAGCCAGGCAATCGCAAACGAGAACAGGAACGCGAGTGCCGTGCCCGCAATCGACATGGCCAGCGTCTGGACGGCGGCCACTCCGGTCTGGGTGAGGAACGAACTCTCGACGTCAGGAGGCACGAACTCACCGAGTAGCGCGAAGATGCTGGCTGGAGTCCAGTCGGCCTCAGGCCACGTCAGCCAGAACGAGGCGAGGATGCCGGAACCAGCTAGCGTGATGAGGGCTGTCCGTCTTGCCAACGTCACGACGCCCTCCGAACAACAGCGCTGATCCGATCGATTCCGACGACGATGAGGACAAGGGCAAGGATGATCGTGCTGACTTCCGAGTACTGGAACATGCGCATCGAGATTTCAATCTCCTGGCCCAATCCCCCGGCCCCGACGATGCCTAGAAGGGCGGCTGAACGGACGGCACACTCCCATCGATACATGGAGTAGCCGACCAGGTCGTGCCAGGCCTGGGGCAGTATCGCATAGACGAACTGCCCGGACCTGCCGGCGCCGAGGCCGGCAACGGCTTCGATCGGAGCCCGCGGTGTCGCGTCCATGAGTTCCCCATACATCTTGCCCAGGATGCCGCCATAACTGGCGCCTATGGCCAGGACACCGGCAAACGGACCGAGTCCGACAATGCGGACAAAAAATACGGCCCAGATAAGGTCCGGAACGCTGCGGATGAATGACAGGAGAAACCGGGTGGGGGCGGTCGCCGTCCGTGATGCCATCACGCTTGAGGAAGCGAGCGGACCGAGTATCGTCCCGATGGCGATCGCCAGCGTCATTCCTGCAATGCCGCTCGCCACCGTCTCCAACGTCGCTCGCATCACCAACAGGATGAAATCCGGCGACAGGTTGGGTGGGAACAGACCGCCCAGAAACTCTCCAGCGGATCGGAGTCCGGAACTGGAAAAAACAACCGAAGGCTTGAGTTCGGAAAGGTAGAAAGATGCGCCAATCAGGACCGCAAGAACGATGGACGTGCGAATCCCAGAAGCCTGCCCGTGAGACGAATCCACTTCCAGATGCAGTTGTTCGTAGGTCCGCATGGTCTCTTGTTGTCTTTCTACCGTGCCGGCCCGAAGTCAGCCCAGAACGGAAGTTGGAGTATTCGGATTCTTCGTGTTCTTCGTTTCTTCGCGGTGAAAATCTTCAACCTGTTCCATCCACCAATCTTTCCTTTTCGTACAAATCTTCCAGCATGGCTGCGGTGACATTTGATGGAGCCGTATCGAAGCGGATCTTGCCGTCACGGAGTCCGATGAGTCGACCGAAGTTGTTTCGGGCAAATTCGACCTGGTGAAGACTCACGATCAGCGTCGATCCTTTCTCGACAGACCAGGCATTCAACGTGTCAATGATCAACTGTGACAATCCGGGATCTACCGACGCGATGGGCTCGTCGGCAAGCATGATGTCCGGGTCCTGGAACATCGCCCTGGCGATTGCTGCACGCTGTTGCTCACCGCCGCTGATGCGCTCGGTCCGTTCGTGGATTTTTTCCTCGATGCCAAACTTCCGGAGGATCGGGGCGATCTCCCTGGTTTCGGGCATGAGGAACTTCCAGACGGCGAGCAAGGCCGGGAGTTGTCCAAGCTTCCCCGCCTGGACGTTGCGGACAACACTCAAACTGGGGACCAGGTTGAAGTGCTGGTAGACCACCCCTATGCGGGACCGCATGTCTCTGTCGCGTGACCGACTGCCACCCCAACGGTGTCCATCCACATCGACGGTTCCCGAGTCCGGTTCGAGTGCGCCGTTGATCAGACGCAGGAGAGTTGTCTTGCCGGCCCCACTGGGCCCGATCAGAGCGATTCGTTCGCCGGTATCGACGTCCAGCGTCAGGTTGCGGACTGGAATGACGGCCCCGAAGGAACGCGTAACGGCTTGGAGTCGGATCTTGATGGGCCCTGCCTTTTGACCAGAAGCCATCACGCTCGCGCGCTCGTGAGCAAGCCCCGCGAAGGAAAAACGGCCTGATCGATTCAAACGAAATCTCGACGGATGGCTAACGTTAGGGAAACGGTGAACGTCTACCTGACATTACAGATCCGCTCAGGTGAAGCCGGCGGCGGGATGGGACCAGCTGGGACAACCGCTCCTGGAGTGCATGGGGCGACTATAACAAAGGCCTGGCGAGGGCGGAGTCAAAAAGTTTCATCTGATCCGGTCACCCTGTTGAATGAAAGAGTTAGAAGCGTTCTGAGGGCGGATACAACTTAATACAAGATCGGTACCCCCTGGAGATACATGGGCTGGGTGGGAGGCATATTCTGAAAGTTATGTCGTCGAGAACCAAGTTGATCGCGCTCGCCGTTGTCGCCGTGATGCTGCCGACAATGATTTTGTCTGTGATTCAGTATCGCTCATTGCTCGAACTCCAGAGCACGACCAAGCTGGCGGCACAGGAGAGCTTGAGACAGGTGTTGTACGGTCTGTCCGGACGGGCCGAAGAAGAGTTGACCTGGATGGCCGAAGAAGCGCTCGGATCACTCGATACCGAATCCTTCTCCAGAGAGAACATCCTGGAATTGGAGCGTCATTTCGAGTCGGTCCGCACAGCGAATCCTGCCATCGACAGGTTGTTCCTTTCGATCATGTGTGGCTGTGAAAACTTCGGGGTTGTCACCTCCGCGAACGGAAGCCGAAGGTTCGTTAACGAGAGCGCTGCAAGAAGACTGGAAGTCGTCCAGGTTCAGGATCTGTTCGAAACCGCCCGCGCCGATGCCTATCCGGACGGGCGCGTGGGCCGGGACTTCCTGTTAGCGCACCTTTCCGATTGCACAGGTCCTTCCTGCCGGCAGGGCCACGATTTCGAAACGTATATCTTCTATCCGTTAGTCGATCAGGGTGGAGAGGAACTCGGCTTCGCGGCGATGTCGATGAAGCCGAAATACATTACCGAAGAGCTCTTCGCGCGTGTTCTTCCTCGAAAGCTGGATCGGGACCTGGCTGTCGGGATCTTCGACGAGAACGGTTCCGAGCTTTATGCCACGAAGAAAGCGCGACAGACATGGGATGTCGCGGTTCCCCTGGCCCCCGTATTTCCGAAGTGGCGCATGGAGGCGGGTTTCAGGAACACGACGATCGAGGGCGCCGCACAGCAGCAGTTTCAGGAGAGCCTGGCGCTGTCCTTGTTCGTTCTGTCGTTGCTGGTCCTGGGCATCATCCTCACTCTTCGGGCGACGGCGCGGGAAATCCGGCTTGCAGAAGCCAAGTCCACGTTTGTTTCGAATGTTTCCCACGAGCTGAAGACTCCGCTGGCTCTGATCCGCCTGTTTGCCGAGACCCTGGAATTGGGTCGGGTCCGCTCGTCGGATAAGGCGCACGAGTACTATCGGATCATCAGCAACGAGAGCCGGCGACTGACCCAGTTGATCAACAACATCCTGGATTTTTCGCGGATCGAAGCCGGCCGCAAGGAGTATCAGTTTGAAACGACCGATGTCGCCCGGGTCGTCCGGGACGTCGTCAAGACGTATCAATACCCGCTTGAGAACGCTGGTTTCAAGATAGTTACCGAGATCGAGTCCAACCTCCCGGCCGTCAGGATCGACTTTGATGCGATGTCGCAAGCCGTTCTCAACCTGGTCAACAACGCCGTCAAGTATTCCGATGACATCAAACAGATAGACATCCGTGTGCACTCGACCGACGGGCACATCGCGGTAGAGGTGGCCGACAAGGGCATCGGCATTCAAACCTCCGAGCAGGAGAAGATCTTCGAGAAGTTTTACCGGATCAGTACGGGTCTGGTGCATGACCGAAAGGGAAGCGGCCTGGGCCTGGCCCTGGTCGACCACATCGTCAAGGCCCATCGCGGCGAGATTGTTGTCGACAGTGCGCCGGGCAAGGGGAGCCGTTTTACCGTAATGATTCCGCTGGCCCTTCGGGGTTAGCAACGGAGCGAGCAAAGATAATGCAGAAAGTTCTTGTTGTTGAAGATGAGCCGGACATGATCCTCGGACTGAAGGACAACCTTGAATACGAGGGATACGATGTGGCCGTCGCAAGCGATGGAGAGGCAGGCCTCGAGCAGGCGTTTTCGGACCGACCGGACCTGATTCTGCTCGACGTGATGCTTCCCAAGATGAGCGGACTGGACGTGTGCCGGAAGCTTCGAACCGAGGGAGCGGATATGCCGATCATCATGTTGACCGCCCGCAGCCAGGAGGTGGACACGGTCGTCGGCCTTGAAGTCGGCGCCGATGACTATGTCACGAAGCCCTTCAGCATCAAGGAACTCCTTGCGCGTGTCAGAGCCCATCTGCGTCGGGCGTCGAACAAGGTGAGCGAGGTCGACCAGTATTCTTTCGGAAACGTCGAGCTGTCGTTCAAGAAGCATCAGGCGACAAAATCGAGTCAGCCGATCGATCTGTCTCCGCGTGAGTTCGAGATGATGAAGTATTTCATCCAGCGTAAGGGTGAAGCCATCACCCGCGATGAGCTGTTAAACGACGTCTGGGGTTACACCAGCTTTCCGCTGACACGTACCGTGGACAATCATGTTGCGAAGCTCCGCCAGAAGGTTGAAGACGTTCCGCCGGATCCGAAACACATCATTACCGTCCACCGAATTGGTTATAAGTTCGTCGAGTAGCCGAGGTGATTGCCATGCCCAAATTGAACCGCGCGCTTGTTCGAACGATCTTGAGAATGAGAACAACTCGTTTCTCAACCGGAAGCCGCATCGTGTCACAGGCTTGAGGCTCCTGGAGTCCGGGTATCGGCTTCTTTGCACGGGTGGCTGCTTCCAAACCTCACTGATCACGACAATTCAAACTCACTAGTGGGATTTGTTTGAGGTTGGACAGGCTTGGCAGGAACCGGCAGGGACCCCTTTTGAGCGCGGGCCTGCCTACTTTCTGCGATCCCGGGCGACGAATTGCGAAGCTGCTGAAGAGGCCTTTTCCATCAGCTGACGACGAGAGCCCGGCGTATAAGCGGAACAAGCAGGGTCCGACGTCTATGGAGGCGCGGACAGTGTCGTCGTCTGGGCGTTATGTCAAGCCGCGCGCGGCC
>CAZOZZ010000074.1:0-19402 GCA_964584435.1 uncultured Solibacteraceae bacterium | reverse complement strand
GGCCTGTACTAATCCTGGGGAAATAACTCTCCAGTTTGCGGGGCGCACTCCAAAGGAGACGCTTCGAATAACGATTGGATCACCGCAGAAAAGTCACCGGAGCTGATTCCTGCCAGATCCAGAACTGCACCCAAGTCTGTGTCGATTTCCATTTGCCGTGCTCCTCGTGCCTTGAAAGTTACACCACATCGGGTATCTGTAATCGAATACTTGATAGCCGTGTTCCCGATTGTAGAACATGAAATAAACCCACACGAGCACGGAATTTACCCCAGACACGAGCGTTCCAGAACATTTATCGACTTCTTCGGTGAGGCGTTAGGAACACCTGGCCGGGCTTTGCCAGGAAATACTATGCTCAACCGGACAGGTACGCATCCCGGCACCTAGGAGCCTGCGCGAAGGGTGATAGCTTCCACCGACCCTCGCTCGGTTGACGCGGAGGCTCATTTGCAATCCGAATTGCAGTCGTTAGAATACTGAAATGGACAGCGAAAAAAGAGTGTGGAACGGGTTCTGGTCTGAATGTTCGCTGTACTGCCCCGTTCCACACGAGAAGGGAGATCACATGCTACATCAGTACTTATCGGACGAAAACGCAGGAACTTTAGTTTTTACAGAAATCCTAGGTACTACACCTACTGGAAGTGCGCACCTCCAACCCATTCGAAACCATTCCGCCATTTTTATTCAATAATATCAGTAGGATATATAGGCCACATGAGTATAGGACGTAAATGACGACTTTCGATCTGGTCATCCGAAACGGCACCGTCGTGACCGCTACCAAACGAATCAAGTGCGATGTCGGCATTTCGCAGGGAAAGATCCACGCACTCGGACAGGATCTCGTCGCAAGGGAAACGATCGACGCCGACGGCAAACTCGTCCTTCCGGGCGGGATCGACAGCCACTGCCACATCGAGCAACTCTCTTCTTTCGGAATCGTCTGTGCAGACGATTTCTATACCGGTACTGTTTCAGCGGCTTTTGGAGGAACCACGACGATCATCCCTTTCGCCGCCCAGCATCGCGGACAGTCATTGAAGAAAGTTGTCTCCGATTACCATGAGCGCGCACGCTCGAAGGCGGTCGTGGATTACGCCTTCCACATGATCATCTCAGATCCACGCGAGATCGTTATGGGAGAGGAACTCACGGAGTTGATCCGACAGGGATGCACCTCGTTCAAGGTCTACATGACATACGACGCGCTCCGGCTGGACGATTACCAGATGCTGGAGATTTTCTCGCTGGCACGCCGGGAAGGCGCGCTGACTATGGTCCATGCGGAAAATCACGCCATGATCCAGTGGCTCACCAAGCGGCTCCTCGACGCCGGGCATCGGGCTCCGAAGTTTCACGCAGTCAGCCACGCAAAGCTTGCTGAAGGGGAAGCAACTTCGCGCGCGATCAGCCTGGCCGAACTGGTCGATACTCCGCTGCTCGTGGTACACGTTTCGACCGAAGACTCCATGCGGGCGATTCATCAGGCACAGAAACGCGGATTGAAGATCTACGGCGAAACGTGCCCACAGTATCTCTTCCTCACCGCAGACGACCTGGACAAGGATGGAATGGATGGAGCGATGTGCTGCTGCAGCCCGCCGCCGCGCGACGCGGCATCGCAGGAGGCCATGTGGCGGGGTTTGGCGGACGGGACGTTCCAGGTGTTTTCTTCCGACCACGCACCGTATCGTTTTGACGAAACGGGTAAACTCGCACAGGGTTCCAACCCATCGTTCAAGGAAATCGCCAACGGTGTGCCTGGGCTGGAAGTCCGCATGCCTCTGCTGTTTTCCGAAGGCGTCGGCAAGGGTCGCATCGACATCCACCGTTTCGTCGATTTGACCGCGACCAGAGCGGCCAGGCTCTATGGAATCTACCCCCAGAAGGGGACGATCGCCGAGGGATCGGACGCCGACATCGCTATCTGGGATCCGAACAAAGAGTTTACGATCACGGCCGAAGCCATGCACGATAACGTGGGCTATACACCGTATGAAGGACGCCGAGTGAAGGGTCTCCCAACAACCGTCATCAGCAGGGGAAGGGTCGTCGTCGATGATGGCGAATTGAAAGTGGATCGAGGCAGTGGGAAGTTCATCGCTTGTGGACGACCGGATTCGGCAAGACCGCTCGGCAGGGATTCGGGAGCTCAAGAGCTCGCCAGGCATTTCGGCGCAGAAGATGTTTTCTGAATGTGCGACGCTCTCGAAGAGGGTGTGTCCAGAACAATGTCCTCGAAGTGCGCGAGGATCCAAGGAGAACAATGTCGCGATACTTAAGAGTTGCAGCGGCCCAGATGGGGCCAATTCAGAAAGCAGATACACGTGAGGCCGTCGTCGGACGGCTGATCGCGATGCTCCGGGAAGCCCACACTTGCGGAGCGAAGTTCGTTGTGTTTTCCGAACTGACACTCACAACGTTCTTTCCCCGCTATCTGATCGAAAGCCAGGACGAGATCGATTCCTATTTCGAGCGGGACATGCCGAATGCGGCAACCCAACCCTTGTTTGACGAAGCCAGGCGGCTCGGGGTCGGCTTCCATCTCGGCTACGCGGAACTGACCGAGGAGGAAGGAAAGACACGACGCTTCAACACGGCAATCCTGGTGGGAACCGACGGAAACGTCATCGGCAAGTATCGAAAAATCCACTTGCCCGGACACGCCGAACATTTGCCCGGCAAGCCATTCCAGCACCTGGAAAAACGTTATTTCGAGGTTGGGAACCTCGGGTTTCGTGTGTGGCGGGCGTTTGACGGCATCATCGGTATGTGCATCTGCAACGACCGGCGTTGGCCGGAGACCTTCCGCGTCATGGGCCTCCAGGGAGTCGAAATGGTCGTCCTCGGGTACAACACCCCCGACGCCAACATCTTCCATCACCAACCGGTCCACCAGCGCATGTTCCATCACATGCTGTCACTGCAGGCTGGAGCCTACCAGAACGCGACGTGGGTTGTTGCAACCGCAAAGGCGGGTTCAGAAGACGGCCACGGCCTGATCGGCGGCACCGCCATAGTGTCCCCAACCGGAGAAATCGTCGCTCAGGCCTTGAGCGAAGACGATGAAGTCGTCACGTACAACTGTGACCTGGATCTGGGTAGGAACATCAAAGAGAATATCTTCAACTTCGACAAGCACCGCCGCATCGAACACTACGGTTTGATTACGTCCCAAACCGGTGTCATTCCGCCAGCCGAATGATTTTTTCGCTTCGCAAAGAAGGGGATTCAACACGAAGACACGAAGGACACGAAGGGGATTTGTTTTCTTACATTGCACCCTTCGTTGACTTCGTGTCTTCGTGTTGAAAAAAATATCTGGCTCTTGAGGAATTGTCAGGGATAGGCCGCACTCTCCCTTTCTAAAATATCTTCTCTGCGTCTTTGCGTCTCTGCGTCGATTTCTACTTCAGTTGGACGGCACCGATGGCCAGGGTGACGGCTGCTTGTGTGGGGTCTATGACGGGCAGGCCGGTGGCGGTTTCCAGACGGCGGCGGTAACGGGCCATTCCGGCGCAGCCCATGATAAGGACGTCGGCACCGTCTTCCTCACGCAACTGATTTCCCACCGAAACCATTCGTTCCAAGACACGGGATTCGTCGGTGAGTTCAGTCACACCGATGCCGATGGCGCGATCGCCGGCGCACCGGGCTTCGAGGCCCAGAGCGTGAACATAGCGTTCGTGGCGGGAAATAGATTGTTCGAGGATGGAGATGACGCCAAAACGGACCCCGCGCGTGAGTGCGGTGAGCATTGCGGATTCCGCTATACCAAGAACTGGTTTGGACGTGGTTTCGCGGGCTTCGCGCAACCCGGGATCACTGTAACAGGCGATAACGAACGCGGCGGTGTCAGCCCCTTTTCGGCGGATAAGGTTGCAGGTCAGGGCGACGACGGAGTCCGCATCCTCCTGGGACTCGATGCCGGGTGGTCCTTCCGCGAGTGTCACGCACCGAATGGGCGGACCGCCGGCCATCCGTAGTGGCTCGAGCGCAAGGTCTATTCCGTCGGTTACGGCCTGGGTGGAGTTGGGATTGATGACGACAATGGGATTCATTGAGCTGGACCAGATGGCCGAAGCCCAACCTACCATGTTCTTTAGGGCCTGTCAGCCTCCGCCCCTTCGGACCGCTGCAGAAAAACGATGTTGTTGCCGACCGAGTCATCCGGGGAAGCAGCCTCGATCTGGAACGAGCAACAGATGGCTTCATCACCCACTAATAACGCTAGCAAAGGGTCAGGCTAAGATCAATAACTCGACTTGCTATAATTGTATCGTCCAAAATGAACCCAAATTCTTCCAGGGACATGTCCTTTCGGACTCAGGTCGCACTCACCACCATCCGTCGCTCCATCCGGCTCAGCAGCCGGACGAACGGCCACAGCATCAGGAAGTAGACGATGGCGGCAAGGACGAGGGGGGTGGGATTGAAAGTGATTCCCTGGGCAACTCGCGCCATCCGCAAGAGTTCGGGCAGCGCCACGACACTGGCGAGCGAGGTGAGCTTCACCACTTCAAGAGTGTTGCTCACAAGGTCTGGTAGAACGGTCCGAACAGCCTGGGGCAGCACCACATAGACCATGGTCTCGAACCGGCTCAGTCCGGTCGACCGTGCCGCCTCCCACTGTCCGTGCGGAATGCTTTCGATCCCGGCCCGCAAGATTTCACCATAGTAACTCGACGTGTTGAGCATGAATGCCAGCACGACAGCGGACAGAGGAGACAGTTCGACTCCGAGGGATGGCAGGCCGTAATAAACAAATATCAAGAGGACAAGCGGCGGGAACGCCCGGAACAGATCCACGTAGACGATCAGGAGCACGTTGAGCCAACGGTGACCGAGATTGTGAAGGATCGCCAGAATCAGGCCGCTCAAGATCCCCAATGGGATGACCAGGGCACACAATCGAACCGTCATCCAGAAACCCCTGACAAGATAGGGGACGCTCGCCCGCATCACTTCGGGGTTCAGGAAACTGTCGATCAACTGTTCCATGGTCCGGCCCTCAATGCCTCCAGGAGAAACGTGATTCGACCCACCGGCTCATCGCCACGAGCGGAATGAAGATCGCCAGGTATGCAAGGGCGGCCAGCGTCAGCGGTGATGGGTTGGCCGCCTGCGCCTGGGCGCTGGACGCCTGATTCAGTATCTCCGGCACCGCTATCACGGAAGCCAGGGCCGTGCTCTTTCCGATCGCGATCGCACGGTTTGTCAATGGCGCCAGGGCCAGTCGCATTGCCTGTGGCAGGACGACAAATTGCAGCGTCCCGAGAAACGTGAATCCCGTTGAACGAGCCGCTTCCCACTGGCCACGGTCGACCGACAGAATGCTCGCCCAGAAGATCTCCTCGCAGAATGCCGCCAGAACCAGGCTCAAGCTGAGCCATGCTGCAACAAAGCCGGATAGCTGGACTTCGACATAGGGCAACGCAAAGAAGACAACGATAAGGATCACAAGCGGCGGTATCGCTCGAAAAGCATCGACGAAGAGAACAATGAAGAAGTTCAGTGCCCTATACTGCAGGGCGCGAACTGTGGCCAGGACCAGTCCCGCAATCGTTCCCGTCAGGATGATGAGGACCGATAGTGCCAGTGTGACCCACAGGCCGCTGAGGATCGACGGGAGGACCCTCGCCATCACCTCGATGTTGAAAAAATTCTCGATCATGTTCCGGTCGAAAGAATCCGTTTCAGGAATTCCCTTGTTCGGGTGTGCCGGGGTGATCCGAAAATCTGCTCGGGTATTCCCTGCTCGACGATTTCCCCTTCGTTGATGAACACGACGCGGTCGGCCGCTTCCCGCGCAAACTGCATCTCGTGGCTGACGACAACCATCGTCATACCGGACTGTCTCAATTCCCGGATCACGTTCAACACGCTCCCGACCAGCTCGGGGTCCAATGCGCTGGTAGGTTCGTCCATCAACAGAATCTGTGGTTCGAGCGCCAGCGCTCGCGCAATGGCAACACGCTGCTGTTGTCCGCCTGAGAGTTCGCCCGGATAAGCATCTACCTTCTCGAGCAACCCGACGCGTTCGAGCGCTGCTCTTCCCTTCTCTTCAGACTCTGTCTTCCCTCGCCCGACCGCTTTCCGTAACGCCAGCGTCACGTTTCCCAACGCCGAAAGATGGGGATACAGGTTGAAAGACTGAAAGACCATACCGATGTGCTGCCGCATCTGGTTGATGTCCACACCCGCGGCGGTAATGTCGTGGCCGTCGAAGTGGATCGAACCGCTAGTCGCCTCTTCGAGACGGTTACAGCACCGAAGGAGCGTGCTCTTTCCCGACCCGGACGGGCCGATGATGAAGACCAGCTCTTCGCGGGCGACTTCCAGGTCGATGCCCTTCAATACTTCGGACTTACCGAAGGACTTCCGAAGCCCCTCGATCTTGAGAATCGGCTCTTCCATGGCGGTCTGTGGATCAGTTGCAGGCGGAGGGATGGGGTGTCGGATCGTGGCCTTCCATGCCGGGCTCGCCGTACCCTTCCAGCGGCGTGATTGCGGCAGCGCCTTCGACAGGCGTATCACCAAACCACTTCTCGTGAAGTCGGGCCATCGTCCCGTCGGTCTTCATGCACTCCATGATCTCTTCAACGCGGTTCCGGTATTCGACGTCGTCCTGACGAAAAGCCGCCGAGAACTTGCTGCCGCTCTTGATCGTGTACGTGGTCCTGACGAGGGGGCTCTGATTGGCAGCCCACTTGGCGACGGTCTCACCAGCAAGGTTTGCAAACGCACGGCCCGTGACGACGGCCTGGACGGCGTCGGCGTTCTTCCCGTACCGCTGAACTTCGAGATCGTACTCTTCCTGGTTCTCCGTCACCCATAGATCGTAAGCCGAACCGTTGTTCACCGCGATCGCCTGACCGCGAACGTCTTCGAGCGTTTCGATTTCGGGAGCGTCGTTCTTGATCAGGAACGTGTAATCCGTGTCGAGGTAGCCCTCAACGAACAACACTTCCTGCGAGCGTTCATACGTCATGGTTGTCGGGGCGATGATGAACTCGAAACGGTTGGCATTGAGGCCCGCGAACATTCCCGACCATTCCTGGTCGACGATCTCATACCCCGGACGACCCAGCCTCTTCGCAATCTCGTCGGCAAGGTCGATGTTGAAGCCTTCGGCGGTTCCGTCGGGACGAACCATCGCGTGGGGAGCAAACCCCACGTCGGCGGAGACGAGTAAAGGCCCTTCGGGCGTCCCGGCAGGACCAACAACGGCTCCCTCAGATTCCAAAGCCGGAGCCTCTTCGCCGGCCCCGCAACCGACGAGCACCAAACTGGCAGCAACGACAACAAACAACCGACTGCACAGGTTATTCATAGGTCTCCTCTAAAAAGGACAATGGGAAAGTCTATCTGTCCGGTTGCGGGGAAGCAAGGGAAGGGATCTGGCAGGGACCACTAGACGTTTCTACGAAGCAAACAACTTAGAAATCCGGTCCAAGTCAATGTTGCCGCCCGAAACAAGAGATACAACCGTGGATCCTCGGGGAACCTCGACTTTCCTGTTCAGCAACGCGGCTGTCGCAGCGGCACCGGAACCCTCAACGTACAGCTTCGCCCGGGTTATCAGGAGCTTCATCGCCCCTATGATTTCCTCTTCGGTGACCGTCACTATCCCGTCGACGGCGTCGCGGGCGATCTCCATCGGGAGCTGTCCGACGAATGGGGGTGTCATGCCGTCCGCGATCGTGCCGTAAGGCCGGGCGACGTGGATCGGTTTCCCGGCATCGATGGCGGGCTGCAAGCCCGGCCCGGCTTCGAGCTCGACCGCGAACACCTTGGCTTCAGGTTTCAAACCCTTAATCGCCGAGGTCACACCTCCCATCAGTCCCCCACCTCCGACCGGGACGATGACGACATCGACATCCGGACAATCCTCAACGATTTCCAGGCCGGCCGTCCCTGCCCCGGCCAGAAGGGCCGGATCGTCGAATGGGTGGACGAACGTCGCCCCCCTTTTGTCCTTTTCCTCGTTCAGCTTCTCGAACAACGTGGCGCGATCGTCGTGAAAGATGACTTCACCGCCGTATCCGTTGACCGCATCGACTTTGGACCCAGGCGCGTCGGCAGGCATCACCACGGCACAGGGGACCGAAACCTGCAGGGCGGCCCAGGCCACAGCCTGAGCATGATTCCCGGCGGACACGGTGATCAGGCCTCGGTTCCGCTCGTCATCGGAAAGAGAAAGAACCTTGTTGAGCGCTCCTCGCGGTTTAAAGGAACCGGTTTTCTGGAAGCATTCGC
Organism: uncultured Solibacteraceae bacterium; assembly: GCA_964584435.1. GTDB lineage: Bacteria > Acidobacteriota > Terriglobia > 20CM-2-55-15 > 20CM-2-55-15 > CAZOZZ01. Next base: position 11,137 of record CAZOZZ010000074.1, on the reverse strand, counting down.
ATTTGAGAAAGAGATCGACACCGGCACGGTCTCCGAGAGTCTTGCTCGAAAGGATGGGAGTGCGGTGGATCATGCCGCCGATGCGCTCTGCAGCTTGTCGGATCTCGGAAAGTTCGATCATGGGTGGGTATTATCGCGGATACGAGCACCGAGGGCGAGCAGATAAGAACGGGGTGTTAAGAAGATTTTACTAAACCCGGGACCCTTCCGGCTGTCTATATCGGTGTCCGGCGTAGACAGGAATCCCCCGGGAGGAAGAAACGTGCACAGATCGGCCCGCCCGCAAGCATCTATTATGAATCTGTTCAGAGCCCGTCTGGTGCCGCCACTTCGCGCAGGGTGTCGATGACGGCAGGCTTCGGCGACGGGCGTCCGCGATCGTGGGTTTCGATGTTCCTGATCGGCGTGTTCCTGATTCTTCTCCCGCTGTTAGCCTTCCTGCAGTATCGCTGGATAGGACAAGTCAGTGAGGCCGAGCGGGCTAGGTTGGAGGAAACCCTGGACATCGCCACCCGGCGTTTCGTCGAGGATCTCCGCAACGAGTTCACCCGGATAGCGGTGTTGTTCGAGCCAGGTGCGTCGGATTCCTGGACGGATCTCCAGGATCGGCTGGCTCACTCCTATGATCAATGGGTCGCAACGGCATCGTACCCACAACTGATCCGACACGTCTTCGTGACCGACTTCTCACAACAGGATGATCCACAACTGCTGGAGTTTGATCCGCGTTCCGGGAGCCTTCTGGCGGCGGAATGGCCGGAAGGTCTGGAAGACCTCAGGGATCAAGGGTTTGCCAGGCCGCCTCGTCCGGAAGAAAGAGACCGTTTGAACGTCGCGGGCATGCGCCTTGTGATCCCGATCCCGCCGGCCGATTCGGACCGGGAATTCCCGTTTCAATCCGGCGGGAGAAGCCCACAAACTTCGATGGACTGGGCCATTGTCGAGTTCGATCGTCGACGCGTAACCGAAGAGCTGCTTCCGGATTTGGTCGACAGGCATTTCGACTCGATGAACTACGCGATCGAAGTTGTCGAAGCGCAAGACCGGTCTGCGTCCGTGTACCGGTCGGATAAAGAGCTGACAACCCAGAACATGGAATTATCCGATATCTCGTTCGAACTATTCAACTCCCCTGGAGGCCGGAGGGGCCGCCGGGGCATCGGGCCTTCGTCCCGGCGTCGCGGAAGGGGAAGCGATCAGGACCCAGAAGATCTCTCCTCAGCCGTTCTGGGGGTGCCGGGACGTCGTGGCGGCCGGGATGCCCCTCCGGCCATCATGCTTGGGGCATCGTGGCGACTGACGGCAACACACCGGTCCGGTTCACTCGAGGGTGCCGTGGACGAGCTTCGCAACCGAAACCTGGCCATCAGTTTCGGCACCCTCATCATGCTTGGCATCGCCGGCACCATGATCGTTATCTGGGCGGAACGGGTGCGGGCGGCCGGTCGGCTGCAGATGGAATTCTCGGCGGGAATTTCTCACGAACTGCGTACACCTCTGGCAATTGTTCGGTCCGCGGCACACAACATCGAGAACGGCGTCGTCGTTAAGCCCGAAGAGATTCAGGAATACGCGGGCATGATTGGCGAAGAAGGCCGGCGGCTCTCCGACATGGTCGATCAGGTCATCCTCTTCGCACAAACTGAATCGGGCCGACGCGAGTATGCCATGGAGCCTGTCTCGGTTCGCGAGGTCGTGGAGCGGGCGACGGGCACGTTATCTTCTTTGCTCGACGACGCGCGCTGCCAGGTGCGCACCCTCATCGACCCGGATTTACCGCCGGTGCTGGCGGATCCGACAGCACTGACGCACTGCGTTCAGAACCTTCTCAGCAATGCGGTGAAATACGGTCGATCGGGTGGAAGAGCCTCGATCACGATCCAGGCCGTCCGCGATGACGAAAGTAACGACGTGCGCCTCAGCATCGGGGACCGGGGACCCGGGATCGAAGCGGACGATCTTCCGCATCTGTTCGAACCCTTCTACAGGGGGCGGAACGTTCCCGAAAATACACACGGGAACGGCCTGGGCTTGAGCCTGGTGAAACGTATCATCGAGGGCAACCAGGGTCGCGTGACCGTATCGACCGAGGGCGGAGAAGGCACTTGTTTCACACTTCACATTCCAAGCAGGGCTATAGGAGCGATATCTTGAAAGAACTGGCTTTCGAACCCACGGCATACTCCACACCGCCAAGAGTACTTCTCATCGAAGACGAACCTGCACTGACCAGGACGCTTGGAGATCTGTTGCGCAGCCAGGGGTACGAGGTGGAAATGCGGTCCGACGGCCGGGAAGGGCTGGAGGCCGGAGCGACGGACGCTTTCGATCTGATTCTGCTCGATCTCATGCTTCCTTCGATGAATGGGTTCGATGTCTGCAGAAACCTGCGCGGACGGGGCGTGGATACTCCGGTCCTTATGCTGACGGCACGCAGCGAAGTTGCCGACAAGGTTGTGGGTTTCAAGACCGGCGCCGACGACTACCTGACGAAGCCCTTCGACACCGAAGATCTCGAGGCTCGTATGGAAGCCTTACTGAGACGGACCTCGAGAAAAGTGACCGACAAGTGGTCGTATGAATTCGGCGACGTGAAGGTGGATTTCCGAAAAGGCCGGATCGTTCGCGACGACCGTATCATCGATCTTTTCGATCAGGAGTGTCGACTCCTGCGCTATTTCGTTGAACACCGTCGCCAGGTGTTGTCCCGAGACACCCTGCTCACCGAGGTTTGGGATTACAAAGCCGTGCCCATGACCCGGACAGTAGATGTTCACGTGGTTTGGTTGAGACAGAAAGTGGAAGCGGATCCAAAGAACCCGCAGTTCATCGTAACTGTTCACGGGAAGGGGTACCGGTTTGATGGGTAGGTGGTGGGTGTGGCGGCTGTCGGCTATTAGCTGTTAGCGCTTGGTTTGGCCAAACTACGCCAGAGCCCAATTGCTAACAGCTAATAGCGAGGCTGGTTAACCGGCGGGCGGCGGATCGGAAGGACGATCGCCACGACCACCACGACCACCATGCCGGCCGCGCCGACCCCGACCCGGACCACCCTCCAATCCCGAGTCTCTTCCTCCGGCGATCTGGATCGCGTCAAGTTTGCCCTGCTGCTCTGCGGTGAGCAGGTTTCTCAACGCCGTCTGGAATTGCTCCTGAGACGCCTTCGCCTGGTCCTGAATTGCGTGGATCCCCAGCAACGCATTTCCTATGTCGGTCGCGCTGGCCCCCTGATCGATAAGACTCTGCAGGTTTTCCCGCCCCTCAGCCACCTGTGCCCGAATCGCTTCCTGACCTTCGCGATTGCTCTCGAGCAGTGCTTGTAGACTCGCCACTTGCGCTGCGTTAAGTTCCAGCGCCTCCTCCAAGCGACCTAACGGATCGCGTTCCCGACGCTGTCCGCCTTCCTCTCCGGATTCCAGACGGCTCTCGAACCCTCCCGGCCCGCCTGGGCCGCCCGGGCCGCCTGGGCGGCGAGGCCCTCTCTGAGCAAACGACGGAATCGCCAGGGTTGTAAAAAGGACGGCAAGCAACATGTTTCTAACAGTCATGGATTCATCCTCCTGATTTTGTTTCTCGAGGGCCGCCGTCGCTAATGTGGCGATTTCCGACCGCTCTGAAGGGTTAGACAGGAGGGTGAGAGACTGGACGTGTTAAAGGATGTTAAAGAGTCAGGAATCAATCGTGCGAATCAACGGTCACGCGAACAACGTCTACGGCGGCTTCCTCGAGGGCTCTGTCGGTCATATCGACCACGGGCCAGTTCGCCCAACCGAAAGTGTCGTCGGCGTGAGCAACTTCCTTACGGATGTGATCCAGGCTGGTATAGGACTTGGTTGCCTCGGTTCCGTATTTCCTGAGCCTCTTCTCGCGCAACTGCCGTAGGCGCTCCGGCTCCACCCGCAACCCAACAAGCTTCTTCTGATCGACGTTGAACAACTCAGAAGGAAGGCCCATGTCCGGCACGATAGGAATGTTCATCACGCGGTATCCACGAACGGCCAGGTAGACAGACAACGGCGTCTTGGAGGTTCGCGAAACGCCGACGAGAACGATATCTGCCCTCCGGATGTCCTTGAGACCCAGTCCGTCATCATGCTTGACGGCGAACGTGAGAGCATCCACCATCTTTCGGTCCGCCGGCCTCTTCAAGCCCCCAGGTACGCCTTCGGGTAGTGTTCCAAGGAAGTCACCCAGAAAAGTGAGGAGGTGCCCGAAGAGATCCACGGACGGTATGCCCCGCTCCGAAGAACGCGAATAGAGCAGCTCGCGAAGGTCCGTGGTCGCCAGGGTATGCACCAGGATGCTATCGGATGCACTGGCTTCGTCGATGACCTCCTCGAGCTGTTCGGGACTGCGCACGCGAGGACGAATCAGTATGTCCGCCTTCAAATCGGCTGGAAACTGGGCAAGAGCCGCGCGCAACAGGTGTTGGCCCCTGGCGCCTGTGCCGTCTGAAACGATGAATATTGTCTTCATACCGAACGTGCCGGGAGGCTCCTATTGGCTTTCTTCGAGGGTCGGCGACGCACCGTGAGTCCTCAGGAGCTCCGCTCCGATCCTTTTGCTCAGGTACAACTTCGATTCACGACTATCATTCAGATCGGGTTGAAACTTGATGACGTTGAACTGCATTTGGTCGAGTGTCTTCCTCATGGGGTAGAACTTGTTCTTCGTCTTCACGACAAGCTCATGGTAGCCGTGTTGATGTGCCCATTCTTCCTGTTGTTCGGTGAGCGCCCGGTAGTGCCCGGCCCCTCGCCAGTCGCTCCGGGTACCCCCGATCCAACTGTAGAAAACTTTGCGATCTGAGAGTTGAACACAACCGGAGAGCTGGCTGACCAGATCCACGAGCTTGGCCTGGGTCTCGAACTCCTTCAGCTCATGTCCCACCTTGAACGCTACGGGGATAAGTGCGTCTTCATCGTCCGGCGACGGAGCCATCGACAGAAGAATGAGGCACTCGCGGTCTCTCAATCGCTCGATGATTTCGTCAGCGGTCTTCTTGGTCTGAAACTCCGCGAAGTTCTCCTCGATGTACTGGACTTCCAGAGCACCCTGCTCCAGGGCATACTGCCGAACAATGTGTTTCATCCCGAGCCGTCTCCGTGTGTGAACAACCAACTATTAACGTGCCAAAGATAACATGTTTCGACAAAAACAAGTGGTAAGGGCCCGCCCGGGAATGACCTATAGTCCGGCTCGCCGACCGACCCCGATCTTGACCGCGTATCGGCGATGAGATACCTTCCCTCCGACACATGAACCTGCTCAACACGATTACTGTTCTGGTATGTTTGTCGGCGGCATTCGGCTACATCAACCACAAATTCCTCAGGCTACCGATCAAGATCGGCCTCATGATAACTGCACTGGCGATGTCGCTGGCCCTAGTCCTGCTCAACAGCCTTGGCGTGGGCGTCGCAGCCGAGGCCCAGAAGTTCGTTTCCGGCATCGACTTCAACCTGGCCCTGATGCAGGGGATGCTGAGCTTCCTGTTGTTTGCCGGTGCGCTCCAGGTCAACCTCGACGATCTGCTTGCCGAGAAGTGGGTCGTCCTGACGCTCGCCTCCGTCGGGGTGGTGATGTCCACCTTCATCGTCGGTACGCTCAGCTACTTCACATTCAACCTCATCGGCCTGGGACTTCGATACATCGACTGTCTTCTCTTCGGAGCCCTGATCTCCCCGACGGACCCGATAGCCGTTGTAGGCATTCTGAAGCTGGCAAAGGCTCCCAAAACGCTCGAGACCAAGATCACGGGTGAGTCGTTGTTCAACGATGGCGTCGGGATCGTCATTTTTCTCGTTCTTCTCGATGTCGCAGTCCGTGGAGAGGTGTCCGCCGGAGGCATTCTGTTGCTCTTTGTCGAAGAGGCGCTCGGCGGCCTCCTGGTCGGTCTCGTAATCGGCTATGTGGCGTATCTGATGCTGCGATCCACCGACGAATACCAGGTGGAGATTCTGATCACCCTGGCACTGGTAATGGGTGGCTATTCCCTTGCCAGCTTTCTGCACGCATCGGGTCCGATCGCCGTCGTCGTCGCCGGGTTGCTCATCGGCAACCACGGCCGCAGCTTCGCCATGTCGAAAATCACTCTGGATCATCTGGATTCGTTCTGGGAGCTGGTGGATGAACTGTTGAACGCGATGCTGTTCGTCCTGATCGGCCTGGTCGTGGTTACAGTAAGCTTCAGGGCCGACTACCTGGAAGCGATCCTGGTCGCCATCCCGATCGTTCTGCTCTCGCGCTTCATTTCCGTCGGCCTCCCGATCCAGTTATTCAGCCTGGTTCGCGAGTTCAGCAACCAGGCCACGCTGATCATGACCTGGGGAGGCCTGCGGGGAGGGATTTCCGTCGCCCTGGCCCTGTCGCTGCCGCCAGGTCCGGCAAGGGATGCTCTCGTAACGATCACATATGGCGTCGTCGCCTTTTCCATCATCGTCCAGGGCCTGACTATCAGTGGTGTGGTGAGGAGGGCGGAGACCCGCCCGACTTGATGGCAGACCGCCTGCCAGGACCGAATATGGGGGCTTCAACACGAAGACACGAAGGACACGGAGAAATAATTTTCACCGAACAAAGGCAACGGTTTCTTGTCTTATCGGTAAGACAACCCCCTTCGTGTTCTCCGTGCCTTCGTGTTGAATCCGACATTTCTTCCCCGTCCTCTTCTATTTAAGAGACAAACCCACGGTCACGCATCAACGCTTCAATGCGTGCATCGCGACCTCGGAAAGCGCGGTAGGCTTCGGCGGGATCGACGGCATTGCGGACGGCAAACAGGTTGTCGACCGCCTTCTTTGCCAGATCCTTGTCATAGAATCCCCCCGGCGCTTCGGCAAAGGCTTCGGCGGCGTCGGCGGTGAGCACGTCGGCCCACATGTAGCCGTAGTAGCCGGCCGCATAGCTTTCTGTGGAAAAGACATGTCCGAAGTGGGGGCTCCGATGGCGCATGACGATCTCGGTGGGCATGCCGAACTCGGCCAGAGCGGCGCCTTCGGCGGCATCCGGGTCCATACCCGCAGGATCCATCGTGTGATATTTCATGTCCACGAGCGCAGAGGCGAGGTATTCAGTCGTCCCGAAGCCCTGATTGAAGGTCGCAGCCTTCTTGATCTTCCGGACGAGGTCGGCGGGAATCGGTTCGCCCGATTCAACATGAGTCAGGAAACCGTCAATCACCTGGTCGGTCACCAGCCAGCGCTCCAGCAGTTGCGACTGGAGTTCCGTGTAGTCACGCACACCGCCATTCAGGGTTGGATATTCTACCGTCGACGAAAGATAGTGCAGGGCGTGGCCGAACTCATGGAACAGCGTCCGTGCATCGTCCCACGAAACCAGGACAGGTTCGCCCGGAGCACCTTTGATGAAGTTCGAGTTGTTTGAGGCAAGCACCGTCCGTTTGCCCTCAAACGTTTCATGGCTGCGATAGGACGTGGCCCAGGCACCGGAACCTTTGCCGGGCCGGGCATAGGGATCGAGGTACCAGAGGCCGACATGATTTCCCGAGACCTTGTCCACGACATCCCAGACACGGACATCCTCGTGGAAGACTGGAACCGAGCCCTCTGGAACCGGGCTGAATTCAAAATCGAACAGCTCGCCGGCGACAAAGAACATCGCGTCGCGAAGCTTGTCCAGCTGCAGATATTGCCGCACCTCATCCGAATCGAGATCGTACTTTTCCTTCCGGACTTTCTCTGAATAGTAAAGATAGTCCCAGGGGGCTATTGTGATTCCGTCGCCTCGGGCGTCAGCAACGGCCTGCATGTCGGAGACTTCTTCACGGACACGCGAAAGTGCGGCGGGCCACACAGCCTCCATCAGGTCCATCGCCTGCGCAGGTGTCTTGGCCATGCGGTCCTCGAGTTGCCACTCGGCGTAATTCCCGTATCCCAGGAGCCCCACACGTTCGTGTCTCAAACCAAGAATTTCGGCGACAATCGCCTTGTTGTCATGTTCGTCACCGTTATCGCCCCGGCTCGAGTAGGTACGCCACACCTTTTCCCGGAGCTCGCGCTCATCGGAGGACTTCAGAAACGGATCTGTCGACGAACGTGTGTTCGTGACGGCATACTCCCCTTCGTGTCCACGCTCGGCGGCGGCCAGAGCTGCGGCTTCGATGAAGGATTCCGACAAACCGCTCAACTGGTCCGGGCCGAGGTAATGAACGTACTTCTCCTCATCGGCGAGGACGTTGTTCGAAAACCTGGTATAAAGCTCAGCGAGCCGTTGGTTGATCGCCACGTAGCGTTCCTTCGCTTCGTCTTCCAGAGTCGCGCCGTGACGGGCGAACGTGTCAAACACGAGCCAGACGAGGCGTTTCTGGTCCGGCCGCAGCGCCTCCTTCCCCGGGCTTTCGTACACGGTTTGGACTCGGCCGAACAGGGCCCGATTCTGCAGGATTTTCGACTGGAACTCGGCGAGCCGGGGGGCCATTTCTCCCTGAATTTCTCTGAATTCGGGTGTCGAAAGGTTCGAGCTCCACACCCCCCAGAATGGAAACACCCGGTCGAGATCACGCCCGCACCGCTCCATGGCAACGATCGTGTTGTCGAACGTGGCCGGTTCGGGGTTATTCGCGATCGCGTCGACTTCTTTGAGGTGGATCGCCATACCGGTCTCGAGCGCCACCTTCAGGTCGCCGAGATTCATTTGGTCGAAGGCAGGCACGCCGCCGTAGGGGCCAGTCCATTCCACCAGCAGGATATTCTTGTCAGTCGTCATTTCGTGGGTTGCTCCGTACAGGGGTTCGCCAAGGTCTCTGGGATGGGGCACATCCTCCTTGCCACGAGGCCGTCCCGCCGCGTTTTGATCTCGATCAGGTCTTCCAGGTTCAACGCTCTCACAATCGCTTCTACGCTATCTGTCTCCATTCCCGGTGGATTATAGCGCGTTCGATGACGTCACGATCGGAACCACGAACGGAAATTTTCTGGAGGGCTTCCGGCCAACCCGTATTGCAGGATTGCTGTCGTCTCTATGGTTGACCCGCTTCATCTCCAGCCTGCTGTTCGGTGTCGGCCGGACGGATGCGCCCACACTCGCTTTCGCCGCACTCCTGATGGCAACGACCGCCCTGGTGGCCTGATACCTTCCCGCCCGCACCGCCTCCCGGAAGGATCCGCTGGATGCGCTACGCGCGGAATGATGGGAGAGAGTCGCGGCGCCGTCGGATGAGGAGTGTCGGGGCGTCCCTCCGTGGTCGCAGGCGGGCCTTGAACGGCGTCCGGACAGAGGGATTCTCTTGTGCACCGCGTCAATCATACGACGCGTCTTTTCCCGCGGGTGGCCAGGGACGGCAACCCCGACACGCGTTGCCCTACGTTTGTTGGACTGTATGGGACCGGGCACTGACCACTTCCCCAATTGACATCTCGGCTCGACCGTCCGACGATTGACGCGTGGAACTATCGTCCCTCGATCAGGAACTGCGGTCCGGCACCCACGGGCCGGCCGCGAAGATGGCCATGTCGATCATCCTCCGGATGGCCGAATTCCAGAACGCACCGTGCTTGCTCGACATCACCCAGGCACACATCGACAGTACGATCTACATGGGTGAGGCCGGACTGGAATTTGCCGAAAACCTCGCTGGACTTGGAGCGTCGGTACGTGTCCCCACCACGCTCAACGTCAGCGCCGTAGACGAACACAACTGGCAGGAGTGGGCGGTTCCCGAAGAGTTCGCATTGGCGTCCCGGCGGCAGATGGTCGCGTACGAAAAGATGGGGTGTCTGCCGACATGGACCTGCGCGCCTTACCAGACAGACCTCGTTCCGAAGTTCGGCCAGCAGATCGCATGGGGTGAATCGAACGCCATCGTGTTCGCCAACTCGGTCATCGGAGCCAGGACCGAGCGCTATCCGGATCTGATGGATATCTGTGCCGCCATAACGGGACGTGTGCCGGCGGTTGGATTGCATCTGACCGTGAACCGAAAGGGGCAGGTGCTGATGCAGCTGGAAGGAATCCCTCGTGAATTGCAGGAGGCGGACGAGTTCTATCCGGTCCTCGGACACTTGATGGGAAAGGTCGCCAGGGATAGGATTCCTGTGATCGCAGGTCTGGAACCACAACCGCGGGAAGACCAGTTCAAAGCGATGGGGGCAGCCAGCTCGGCATCCGGCACCGTCGCACTCTTCCACGCGGTAGGCCACACGCCCGAAGCCGAGACCATGGACGCGGCATTCCAGGGACACGAGCCGCGGCAAACCGCATCGGTGACGATGGATAGCCTGCGCGATGCACGTCGGGAACTGACGACGGCAAGCAGTAAGGCCCTGAACATGGTCGTCCTGGGAAGCCCGCACTTTTCTCTCGCAGAGTTCAAACAGCTCTCCCCTCTCGTCTCCGGCAAACGCGTGAACCCCAATGTGAAGTTCCTCGTGACCTCGAGCCGGGCGATGGTGGAGCTGGCACGCGCGGCCGGGCACCTCGGGCCGCTGGAAGATTTCGGAGGGCAGGTGACCGTCGACACATGTATCCTCGCGTCGCCGATGCTTCCACCCGAGATCCAGCTGTTGATGACGAACTCGGCCAAGTACGCCTACTACGCGCCCGGCTTGCTCCGAACCGAGGTCACTTTCGGCAGCCTGGCCGATTGCGTCCAATCCGCAGTAACCGGCCGGATCGTCAGGGACGAATCGTTATGGGACTAGAGATCCGGGGTACGCCGCTCATCGCCGGGGAAGCAACGGGACAATTGCTGGTTTCGGACGAACCACTCAGCTTCTGGGGCGGATACGATTACAAGACCGGCACGATTATCGACCAGAGACATCCTCTGGCAGGCGAGCGGGCAGCCGGCCGGATACTTGCGCTGCCGTTCACTCGTGGTTCAAGCAGCACGACGGCCGTTCTGCTCGAAGCGGTAAAGGCCGGCACGGCTCCGGCAGCGATCCTGTCGACGGAACCGGACACCTTCTTCGCCCTGGCTTCCATCGTCTCGGATGAGATGTATGGGAAGACCATCCCGCTCGTGCAACTGTCGGTTGAAGATTTCCGAAAGCTGCCGACGGGCCGACAGGCACGGGTCAACGAACATGGGGTTGTGACGATCGATTAGCGGCAGGACCTTCAACGGTAGAGTAGGGGAGGACGCGAACGGCGACCTCCCCCCTCGTCGCACCGGACG
>CAZOZZ010000073.1:0-19438 GCA_964584435.1 uncultured Solibacteraceae bacterium | reverse complement strand
CACGGTGAACGCCGTCCTCGTTGCGACCCAGCCCTTCACTCAGTCAGGTTGCACTTCAATCGTCTGCTGACCAAGGCCTCTCAGTGGAGATCCCTGTCCTCCATCAGGAGGCCAGCGGCCCAAAGCCTCCTATATCTGTTTAAAAGCAATGCTTTAAGCCATTCTAGCTGGTCAACCGCGCAAATATTGCGCGGTTGACGGACATTTGTTGTCAGTGGCCACTGGCTGGGACTTCGTCGGGCAGGAAAGCATTGGCGGTCATTCAGCTGTCGATAAAACAATCCTGGGGCCATTGCGGGCGCTGTGGCCGGTATTCTCAGCGGGCGACCAACGGCATTCAAGCTGGCTGCCAGGCGATAGTGGGGCGATTGGAGGCGAGATGGGAACCAGGGGCCGTTGCCGACCGCCTGCCCAGGCAAAAAAAAACCCGCGGTGGGTGAAACCGCGGGTCACGTTATGGCGTGGAGGAAATCTTATTTACTTCTAATTGAGACACCCAAACACGCAAAAGGTTACCCCGCATTGGTAGAAAAACTTAAAAATGAGGGATTTCGACTGCATGCAAGGTGTATGTGGGAGGTCAGGCCGAAGCAATCATGACGACATGTTGTCGATCGTTCTCTTGTAGAGGTCGACATATTGGCCTACGATCCGATCGTGGCAGAAACTACGCCCGGCGTGTTCGCGTCCGGCCTTCCCCATGCGCACACGCAAGGCTTCGTCTTCGAGGAGCCGGGACGCCGCATCCGCCATCGCCTCCGTGTCGCCCACCGCAAGCAGAAAGCCATCTGTGCCGTCATCGACAACTTCGGAAACACCTCCGACGCGGGTCGCAATAACGGGAACCTCTGATGCCATGGCCTCGAGCGCGACCAGACCGAACGACTCCAGTTCGCTTGGAAGAACGAGGACGTCGGACACTGACAGAAGGCGATCCATGTCATCGCGCTTCCCCAGAAAATGCACATCACCGGCAACTTCTTTTACTTCGGCCAGCCATTCCGCCTTGGGACGATCGGGGCCATCCCCGACCATCAGCAACTTTGCCTTTCGCTTCTGTCTGACACGCGCAAACATTTCAATCACATCATCAACACGCTTGACCGGACGGAAATTCGAGATATGAATCAGCAGACCCTCGTCCTCTGAAGCAAATTCTCCTCGAAATTCGAGGTCCAGGGATTTCTTGAAGACCTCGCAATTGACAAAATTGTGAACAACCTCAATGGGGTGCTCGGTGGCGAATTCCTCGACCGTCCGGTTCTTCAAATACTCCGACACCGCCGTTACCGCATCGCTCTGTTCGATTCCAAAACGGGTGATCGGCAGATAGGACCTGTCGTTTCCCACTAACGTGATGTCGGTACCATGAAGTGTTGTCACAAACGGAATCGCCCGGCTGGTTAGCATTTTCTTCGCCAGGAAAGCACTTATCGAATGGGGTATGGCGTAATGGACATGCAGGATGTCGAGGTCGAATTTCGTGACGACCTCGGCCATCTTCGTCGCCAGCACGAGATCGTAAGGCGGATATTCGAACAGCGGGTAGGAAAGCACTTCCACTTCGTGGAAATAGATGCGCTCGTTCATCGTCAGACGGATCGGGAGAGAGTAGCTGATGAAGTGGACCTCGTGACCGCGGGCGGCAAGCTCCTTGCCAAGTTCGGTTCCGACAACTCCACTTCCGCCGTAGGTGGGGTAACAGGTGATTCCGATTTTCATCATGCCCGTAGCCTCATCAGTGTTCCCAACACCACCCCACTCCTACAAATCGATCACCTGGTGCACGGAGGCGCCCAGTTCCAGCCGATCATCCAGTATCTGCACCAGGCTCAGGCCGTATCGAACCAGGAAGGGTGTCACGTTTACCGCTCGCTCCTGGAGTTTCTTCTCAGGAAACAATCGGCTGCTAACGGTCCTCAGTTGGCGATCCAGCACTTCATTTTTCCGGGATTCGGCGCTGACGAACCGGGCATGGAGGCGCTCGACCTGGTGAAGCATCTTCTGTTTCGAGTTGTCCAGTGCTCCGCCCAGGGTGGGATCGACCCCGACCAGTGCAGGCCGCAACCGCTCCAGTTCAGCATCCATGCCCCCACGGACGGCATCAAAAACCTCGGCGTCGTGGATCGTGCCGACCGCACGCTTCCTGAGTTCGTTGGTACCTTTGAAAACATCCTCGACCTGGAATCCGTATTTCTTCATCACACGCGCAACCGGAGCGTCGAGCAACGTCGCGCTCATACGCGGAAAGGCCGGCGGAGCAACTCTCCCCAGACAATCGTAGACCGGAGCGGCCTGTGCGAAGTAAGCAATCTCCGCCGGTCCTGCCACGTAAGCGACTGTTGGAAACAGAAAGTCCTGAACCACGGGGCGCAGCAGGACGTTCGGACTCAGGTCGGACGCCCCGACGATCTCGTCGGGGCGAAGCGGCTGGCGCGACTTCCCACGAAAGGCGAACAGCCCTGTAAAATCTTCATCTACACGAACTTGCTGATGATAGCCGGCGTCGGAAATGGCACGACTCCGTTCAAGCACCGCCGCTCGAATGTCCTCGTTGGACCGAACGGCCTCACCGAGAATGGGCTCCGCGAGCGACTTCAACTCCGGATCCAGCGGATCCACGAGCACCAATCCTTTTCCAGCGAACAGTCGAGTCATCATGCGGGCAAACGCATCGACCGGAGAGATGCCCGGGCTGTAAGTCTCTTCGATGAGCGTTCGGACGGCAGATTGGAATTCAGTGGCCGGCAGGATGGAAAAACACTCGTCAATAGTCGAGACGATATCTTCGCCAAAACTCAACCACCCGACAGGCGTCCGATCGTCGTTGGAAAGATCTGCCCGAACCCGTTCGAAAGACGCATCCTGATTCAGGATGCCCGCCCAGGCGATTTCCTCGAAGTCGTGGTCCTCCGAGGCAATCCAGAACACGGGCACCGCCGGAATTCCTCTCGCGCCGAGCTCACGTGCGACCTTGACAGCGGTCAGCGCTTTCAATATCGAATACAGGGGCCCGGTAAACAAACCCGGCTGCTGGCCTGCCAGAACAGCGACGGCACCTGACTCCAGTTTCCCTACAGGGCCAGCATCCCCGCCCCATTTCTGTTGTTGATTGGAAAGAGAGGAACAGAGACGACCCAGGTGGGCGGCACCGAGGGGCTCCCGCTCGCGGGCAAAAGCAGCAACGGTCTCCAGAGAAGGATCGTAGGAAAAGAATCCGCTGACCTTCGACCAGTTCCGGGCATAGTCGACAAAGAACCTGGAAGTCGACGGGAGAGCTTCGACCGGAATGTGCATCAGCAGTGTCGCCAGGCCCCAACGGCACCCATCAGGAACCGATAACAACCCGAAATCGTCTTATCAAGCATGGGACGCGACGCCTGTTTGCACCAACCGGGAATTCATTCGGTCGAAGATCTCTCGAAGCTCCGCTACGGCGGCGGCACCTGACGGAAGTAACGGTCGACGGGGCAGGCCGCTCCGGAAACCTTCCAGAGCCATCGCAGCTTTAAGTCCCGGGACCCCAAACGTGGCCGTTACCGCTACGGCAGCAGGCGCGACGATTTCCTGAAGAGAAGACGCCGCCTGGTAGTCCCGATTTTCGAATGCTTTGTAAAGTTGTACCATCGCAGCGGGGGCTGCAGAGGCGAGAGCCACGATACCGCCACCGGCACCTGCCATCATGGTTGGAAACAACGTCGGGGCCGAACCGGCAAGGATCGAAAAGTCGTTATCCGCCGTGGCCCAGCACACCTCGGAAATCAACTGGACGTTACCGGCACTCTCCTTTACGCCGCGGATATTAGGGTGCCTGGCCAGCTCGATCATCAGCCCACCTTCCATCGAGATTCCGGTAAAAACCGGCACGTTATAGATCACCACTGGAACCGGTGAGGCATCTGCGACTGCTGTGTAGTGGGACAGGTACACTTCGGAAGTCATCCGACTCTTGAAATAGAACGGGTTCTTGACCAGAACGCCGTCGACCCCAAGGTCCGCAGCCTCCCGGGTCAGCCGTATCGTCGCCGCCGTCGATTCGACTCCCGTTCCGGCCAGGAGCATCATCGATTCGGGCACCCTTTTCCGCGCCGCCCGAATCAGTTTGAGTTTCTCGTCGTGCTCCAGGTAAACGGACTCACCGTTCGAGCCCAGAACGAGATAGCCTTCGACACCGGCTGCCAGGTACTTTTCGAAGTTGCTTTCGAAGTCGGAATAGACGACTTCTCCAGATTCGTTGAACGGGGTTACAAGAGGGGGAACAATGCCCCTTAAATCAAACATCACGCCATCCTTTCCAGAAATCTACCGAGCCCCTGGACATTCATTCCAGCCGCGGCCTCGCCCATTGCACTACGGCCCCCGGCGGCCCGCAGATTCGCTTCGAGGGCAGTCAAGTCGGGGGATTGTTCAAAGGTCACTCGGATTCCGTTGAGACCCCGCGAGGCGCCGGTCACCGCACGGTAGTGGCTGAGCAGACGCAGCACCGGATAGTAGAAAAAAAGATTCGGACCCGGGATTGGCACCAGGAAAGGTGCCAGAAGGGCCGCCACGGCCGTGATCGTACCGTCGATCATCAGCCAGGCCAGGTGCTTGCGCTTCTGCCAGCGAAGCAAGTCACGGAATCGCTTCTCGGCATCGGTTCCCGACGAGTGCCGGACGATGAGACTGTGAGGCCGATTGATCGCCTTGATCATGCGCTCCAACGGGTCGATCTTGTCCTCCAGCTTCTGATAGTAAGAGTGTCCTGTTCGGGTAACTCTTCCGATCCACCGGATCACCGCGTTCTGGCTCCCAACGAGCCGGTTGATGAAGTTCCGGATGTGGTCGCCGTCCATTGCTTCACAAGCTCCGAGGGTCGCAGGTGCCAGGTACAGGATTGTCCGGCTGGGCCGTGTTTGAATCAGGAACAGTTCGGTAGAAGTCGAAGCTTCCCGCTCCGGCGCCGTCTCTGTCTGCTGTTCGGTTACCTGCAAAACCACTCCCATAAACAATCGAGGAACACGGACTCGACCACCATCGCGGCGTCAACATCTAAGTGTACGAAAAACTGCCGGTTCAAGCCATTGTGATTGGGATCAACCAAGCCTCGCCCCCAAGATTCTGAACCTCGGACCCCGGACCTCGGACCCCCTGACTTTGGACCTTGGACTTCCCCCAGTAGCCTACGCCCCCAGCCTCTCCAAAAACTGCCCCGTTCTCGCTTCAATGTCGTCGTGACCGATCAAATCGGCAATCACGGCCACCGAGGCGGCGCCCGCGGCCATGACGTCGGACACGTTCTCCAGCCGGATCCCGCCTATTGCGACCACCGGTTTCGTTACCAGACGGCAGATTTCAGCAAGGCCTTCGAGACCGATCACGGAATCGGGGTTCTTCTTGGTCGTGGTCGGGAAAACTGGGCCCACCGCCACGTAATCGACTGGTTCGAGGTCGGCTGCCACGGCCTGATCCCGATCGTGTGTCGATACCCCGAGGATCTTTTCGGTCCCCAGAAGCTTTCGAGACACGGCGGGTGGCAAGTCGTCCCGTCCGATGTGAGCGCCCGATGCACCCGCCAGGATCGCCACGTCTATGCGATCGTTGACCAGAAGTTGAACACCGGGAGGGGCCGCTTCCATTATCGACAGTGAACGCGACAGCAGGACGCCCGAGGCAGCGTCCTTGTCGCGAATTTGTACGAGACGGGCACCTCCGGAGAAGAGACGCCTGGCGATCTCCACCGGGTTTCCAAAGGCCCCGTCGGAGATCGAGTAAAGGAGGGGAACCGGCGTCATGCCAGCTTGGTCTTAAGCTGCAACAAACTCTCCAGAAACGCTGTAGAGATGTCACCGGACTGGAACCCACCACTCATCAACACTTCCAGATGCAGAGGAATGGTGGTCTTGACTCCTTCGACGATGAACGTGCGCAGTGAGCGGTCCATGCGGCGAATCGATTCGTCCCGTGTGGCACCGTGCGAAATGACCTTGGCGATCAGGGAATCGTAATAGGGGGGTATCTCGTACTCCGCATATGCAGCAGTATCGACGCGCACTCCCGGACCTCCCGGGGGATGCCATGACGTGATCTTGCCCGGTGAGGGCCGGTGTGTGAACGGATCCTCTGCGTTGACACGACACTCGATCGCATGTCCGCGGA
This sequence comes from uncultured Solibacteraceae bacterium, assembly GCA_964584435.1. Lineage (GTDB taxonomy): Bacteria > Acidobacteriota > Terriglobia > 20CM-2-55-15 > 20CM-2-55-15 > CAZOZZ01. Next base: position 13,300 of record CAZOZZ010000073.1, on the reverse strand, counting down.
ATTGAATGTCCTCCTGACGGAGGGAAAGTTTCTCACCGGCTGCTGCGAGAATCTGGGCACGGATCAGGTCGATTCCCGTTACGACTTCCGTCACGCCATGCTCCACCTGGATTCTGGTGTTCATTTCCATGAAATAGAAATTGTGTTCCTCGTCGACCAGAAACTCCACCGTTCCCACGTTGCTGTATCCCAATTGTTGAACGGCTGAAACCACCGTGCTTCCAACGCTCTGTCGCAACTCCTCGTTCATGATCACAGATGGCGCTTCTTCGATCAGTTTCTGATGCCGACGCTGGATCGAGCACTCCCGCTCGCCCAGATGGATCGCGTTGCCGAATTCATCGGCCAGGACCTGGAACTCCACATGGCGGGCTTTCTCGATGAATCGCTCCAGGTAGCATTGGGATGCACCAAACGCCGCGGATGCTTCGGCCTGAGCAGTGGCAAGAGCCGGGAGGAGCTCTTCATGACTGCGAACCACCCGCATGCCCCGCCCGCCTCCTCCGGCGGTCGCCTTGACGATGAGGGGATAGCCTATCTCTTCGGCCACGGCGAGTGCATGATCGTCATCCTCGACCACATCCGAACTGCCCGGAAGGATCGGGACACCGACAGCAGCCAGTTCCTTCCGAGCCTGAGCCTTATCGCCCATCTGCCGAATACTGGCCGGCTTCGGCCCGATAAACTTGATGTCACAGGCCTCGCACACCTCGGCGAAGTATGCGCTCTCGGAAAGAAATCCATATCCGGGATGGATCGCATCGGCGTTGGCGATCTCGGCAGCGCTGATCACGCCGGGTATGTTCAGGTAACTGTCGGTGCTTCTGGCGGGACCGATACAGATGGCCTCATCCGCAAAACGTACGTGAAGAGCGTGACGGTCCGCTTCGGAAAACACCGCAACCGTGCCGATGCCCAGTTCCTTGCAGGCAAACATGACACGGAGAGCGATCTCTCCACGGTTGGCTATGAGTATTTTTCCGAACATCTGGATTGGCGGAATCCGTGTCGTCCTACGCGTTACCGTGGACGCACAGCGAACAGCCTCTCACCGTATTCGACGGGATGGCCGTTTTCGACGGAAATGCTGACGATTTCACCTGCAACTTCGGATTCGATCTCGTTCATCAGCTTCATCGCTTCGATGATGCAGACGACGCTACCTTTTTCGACGAAATCCCCAACGTTCACGAAAGGATCCGCATCCGGGCTGGAAGCACGATAGAACGTTCCCACGATCGGCGACGTCACGTAGGCCAGTCCAGGGCTTTCGGCGGGCGTCTGGGCCGGGGCCGGCACCGGTGCAAGCGCGGGTGTCGATTGTTCTCCCGAGACGGCCTCGACGTTCGACACCGCGGTCGAAACGCCGTCTGAAGACTTCTTGATCCACAGCCGTACGCCTGAACGCTCGACCTCTAGTTCCGAGATGTTCTCTTTGGACGAGACGATGTCGATCAGCTCTTTCAACTCTTTAAAGTTCATGTCAATCGCAAGAGTATAGCATCAGGCATCCGCCCTCTCAAATTCAGGCCGGAGCCTTCGGGCTGCCTGTTTGAGAGCATATCTGGCCTGGCCGGTTCGCACGTCGGGCTCCGCAACAAGGATCAGAAAACTGTCTAAAGACACCCGGATGAAGTCAGCTGGAGATTGCTGATGTTCACGATACGGGGCAACTGGCGGATTCGATCCAGGAAAAGCCCCATGTTGTGATAGGTCGACTCCACCTGCATGGTGATCGGATACTCCGAATACACTTCAAAATCGGTAACTCCCCCGGGGGGAGAACCTCAGGATCCGCATCGACGAATCCCTTGCGGCCTGCTCGACCTGCCGAATGATGTCATCGGTCTCCCGCTCCAGGGGAAGGACCGTTTTCAACCCATCGAGACGGGCCTGTAGTTCCAACGATTCAGTCTTCAATTGGGCCAGCTGCTGCCGCCGTTGAACCGCCGCGGCAATTTCCTGCTGGAGCGTGGCGACCTGGGCATCCTTACTGACGATCTCAGCCTCGATCGGCGTCAAGAATTGATACCAGAAGCCAGCCAGTAACCCGCCCGCAAGACCGACAACGATCAGGGCCTGGTAGTACCAGGCAAGTCTCTGAAAGTCACTGAATTCAACAGCCATGACTACACTTCCTCATCAGTTCGTTCCGTCGCCGCCGGCACCCTCGTCCGGACTGCTTTCGGCATCGGCGGGTTCCTCTCGGACAAGGGTCGGGGGCACGAACTCGCAGGACAACGAGAACGAGACGTTCGCACCCGAACTCAGCATGTTGACAAGGTTGAGATTACGAAAATAACCGGTCGCCTCCAGGCTGCTCATGAAGTCCGCTACCGCATCATTCGAAGTGCCGGTACCGGACATGTTGAACTGCGTGTTGCTCTGCCCCAGTTGGTTCAGCCACACATACTCGGTTCCGTTGATCGCTTGACTGAGAATGTCCAGCGACACCACGGGGCTGACCTGCCCTCGCTGCAGGCCTTCGATTGCGGCGATCCGATTCTCGAGCATGGCCTTCCGGCCTTCATAAACGGTGTCCTCGTCGATCACAGATTGGAGCTGAGCCTTCTGAGCCTCGGCCGAAGCAATACGGCCGGAAAGTTCTTCGGACTGGGACGTGAGGTCGGCTCGCCATAAATAGCCATAAATGGCGGCACCCGCAACGACCGCTGCCCAAAGGAGCGGCAACAGGTTCGTGGGCAGTTTGAATCCGCTCCCCTTGGCCGCGCCGGCCTTCTTCTTGGGTCCACCGATGAGATTGACGCGGATCATTGGTCAAATCCCCTCAGAGCCAGTCCCACTGCAACAACCAGCGATGCTCCGGACTCATCGATTCCGGACACCTTCTTATTTACTCCGATGGACTTGAGCGGGTCCAGAAGCTCAGTCGGGAGACTGAACGCGGTCTGAATTCTTTCGACCAGACCGGTGGCGCGCGAGGTTCCGCCACTCAAGTAAATCGAAGAGATCGTCTCTTCCGGAAAGGTTTCCTTGAAGAAATCGAACGTCTTCTGGATCTCCATCGTGAGCATGTCGGTGATTGAGTCCAGCAACGGCTGAACCATCTCCGCGTCATACATCCCGACTTGTTTTCCGAACTTGAGGTCTTCGCCTTCCTCGTAACTGAGTTGCAGTTCCTTTTGAAGAATATCGGTGTACTGGTCCCCACCCATCGACACGTCGCGGATGAAGAGCGGCATCCCCCCCTTCGTTATGTTGATGTTTGTGAGGGATGCGCCGATGTTGAGCAGAGCGATCGTGGAGTCGGGATCGGGTTCATAGTTGGTCTCGAAAGCGTTCTGAACCGCAAAAGCATCGATGTCGACGACGCTGGTGAGACGGCCAGCCATCGTGATCACGTCGGTGTTGTTTTGAATCTGGTCCTTCTTGGCCGCTACCAGCAGGACTTCCAGACCTTCCTCGTCGTCGGATTCGGCTGGGCCGATCACCTCGTAGTCGAGGTTTACCTCGGCGATTTCGAAGGGAATGTACTGGTCCGCATCGAACTCGATCGAGGCGGCCACCTCTTCGGCACTATCGACTGGGAGAACTACCCTCTTGACGATTACCGAATGCCCGGATACACCCGTCGCCACATTCTTGGCCTTGAATCCACCGGCGGTAAACGCCGTCTTGATAGCCTCGGACACGGCGCCGGGATCCGCGACGGCTCCATCGACAACCGCATAGGGGCCGAGGCTCTCCTGTCCGAAAGCTACTATCTCGTAACCGCTCTTGGAACGGGCCAACTGGACGGCTTTCACCGAACTCGACCCGATATCCAATCCGACAAGCGGCTTGTTTTTGCTGAAAAACATGCTTTAAGTCCGCCTATGAAACCGATTGAATCAGGTCCTGGCCCTCACCTTCCCGCGCCTGCTCAAGGAACTCCCGCCACGTTCGCTCTTTTTTTCCATCCACCGGTCCAGCAGATCTTTCTTAAATCGCCACCGGTTTCCGAGCTTGAACGCGGGAATCTTGTCTTCCCCCAGATACTTGTACAAAGTATCCGGCGAAATGCCAAGATAGTGGGAAGCTTCCCGCAGAGTCATAACTTCTTTTAATCGTTCCATTTGACCTCTAGATCTCCCGGGGGGAACCCATTTGATCCTCAGGACGGTATGATTGTCAAGAGAATTCTATGGTTTCTTGGCTCGTTTTTACGGCCCTTTCACGCTGTTTTTTGCATGTATCCCAGACTTTTACCCTGGTTTCTGCCAGTTACCTGGCACGCGATGATTGCGCGCAGGACGCATATTTTTCGTCTGCGGTCAGCCGACATCATCGTCAGCGGGTGAGGTGCCCGGTATCGCCCCAAAGCTGGAGCTGCCAGTTGGAGCCATCAACCGAGAACACGTTGAGGCCGGCATTCGGAAGCGAGAAGCGGCGAGGGATCTCGAGCGGGATTTTATTAGGAACGTCGTGCGTCGTGCTTCTACAATCCGAATCAGACGCTCGCAAAAACAAATGAAAGAAAACCTCCCCGCACTCCGTATCCATAATAGCCGGTGCGACCTGACTGCACAGGCCGGGTTCGGCAGGTATGGAAGCGATCATTCAAATAGTGGAACAAGTGACAGCCGATTCTGAAGAACTCGCCTTGTTGGTGAAGCAGCATCGATTGCGAGCCTTTCACTTCATCCTTCAAATGGTCGGCAATCGAGAGGACGCACTCGACCTCACCCAGGAAGCATTTCTCAAGGTTCACCGGAACTGGGCACAGCGGGACCCGGAAAGATCCCTGACGCCATGGTTCTATCGGATACTTCGGAACGTCGCTATCGACCATCTGAGAAAACGGGCTTCGCGGAAGGAATACGCACTCGAGACCATGATCGAACCGTCAACGGGGAATGCTATTTCACTCGAAGAGCAGACCGAACTGCGGAGGGTCTTGTGGCAAGCGATCGGGAAACTGCCTGACGAACAGCGGGAAGTCGTCGTCCTCCGGGACGTCCACGGCATGTCCTACGCTGAAATCGGTAGTGCGGTCGGGATTCCCAGCACAACTGTCGCCACACGCCTGCATCACGCAAGGGACAAGCTGCGCGGCCAACTCGAGAGGTATCTGTGACTGTGCACGATGAAATACGACAGATGCTGTCCGCACACCTGGACGACGAGTTGACGCAGGGAGACAGCCAGAAGGTTCGGCTCCACCTCGAGGACTGCGCGGAATGTCGGAAGACACTGGCACAGTTGGAAAGACTGCAGCAAGCCACGGGCGGTACTCGCTTTGCCAGGCCAACGGAGGAAGAGATGGAAAAGCTGGAACAGAGGATATCGGTCCAGGCTCCGCGTAAGGCGGGCTGGGCACTGCTGATACTCGGAGTCACGGTGTGGGCGGCATACGGAGCATATCTGTTCCTAACCGACCCGGACCTGCTCACTTTCGAAGGGATGACAGCCGGTGCGATCGTCATCGGTGTCGTTCTGCTTTTCATATCCGTCCTGCGACAACGTTTACTTGAACTGCCACATGACCGCTATAAAGGAGTGAAGAAATGACCGTTGTGACTACAGAGAATGTTGCGGGAAAGCGGATTGTGCGGACCCTGGGTCTGGTTCGGGGCAACACGGTGCGCGCTCGCCACATCGGCCGGGATATTGTGGCGGCCTTACGGGGGATCGTCGGAGGCGAGGTGCACGAATACACAAAGCTGTTGGCGGAAAGCCGCGAGCAGGCTGTCGACAACATGGTCTCCGAAGCGAAATCGCTTGGAGCCAATGCCATCGTCCGGTCCAGCTTCATCACCTCCTACATTTCAGCAAATATGGCAGAGTTGCTCGCCTACGGCACCGCCGTGGTCATCGAGGACGATTGAAACCGTCAGCTTCGGGCCAGCGTGTCGGGGTGGCCGTCCCTGGCCACCCGCGGGAAAGCTCAGCGGCACGCTGGAGGACAGCCACCCGCCGGAAAAGCTCACCAACGCGCTAACGACAGCCCCCGACGAGAAAGCCCGGCTCCTCCCCAAGAGAAGACAACCCACCGGCAAAACCCGGCGGGCGGCCACCGAGGGCCGCCCCAACACGCTTACCGCCGGATCAGCACACTCACGAAAAAACGGTTAAGTTTCAAGTCAGTCGTCATTTAAAATGTCACGACCGGCGTGGGATGTCCCCGACGCCGATTCTGACCGAAGGCGACCGCTCGCCAGGAGGAGTAGCTCATGAAAAGGGAAAGAGGTATCAACGAACTCTATTCCGATCCCGGGCGAGCAGATGCCGAACTCTGGGGGCGCAAACCGGACCCAGTGACCCGGCGCGGATTCCTGAACGGAGCCGGTCTGACTGCGATGGCAATGGCCATCGGCGCTCACATTCCATTTGCCCGGAACTTCCCCGGTGGCCTGATCCCGGCGGCCTTCGCCCAGGGTGAGCGATTCGTGATCGCCGGCAAGGAAGAGCTGGTGGTCCTGAACGAAAGACCCATCGGAGCCGAGGCCCGGGCCCACCAGCTCGACGATGACGTCACTCCGACCAGATACCATTACGTTCGAAACAACGGCAACCTGGGTCCGATGGCACAGAGCCTGGACAGCACGGGTTACAGGCTCGTCATCGACGGAGACGTCGACAATCCGCTGGAACTGTCGCTTGACGACCTGAAACGGGACTTCCCAACCCACACCTGGAACCTTCAGCTCGAATGCACCGGCAACGGTCGCGCCGGGTATGAACCCCATCCGAGTGGAATGCAATGGACCATCGGAGCCATTGCCTGTTCGCGTTGGACAGGTGTGAGCATGGCCGATGTGCTCAAGGCAGCCGGCGTCAAGCCGAGCGCGGTGTACACGGCAAATCACTCCGACGACATCCACCTGAGCGGTAATCCCGAGCTTCAGGCTCTTTCCCGCGGCGTTCCGATGTCGAAGGCAATGAACCCTTACAACCTGCTCGCCTGGGAAATGAACGGCGAGCCCGTCCCTGACATTCATGGGTTTCCGGTCCGGATGGTCGTCCCGGGCTGGCCGGGCTCCGCATCTGCTAAGTGGATCGACCGGATTCAGATCCGGGACCAAGTCCACGATGGACGCGGCATGACCGGTTTTTCCTACAGAATCAACAAGTACCCTGTCCAGGCCGGGGCCGACGTACCGCAGGAAGACATGGAGGTCATCCACTCGATGCCCGTGAAGTCGCTCATCACGCGACCCGAGCCCCAGACCACGACTCCGGTAGGCAGTGCCCTCGCCGTTCGAGGCCATGCCTGGGCCGGGGATGCGACGGTTGTCAGTATGGAAATCAGCTATGATTTCGGTCAAACTTGGCAGACGACGCGTTTGAGCGATCCCGCCAATCCCTACGCGTGGCAACGTTGGGAAACGGAGGTCCGTTTCCCCGTGAAGGGCTACTACGAGATCTGGGCGCGAGCTACGGATTCAAACGGCAAGACCCAGCCGCCGGTGGTGCCGGGATGGAACCCCCGGGGGTATTTGAACAACGTGATGCACCGCATCGCGGTAACCGCGGTTTAGAGGGGTGAATCGTTCGATGACAGTCAAGAAGCTTTCGATCGCCACCCTGTTGATCGGCTTGCTGATCGCCTCCCTGCCCTCAGGATTCCGGGATGCCCAGGCCCGGACCACCCAGGATCTCAAGCCGGCAGAGGGAGTCAAGGTAGCCGAAGAACACTGCGTAGCGTGTCACGACGCAGGCCTGATCACCGGCGCCGAAATGACACGGGGACAGTGGGATCAGTTGATCGACGAGATGATCAACGACCAGGGAATGGGCGAACCTTCCGAGAAAGAGCGAGAGATCATTTTGGATTACCTGGAAAAGACGCAATCCCCCGGGGCCACACCTGGCCTCCAGTGAAGATAGTAATCAACGCAAAGACGCCAACTCGCAAAGAACGCAAAGTTGTTTGTCAGGACGTCTCACTGCCTCAGAAACAAAATTTGTGACCTCTGCGTCTTGGCGTCTTTGCGTTGAAGTTCTCAGGCCTTTCGGTTCGAGTCCTCGTCTATATGCTGGCGAGCATCTCCTTTACTTTGCACTCGATCAGGTCACGGACTTTACTAAACTCCCCGGGATCCATGTCTTTCGGGTCGGGAATGTCCCAGTCGGCACGCTGCCTGGCGGGGATGTGGGGGCATTCGTCGCCGCAACCCATCGTCGCGACGAAATCGTATTCCACGTCGGGCACGTCTGACAGTGAGTTGGATTGATGGTGGGAGAGGTCGTAGCCGACTTGCTGCATGGAACTGACGGCACGACGATTCACCTGACCGGAGGGTCGCGAACCGGCACTGTAGGCTTCGATCCTGTTACCGCCATGGATGCGCGCGAACGCTTCGGCCATCTGGCTACGGTTGGAATTCTCGATACAGACAAAGAGGACGTGCTTTTGCGGGAGGGACTCAGTCACCCGCAGACCTCCTCGACGCAGCAGCCCTCCTCCTGCACGCACCGGCAGGTAGGCACAGCCAGTAGAGCCCCCGTCAAGGGTGCGGCAACATAAAGCCAAAGGACATCGACACGGGCACTGATCAATGCGGGCCCCAGAGATCGCGCAGGATTCATCGACGCCCCCGAAATCGGCCCGGCGAAGATCGCTTCAAAGGCAATTACAGAACCGATCGCGATCCCGGCTGTAATTCCCTTCTCCCTGGCGCCAGTCGACATGTTCAGAATGACGAACATCAGGATCCACGTCAGGATGACTTCAAGAACAAAGCTTTGCGTCAGCGAACCCGTGGGCCGGGTTGCGCCCAACGTCTGGTGAGAAGGAAAAAGTGTGTGAAGGATTCCGCTGGCCAGCAACGCTCCCAGGCATTGACTCAGTATGTACGGTGCCACGAACCGGCTGTCCAGCCGCCGGGCAGCCCAGAAGCCCAGGGTCACGGCTGGATTCAGGTGCGCACCCGAAACGTCCCCGACCGCATAGATCATCGTCATGACCACGAGACCGAACGTCAGGCCCACACCCACCTCGGACACACTGCCCGTCACGTCTCCGATGACGATGGCACCCGTTCCCGCGAACACCAGCGTGAAAGTCCCGATGCATTCCGATACGTACTTCTTCACGATGTCAGATTACGCTAAAACAAGGCTGAAACACACGAATCAGCCAGGAAGCTTGACGGAAAGGTGGGGGGAGGACAGGAAGAGCTCCGAAGAGGCAACTTCAACCAGCTTCCTACTCGAAACGGCTTCGAAACTGGCGGGCTTGGGAGGTTGGCATGGCTGCTCGCTTCTTGCTGCGCGCTACCCGCTGAACGCTGCCCGCTCAACGCTTACCTACAGCCCCTGGCGCAAGTCGATGGTCATCGACTTGATCGTCTGGAGCCCGCCAACCACAAGGTATGGAAGGGACACCTCGACCATGAGCTGTTCGAGCTCAATAGCCGGCTCGACTTCACCGCCTATCAACTCGATCAGGTGTTGGAGCTTCGGCTCGACGCGGTAAACCAGCGCAAGTATCAATGTCAGACGCTCTTCCAGCGTCGGTTCCTCGCTCGGCGGCCTGATGATCCAGAGATCATCCGTGTTGCCTTTTACGGCGGGGGCTGCATTTTCGATAAAGTCGATGATCCTATTGGCCCGGTTGTCGAGCTCCTTCGACTTGTCGGAAATGGACTTGGCCTCTTGGGGCGACATGTTCAGCTGGACTCGAAACGATACCAGTTCCCCGCTGGTCTCGTAGAACCGGTGAACGTCTTCTATGAACGCTTGCAGCCGCTCCTGGCGAAAACTCTCCTGAGCCCGCTGCTGCATCTCCTCGCGTTGCTGCGTTGTCTGCGCTTCGGAAGGCATCGCGTTTGAACAAACGAACGCGACCGCCAGCAACCAGAGGACCGATTTTCGCGGGAATTGAACCTTCACCTTCACCTTCACCTCCACACGCTTGAGCACGTTCAGGCTATCAAAGCAGCGCATCAAAAACCAGAAATCGAAGCAAAAAGAATGAAGGCCTGTGTGACCTCAAAACCGGCAGTCGAAGGGGTTATTGGATTTGTCCGCTGTCCCCCAAAGACTTGCCGGCCACTGCCCAACTGTATCTTAGTTGATATATATATGATACGATTCAGTGATGACGACTCGACCATCCGCCGACTCATTTCTGCCTTTGCGTGCAAACTGGTTCCACATCCTCCTGTCGTTGTCCGGACAGGAGCAGCATGGCTACGGCATCATGCAGGAAGTGCTTGACCGCACGGACGGAAAGGTCCGGCTGTGGCCTGCGACGTTGTACGGGACGATTCGCCGTCTGATCAGCGAGGGTCTCATCGAAGAATCCGACCGGAGACCGGCGCCTGAGGACGACGATGAGCGACGACGCTACTATCGACTGACCCGGCAGGGACGGAAGGTGCTCGAGGCCGAGTGTCGGCGCCTGGAACAACTCGTACAGATCATCCACCTGAAACGCGCGGCAACCGAGTCTGGAGCACGGTAATGAAAGCAACGATGGCCTTTTCGCTCTGGCTATATCAAAAACTGGTGCGCACCTTCCCGAACGAATTCCGTCTCGATCACGGACAGGAACTGGTCGCAGACAGCGAGCACATCATGCGCGATGCGGCTCGCCGTCACGGTTGGGGAAAGCTGATCGTGATGATCGCCCGCCTCCTTCTGGATCTGGCCATTCGAGTCCCGAGCGAACACGCATTGGAACTGGCACAAGACACCCGCTACGCAGTCCGGATGCTGGCTCGGTCAAAGGGGTTTACTGTCGCATCGGTAGTGTCGGTGGGCATCGGCATCGGTCTGACCACGACCATGTTCAGCCAACTGGATTCCCTCATTTTGCGCGACATCCCCACTGTCGGAAATCCGGACGAACTGATCTCCAGCTCCCGGCCCGTCTCCTACCCCGACTACGAGCACTTCAGGGACAATAGCGGACAGTTCAGAGACATCGCGGCCTACATCGCTCCCGTGCCGTTCGTTATCAAGACTGACGACAACCGGTCCAGCCGGACGTGGGGACATCTGGTAACCCCGAACTACTTTGACGTTTTCCAAACCGGCGCCAGGATGGGACGGACTTTCGGAACCGCGGAAAGCACTGCGGGAGCACCAGCCAGCCTGGTGGTCAGCCACCGGTTCTGGCAAGGGCGTCTGGGCGGCGATCCAAATATCATTGGATCGACCCTGCGGATCAACGGGTACCCGGCCACGATCATCGGTGTCGCAGAAGAGGACTTCTTCGGTGCACTCCCGGTCATGTCCGCCGCCGACATCTGGTTGCCCACGACAGTCGATCCCAGGATCGCCCCGGAACTGGGATCGGACGCGCTCCGCGACAAAGAGATCGCGGCGTTCAGCATCGCCGGTCGTCTCTCCGACGGGATCACGCGCCAGGGGGCTGAAGCGGCACTCGACGCCATGATCCGTCAACAGGAAGTTGATGAAGGTGCGACCGACATCCGGGAAGGTCGGCGCATCACGCTGCTGCCTGGCGGACGGCTTTTGCCCATCCGGGATGAAGACCTGCCCGTCATGATGGCGTTCCCTCTGATCCTGTCGGGACTGGCGTTGCTGATCGCCTGTTCAAACGTGGGAACCTTGTTGCTGGCACGCGGAAGCGCCCGCGCAAAGGAGATCGCTATTCGATTGTCGGTCGGTGCCAGCCGTGGGCGTATCGTTCGCCAGTTGGTCACCGAGAGCACGATCCTGGCGACGCTTGGAGGAGGTGCCGGTCTGGCCTTGGCCTGGTGGTCCATCTCATCGACGGAGTGGATCGAACCAATGATCCCGGAGTACATGACCTTTGAAATGGAAATGAGCTGGGTGGCTCTGCTGTTCACGCTCGGCGTCAGCGTTCTGTCCGGAATTCTGTTCGGGCTGGCGCCGGCTCTACAGGCGGCCAAAGCCGATGTGGCGCCGGCTCTCAAGAGTGGCGCCGACATGCGGATGAAGAAATACCGGTGGTTCAGCTTGCGCAACGCTCTCGTCCTCCAGCAAGTGGCCGGATCGCTGATGTTACTTCTGCTGACCGGCTTCGTCGTCCTCGGGTTCGGAAGGTCCAGCACAGTCGAACTGGGGTTCGACGTCCGAAACCTGTACATGATGTCACTTGATCCGGTCCGTGACGGCTATTCGGGAGATCAGGCGAGGGAACTCTTCTCCCGTCTACCGGATCGGATCCGGCTGATTCCCGGAGTGGCGGAAGCCAGCCTGACTCACAACATCCCACTGGGGATGTTCGGCGATGAAGCGGCACTCCGGGCCAGCACGGACCTCGATGAAGCGGCCAGACTCGCCAAGAGCATCCGAAGGGAACATGTCGGCGATGGATTCTTCGAGGCCCTCGGAGTGGACATCGAACCCGGCAGAAGCTTTCGGAAGTCGGACCAGACCGATGGCTCACGCGTCGCAATAGTCAACCAGACAACCGTTGATGAAACCTGGCCGAATCAAGACCCGATCGGACAAACGCTGGACCTCGAGGGAGATCGCTACCAGGTCATCGGTGTGGCACCGGACTTCCGATCGGGAGGCATACTCGAGCGATCCCGGATGGGTGTCTTTCTGCCGATGGAACCGGCTGCTTTCGAGCGACCTTCCTCACAAGGCGTCACCCTGCTCGTGCGTACGGATCCGGGAGTCGACATCCGTAACGCGATCCGGAACGAAATCGCGCTGATTGATCCGAGTCTGACGCTGTTCAACGTCAGTTTGCTCAGCGATCAGGTCGAAACCATGCTCTTCATGGTCCGGTTCGTGATGATGATCTACGGAGGCATCGGCGTGTTCGGGTTGATTCTGGCCACTGTCGGTCTTGGGGGTGTGACCGCCTATGCGGTAGCCCAGAGGAGCAAGGAGATCGGCATCCGGATGGCGCTTGGAGCTCAAAAATCACAGGTAATGAAGCTTGTTCTCAAGGAAGGCGCGATCCTGGTCGTTCTCGGAACGGTGATCGGCCAGGCGTTTGCCTTTGTCACAACGCGCCTCCTGGGCTCCTATTTCGCCGCGCTGACGACCATGACCGAAACGACAACCTCCGACCCGATCTTGCTGGTTGGTGCTCCGGTTCTGCTGGGTGTCTTGACGATGCTGGCCTGTTACCTGCCCGCGCGGCGGTCAACCCGAATCGATCCACTCATGGCGTTGCGGCAGGAATGAGCGCGCCAATGCAAAGCAGCCGGCGACCCTCCCGTTCCATCTGAATGGAAAGACCATGACCGCTAAAGACGTACTGAAGCAACTCAAAGCCATGGGAACGGCCCAGAACCGGAAGGTATACGGCCGGCATGGAGTCGACCGAAAAACAAAGAAGCGCATCGCCCCCCTGTAGGTGCGGTCTAAGACCGCAAGAGCGCTCACAGAGCGCACCTACAGT
>CAZOZZ010000072.1:0-19590 GCA_964584435.1 uncultured Solibacteraceae bacterium | reverse complement strand
CCACGATTTCCGCCAGGGGAGACCGCCCAAGGTCATGCAAACAGATGTCTTTGTCGAGTATGACCACCAGAAGGTCGGTCTTTGCTTTCCAGGGGAGGTCGTAGCTGAGTTGGACTTTCATTGAATTTCCTCTCTTTCAATAAAGGGCCGCGTTTCGAAAAGGCTGGAATCCGATGGCATTCAATTGGATAGACCCGTCGTTAGCCGCAAAAAAGGCCAGGCACCTCAGTCAATCTAAACGAGTAAAGCCTCAAAAACAATAACGTTGCAGGGGATTGCTTCCTTGGCGCCCGATATCCAGGCCAATTATCTCGTTCATGGGCGGGCAATCGGCTTCTTCCGGGGTGGTTTTCGAAGGACCTGACTTGACCGGACGAAGGGTGATGGTGGCTCTTATGCGCTCAGGTGCTCATTTAAAGCTGCATTTAGAGGGGCCGTCCCTACCCGAGCGAACTCGTAAGGGCGACGTTCTTACGGAACTGCACAACAGCCAGTGTGTCACGGGTTATCACCGGATTCCGTCTCGCCAGGCCCGTCTGGTAAAGATGCCCTCGGTGCTGGATCAGACGATCACTGAAGTTCTCAAACAGCGTGGGGTCACCGAACTCTACTCCCACCAGTTGGAGTGTCTCGAACACGTCCAGGCCGGTCGGAACACCGTAGTCCTGACGCCGACCGCGTCGGGCAAGACTCTCTGCTAGAACCTTCCGGTACTCCAGAGCATCGTGGAAAACCCGGACGCGCGTGCCCTCTACCTGTTTCCGACCAAGGCGCTGACCTACGACCAACTCGACAACCTGATGAAGTGGACCGAGGCTCTGGACGCCGACATCCGGATCCATTCCTACGATGGCGACACGCCGCAGGATGCACGCTCGGCGATACGTGCCAGGGGACACATCGTTCTGACCAATCCGGACATGCTCCACAAGGGCATCCTGCCCCATCACACGAAGTGGACCCGGATGTTCGAGAACTTGAAGTACATCGTCGTCGATGAGCTTCACACCTACCGCGGTGTGTTTGGAAGCCATCTGGCGAATCTGTTTCGGCGTCTGGAGCGGATATGTCGATTCTACGGCAGCGATCCGCATTTCATCTGCACTTCAGCGACAATTGCCAACCCCCGGGAACTGGCCGAGAAACTGACAGGTAAGCAGTTCGAACTCATTGCCGAAAGTGGGGCGCCCGAGGGAGAAAAACATCTGTTTTTCTACAACCCTCCAGTCGTCAATCGGCAATTGGGGATCCGCAGGTCGTATGTTCAGGAAGCCCGGCACATTGCGCGCGGCTTTATCAGGATGGATAAGGGCTCGATCGTATTTGCAAACAGCCGTCTCATTACTGAAATCCTGGTTCGTTACCTCAAGGAGGACATGCGGCAGGAGGTCGGTCAGGATGACATCGTCGTCGGGTACAGGGGAGGATACCTGCCGAACGAACGCCGCGCGATCGAGAAGGGTCTGCGGGATGGCCAGGTTCGCGGTGTCGTATCGACTAACGCGCTGGAGTTGGGGATAGACATCGGTAGTCTGGACGTCTCTGTCCTGGCGGGCTATCCGGGAACGGTAGCCTCGACGTGGCAGCGCCTGGGTCGAGCCGGCCGTCGCAGCGGAAGCGCCGTCGGCGTGATGGTGGCGTCAAGCGCTCCCCTGGATCAATACATCGTCAACCATCCCGAGTATTTCCTCGAGCGGTCCCCGGAAACAGGTCTGATCAACCCTGAGAACATCCACATCCTCATCAGCCATCTACAGTGTGCGACGTTCGAGCTGCCGTTCGACGCTGACGAGCTGTTCGGTGGGCATGATGTGTCGGAGATTCTCGAGTACCTGTCCGACCGGGGGTTCATCCATCGAGCAGGAAACAAATGGCACTGGACCAGCGAAGCCTACCCGGCCGATTCCCTTTCTTTGAGAAGTGTCAGCTCGGATAATTTCCTGGTGGTTGAGACAACCGGAGAAGCACGGATCATCGGTGAGGTGGATTATTCGAGTGCGTTCACGACGCTGCACGATAAGGCCATCTACCTGCATCAGGGGCAGCAGTATTACGTCCAGCAACTCGATGTCGATGAGCGCAGGGCCTACGTCAAGCAAGTCGACTCCGAGTACTTTACCGATGCCATCACGTACACAAAAGTCAACGTCCTGGATACGGCGGAAACGATGCGCGTCCACCACCACGGAGAGGTCCACGTTGCGCACCAGGTTGTGGGTTTCAAGAAGTTGAAGTTCATGACGATGGAGAACGTGGGTTCCGGAGAGTTGAGCATGCCGACCCAGGAGATGCACACCACCTCTTACTGGTTACGTGTTCCCAGAGATCTCTTCGAGTCCCTTCCGTTTTCCCAGTCCGCTCGGCTGGACGGCGTTTACGGCCTGGGCTACGCGCTGGCGCAGATTGCCGCCGTGTTTCTTATGTGCGACCGCCGGGATCTGGGATCTTCCGTTCAGACGGGCGTGCCCGATCGGTCGAAACGAACTCCGGTGGGCGAGACGGCCCTGCCATCAACGGTCCAGGCCATATCGGACATCGAGCATGAGCCCACCGTTTTCATCTTCGATAACTATCCCGGAGGGATCGGTCTGAGCCGGCCCCTCTATGAGATACGCGACAGGGTCCTCGGTGAAACACTCCAACTGATCCAGGCGTGTGCCTGCGACGACGGATGTCCGTCCTGCGTCGGCCCGTATCCCGGTGCGAAGG
The DNA here is from genome assembly GCA_964584435.1 of uncultured Solibacteraceae bacterium. Classification (GTDB taxonomy): domain Bacteria; phylum Acidobacteriota; class Terriglobia; order 20CM-2-55-15; family 20CM-2-55-15; genus CAZOZZ01. Next base: position 16,881 of record CAZOZZ010000072.1, on the reverse strand, counting down.
AGCCGTCGCTGGCCATCCTCAATGCCCTCGTCTCATTAAAATGACCCAGTTCCGTAAAGCCCTGGATCAGCTCCGCCGCCACGACCGGCCCGGAACCTTTTCGATCTCCGACCAGTTGAATTTTCTGAGGGACGCGACGCCCGGGGGTGGGTTTCTCCGTCCTCGCCCGGCGGTTCCGGAGAATCTGCCGGAGGGTCGAGTCGAAGAGACTGTCAACGGGAGCCACTACGTCATTCGTGAGGTCTTTGACGCGGAACATTATCACGGGAAGATTCGCCTGGACCGCCTGTCTACGGAGGATCTTCCGACGCTGCTGGATCTGGCCCGATGCAAGCATGATCGTCTGGATCGTGACCGGATCATCTTTCTGGATACCGAGACGACGGGTATTCAGAGTGGTGCCGGTATGTGTCCTTTCCTGATAGGAGTAGGGTTTTTCAAGAGTGACGAGTTCCACGTCGTGCAGTACTTCATCCGTGATTTCGACGAGGAACCGTCGATGCTGCTGGCTCTGGGAAAGCTGCTCGAAGAGTTCGATCTGATCGTCACATACAATGGTCGGACATTCGACCTCCCTCTGGTGGACAATCGGTTCATCCTGTCACGGATGGAAAAGCCTTTCGGTCACATGTCGCATTTCGACCTCTTGTTCATTGCGAGAAGATTGTGGCGTAACGGCCATGGGAGTTGCCGGCTCACAGCGCTCGAACACAAACTGATCGGGTTCATCCGTGGTCCGGACATCCACGGCTCGATGATTCCGAGAGTATATTTTGATTACTTGAACAACTTCGATGCCACCCAACTGCGTACTGTGTTTTCCCACAACGTGTACGACATCCTGTCGCTGGCAGGCCTGATGATCCATGCCTGTGATCGGGTCGTGACCGAACCCGCTCCCCTCGACGATGCTCTCGATGTCTATTCCCTCGGGAAGATTTTCGACAGGGCGAGGGATCGCTCGAAAAGCATCGAATGTTATGAGTTGACGCTCCGGTCCACCCTGCCGACCGCACTGCATGTGCGTGCCCTGGAGAGACTGTCCATGCTCTACCGGCGGATCGGTGAACACGCCAAGTCGCTGAAAATCTGTAAACGGTTGATGGATCATTCCGAATTCAGCATGATCGGATACGAGGGCGCATCGATTCACTATGCACGGCATGCCCGCGACACGGCCTCGGCTCTCCGAGTCGTGGATGAGGCTTTGCGACGCACGGAGGGAATCGCGACCCTGGCGCGCCGGCGAGCTCGTCTTGAAGTGCGAATGGAAAGGTTGAAGAGGAAGAGGGATGGGGAAGTGATGGGGAAGGCGGTGGTAGGGACGCCTCAACGAACGATTCAGTGACGCTAACACCCGGGGACAGGGCCAGGCCGCCCTGTCCCCCTCACGTCTCGTTTCCCTGCGCTTGACGGCGGAGCGTGGATCGCTTTCTAGCCCGTGCTGGGCGATTCGAGGAATTAGGGAGCAGAGCCCTCAATACCCTAATTCGTTCTCTACTTATGTCAGCTTTCCAAGCGGTCCGGGGGCCCTGTGATAGGTTCCTGCCCACTCTGCCCCACTCCATAGACTGGCCCGACGTACTCGCAGGTGGCCTGATCGCACGCATCTTTCCTGCAATCCCTGCAAAGTGAATTCGGGTAAAAGGGCTCTGCCCTAATTCCTTAAGCACAGGCTTATGAAACAAGGCTAGCCAGCGCTCGCTCAATGACCTCCTGACCTTGTTCCCACACCGACTCCTCCCAATCCAGCGCGGCGGGATGAAAGGCACGCAGCACGCAAGTTTTCAGTTCCTGCTCCCTGGGATGGTCCCGGCCACCGCTGTGGTGGAGCAAGTTTTCGGCGCGCAATGCCTTGAATGCCTCTAAGATCGGCACCGTGCCGAACTCCAAGCTGACTGCCGTTACCTCTGCTGCTGGCATCATCTCGGGTATGGCGAGCTTCAAGGAGGCCTCAAGGTGGGTAGATACCGAGTCTCCTGTCACGGTAGTCCGTGTCAACCGAGGTCCCCAGATGTCCAGGGCGCGCCGGTGTGCAGGCGAGTCATATGGAACGTTGAGTATCACCTCGGCGCTAGCGTACTCCCCGAGGCCCGTGTGGACATCTACGACAACGACCTGCCTCGCGTCAGACAGGTACTCACCGACGACGGTCCTCATTGTTGTGTTCGACCAGGCATCAGCCGCGCCACCGTAGAAGAGACCTTCGGGGTGGGAATACTGGCCTTTGGTCACCGCCCCCACTGCAGCTTCTCGCGCGGTAGCCCATACCCATCCCACCCTCGACCACGATTCCACCTCGTTCCAAAAGGAGATCGAAGCGGGCGCAATGACATCGGCGAGTGTCTCATACCCACGGTTGTCCGGGTAAGGAGTTGAATGATCCCTGAAGTTGCGATTCAGGTCTACATTGTCCTCGTTGACCCGTCGCCAGTGTGCCATGCCATACGGATTGATCCCATGAATCATCATGAGGCCCACGTTCGAAGGTAGGTGTGAGGCAATCCCTTCCTGCAGCAGTCGCGTTTGAATTCCCGACCCGGCAAACCCCTCAACTCCGTGAGTGCCGGAGCTGACTACAATGGCTTTGCTTGCGTCTGCAGGCCCGAAATACGCCACGTCCATAAAAAGCGGATCGCCCGCAGGTCCAAAATGCGGGTTCTGTATACTCTCAATGCTGCCGCCAGAGGAACGGGCTGCATCGAGGAACCGTCGACGTGCGACTCTGTAGTCAACGGGAAAGTATGCGCCCTCCACCGCAGCTACCGTTTCTGACCCGCCTGACATCGCCTGACACGCTCTGATCGTCATCGTTCCGAGCTGTCGCAGGCCGAAACCGATGAACGCGACACTGACTGAAACGAGGACCACCGCGAACTTCTTCTTGAGTGACCAGTTCATTGGAACCTCCTGCAGTCCTTCTATATCGGACTGTCATGCAACACCAGACCTCTTGGTCGTGTAGTTATTCGTGTCAGAAGAAATCAAATCCATCAAAGAGCTCGGAGACATCAAAACCGTCAAGGGAATCTGCGATCACATCAGCGGGATCAGTTTCGCAACCAAGATAAAATGCCAGCTCCAGCCCGTCAAAAACGGGATCCCAATCGAGCGGGCCGGTCTGTTCGGGAAGAAAGAACCCGGAACACCGCCTGCACCGAAATAGCTTGAGGCCCCCATCCTCACCGGCTTCAAGGGTCGTTTCCCGACAGCGAGGGCAGACGCCGCCGCCGGAGGGCTCAGCCACTTCAAAATTGATCGGCTCGACTGCCTGTCCATTCAGTTGGGCCACTGCGAACCGGTAGGCCTTGAGGGTCCCAGCGTCAAACCACACGCCAGAACAGGAACGACAGCCGTAAACGTCGATGTCTTGCGTGCGAAGTTGGTCGAGGGATCCGGCACAAAACGGGCATCCCAGCCTTTCAGATTTCGGGGGGATTATGATCCGCGTGGTTTCACATCCGCCGAGGCCAAGAACCGTGATTGTGTTTCGGCGAAACCCAAATAGTCCACGATTTGATGCCCTCATGTTCCACCTCCGTGCTCAATTCCTGCACCAAGCTTAGAGTCTGGATCGATACCGCGTCAGCATCGCCTGTGTCAGTTTCATGAGTGTCATATCGGAACGAACTCTACTCATCCCGACCTTGCCACAGTTCGGCTTGAACTTCCGAAACCAAGCGTGTGTCTCTCAGGAGTTCTCCATGCCCGCGCAGACTCTTGTGCACGGTGTACGGCACTCCGTCAGGGGGCATGGCGTTTCGAAACCCTACTCGGCCATCGCCAGGTTCTTTCGGCGCTGTCTGGAAATCCCATCCTTTTACGGCGCGAGGTACATCCCGCACCTCCGGCCCAGAATCCTCAGATCGAGTGGACTAAGATGGCCGGACTCCGAGACATCCTGATCCACGAGTACTTTGGGGTCGACACAGCATTGTCTGGGATGTAGTGGGAAACAAGCTGCCGTTTGTGGAATCCGAGGTCCGCCGCCTCCTGGTCCGAATAGACGCCCTCTGCCGAGCCATCGCCCTCCAGGCCCTGGTCCCCTCCTGTCACGATCCTGACTGATCCGTCCGTGAGATCGGTGGAAGACCAGAAGCATTTCAGCAAAGCTAGAAACGCTACACCGATCACCCTGTGATCGACCGGCCGGGATCGTTGACCATCCTGCTCCAGCATCAGCACGCCTTTGAGTTGAACGTGCCCGTGAGAACAATAACCGTTACTGCATCTATCTGATGACGCATTCCATCATCGAGACTGTATCGAAAAGCATGTTTGGCCTTTCGGAAATCGCTGGGTCTGGGTCGACCGTGAAACCAATGGGGCTGAGTTTGAAATATGGCGGCGAGACGGTTGACTGGTTGACCGACACCTTGCAGAGCACGATGATAAGGTCGACGAATGAGAAGACAGGTAACATTTTCGCGGTGACCATCATTTTTTGGCGGAGGGATATAATCCAGTGAAAACATGCTTCATAGATTGCGAGACAACTGGCACCGACCCGAAGAAACACAGCCTGATCCAGATAGCCGGCACCATTTTCAGCGGCAGCGAGCTGGTCGATGAATTCAACTACACGCTGCGCCCGTTCCCAGGCGACGAAATCGAGCCTCGGGCTCTCGAGGTCAACGGCCGCACGGCCGAAGAGATCCAGACGTTTCCCAACGCGAAAGACGTCCACCATCAGTTCACCGAAGAGGTCTTGGCCCAGCATGTCGACCGGTACAACAAGGCCGACAAGCTCCACTTTATAGGCTACAACTCCGACTTCGATGCTGATTTCGTCCGCGCATGGTTCGGAAAATCTGGCGACAACTACTTTGGCTCCTGGTTTTGGTATCCGATCATCGACGTGTCGAAATTGGCTGGGATTCGGCTGATGCAGACGCGTGCCAGCTTGCGCGACTTCAAGCTGATGACGGTCGCCGAACACCTGGGTGTGCGGACCGACGATGGCGACGCCCACGACGCAGCGTTCGACATCAAGGTCACCATGCGGATGTTCGACAAGCTGACGAAGGATCTCGGGTTATTCGAGTTCGGGGCCACGTTAGAATAGGGTGGCCGGTTGCCAGGTCGTTGGTTCGGTAAACAAGTGAACCGGTGTCAAGGGATCGGAGGTTGAAATCCCCTCGTTATTTCCGCGCAGGATAAGGTTCTTGTGAGCTGGTTGGTGCGCAAGAACTTTGCCAATGCTTCCCATGGCGACAGTCCCTCAGGCGACGCTGCCGAAACCCGATCAGGCATCAGGCGGGGCCATCCTCGAAAGGCCACTCCCTCCATCCCTGGAGCATGGGGAAATACAAACCCAGGCGGATGGGACGGGAGTCCACGGACCGCATCACACCTGCGTAGCTTTCCAACTGTGCACGATAGCGAACCTGTTCATTGTCCAGAAATTCGTCCCGGCCACCGCCGGCGTGGGTTCCCGTCTTGTAGTCGATGATCCACCGAGTGCCATCGGTCACGAACGTACGATCCAGAACAAATCGGCGCACTTTTCCTTCAACGACAGCTGAGAGCGCATACTCCCGCCGATCGTCCTCGTGGCGGGAAAGAATCCAACGTCCCCGGTCGTCGCGAACGGCATTCTGAAGTCCCGAAACTGCGCGCGAGACAGCTTCGTCGAGCTTGCCTCCGTCCAATCCTTCCGACCTCAAGGCGACACGGACCGTGCCATCACTGACGTCCACCCGATCAGGGGCCCGCATTTCCTGCAGCATCCGATGCACGACGATCCCCACCCGGCGCTGCAGTTCGCCCGCCCACTCGAAGAGCGGCTGGTGGACTTCAACCTCATCGGAATCGGTGGGACTCTCGGCCGCTTTCCATACGATGTCTTCGGGCTGGGTGATGGGTTCCCAATCCGCTTGAAGGCGCCTTAAGGGGATGCCCTCAGGCTCTCCTTTCCCGGCATCTTCTTGCACGTCCGGCATGCCCTGACGCTTCAACGCATCTGCAAATTCCGCCTCAACGGTCCCCCATATCTTTCCCAGCAACGCTCGGGAATCGGGAGCTTTCAATGCCGCCCCGTCAGGATCCAGTCTGACGTGTCCCAGGAGATGCAAATACTTCCGGGCCCGGGTCGCGGCCACATACAACAGACGCGTGCTCTCATGTCTCTGTTTCTCGGCATGTATGTTCCGCAAGTAGTCATACATCGAATCCTTGTCGCCGCCGACTTCATGGATCGGTGCCAGCAGGAGGCGGGGCTGACCCGTATCCATATACTCGAGCGACATCAGAAGCTTTGGGTCGTCGGGCCGTGTCGGACGCCCCAGCCCCGGCAGAACAACCGTATTGAATTCCAGTCCCTTGGCCTTGTGAATCGTCAGTAACTGCAACTCTTCTCCGGCTTCGACATCGGGGGGAGCGAACAGTCGCCCCACAGCATCAGCAAATTTCCGCTCATCCTGGAGATCGAATCCCTCCAGGGACCGCTCCAGCAGATCCAGATAAGCCACGGCGTCTTCTAACTCCGTCCGGTTCTCGAGACATGCCGGGCCACCCAAGGCGATCCACACACCTTCCACCCATCGGCGAACCGGCAGCGTCCCCCGCCGCGCGATGGCGTCGGAGAGTACAGTGATCACGCGGACGAGGCGGTTTCTACCATCGGGGGACAATCGGTCTCGGTTCGTCGAATCCTGAACTAAATCCCACACAGCGGAAGAGAAGTCGCTGTGGACAAGGGCCTTGAGGTCCGCCAGCGTGAGGCCGCACCATGGAGCTCGAAGAATCGACAGCCAAGCCACGCGATCCCCGGGATGCAGCAGAGCACGGGTCAACGCGAACAAGTCCTGGACGACGGGACGCTCCCTCAACGCATCGAGTTCCACAGCGCGAAATGTCATCCCCGCTCTCCGAAGGGCCGAGACGATGCTGAACAGGTGACTGCGGGCTCGCACCAGCACGGCGATGGTCTCGCCGGGATTCGCGGATTGGACATCCCTGATAATTCTCAGAACGCACTCGGCTTCGGGTTCCGGGTCGCTTGCCAGAAACGGGTACATACTGACGGCCTTTTCATCAGCTTTGGTCTTGAACGGTACCGAAGGTTCATAGGTCACCGCCCCGGTGAACGTATCCTCCTCATCGGGAAACGCTTCACACAATGCGCGGTTCACCCAGTTCACGATTCCCGCACTGGAACGGAAATTCACCGAGAGTGTCAGCGGTGTCAGCCCGATGGCCCCCACCCCATCGGTCCGGGCACGCAGAAAGAGCCCCACCTCAGCTTGCCGAAAACCGTAGATCGACTGCATGGGATCGCCGACCAGGAATAACGTCCGACCGTCACCGGGTTGCCATTCCCCGGTCAGCCGGGTGAGCAACTCGTACTGACTCTGGGATGTATCCTGAAACTCGTCGATTAGCAGATGCTGGATGCGGCAATCGAGGGCAAACGCAAGGTCGGTGGGGTTCGCATCCGAACCCAGCGCGGTTCGTGCCCCGATTGAAATTTCTGTGAAGTCGACCCGGCCCTCCTGTTGAAAGACCAGCCGGAGCTGAGCGACGGCCACAGGAAGCAGGAGCATCAGGGCGCCTAACATGTCCCATTGCGCCTCTCCGAACCGGGCAGGCGGCAATGATCGCAATGAGTGCAGCCGAGCTTCAACAAGCGGGTCAAGCCCGATGGCCTTCAAACGATCCTTCGCGGCCCGGCCTTCATCGGTTGCTGGAAACCCCTCGTTCTTGGTAAGCCGGCGGCGCCGGGTCCCCTGCCCGGTTAGAAACATTTCCGCAAGTCCTAACCAATGAGGGAGCCAATCGAGGGCAACGCCGGGTAAGTCCCGGAGTTCGGCGCACGCAGCCAAGGCGCTTGAGCGCCCTTCTCGCGCGAGGTTCCCTGCCGCGAACCGGGCCAGCTCGACTGTTTCCACCACGTGGTCATCGGGGAACTCCGCCGCAAGCCGACCCAGTTCTTCCTCGATGATTTCCGTGAGCGCCGATTCGATATCCCCGCGAAGACTGGCGGATGCCGGATTACCGACCACATGGCGCAACCACTGGTCGCGGCTTCCGAGCATCGTGCCGACCAGTTTCTCGACGGTTCCAACATTGTTGTCCAGATGCGAGAGAAGCCGTGACAACGCCTCGGACACCTCCGTCCGGGTCTCATCGGAATCCAGCATGTCAAGTGTCGCGCGAGCCGCTTGCTGGTACAGATGTGCCACGTCCTCTTCCGGATGAGGTGGTGCACCCATCCTGGAAACCCAGGGCATCTGTCGAACTAGGGTGGCGCACAACGAATCGATGGTCTGAATTCGAAGACGCGATGGATGCTGGGTCAAACGCCAGTTCAGCTTGTCGTTGCGGGCCAGGGCCTCCTGGGCCAGTTTCCACGTGTATTGTTCGTGCGGCGATTCCGGTTCAGGCTCCGAAGCGCCTTGAATGGCCCGAATCACCCGGTGGCGCATTTCAGCGGCTGCTTTCCGTGTAAACGTGATGGCAACCATCGCCTCGGGCTGATCGACTCTGCCCAGCAACGTCAGGAACCGCTGAATCAGGAGTTCGGTCTTGCCGGAGCCGGCAGGCGCCTGCACGATGAACGATTGGGAATGGTCGAGCGCCCTAAAACGCTCCGCCTGATCCTTGACAGGTTCAGCCATTGCCGCCCTCCGATTGATGATCGGCCAATCCGGAATCGTCCAGGAAGCGCCCGGCCTCATTGATCCGACAGAGCGTTGTAAGGGCACAGTACCGGCAGCTCAGTCGGCGGTCTTTCGGCTCGACTGCGGCCTTTCCTTCCCGAAAGTCGTCGCCCAGTTGATCCAAGACAGCACGCCAGTCTTCAATCGTCTCGTTAAGCGCGGGTCGGCGATTGGATGACTTTACGCCTGGAACGAGGCCCTCGGAGTCGGCCAGCCCCCGGAAGCCGACTTTTCCGGTCTTGAGCCTGCCGAAGAAAACACCCGCCACCGGAGAATCGGCTGTCACCGCGTAGATGGGAAGTTGCGGCTCGTCCGGGCGGGCACCGTCCCAGTCGGACGGACTGCACTCGCCGCTCTTGTAGTCCAGGATGACCAGGCCCCCATCTTCGAGAAGATCCACCCGGTCCGCACGGATACGCACAGCGATATGACCCACGGACACGCGGCGGCTCTCTTCCTGTTCAAGCACCGTAAAAGGCTGCCGTTCCTTTTCGAGGATCAACCAATCCGTAATGACACCTTCCAGCCGCTTCTGTTCGATGGCCGCGAAATGGGGCCTTCGGAGGGCTTGCCGCCGCCGAGATAAGTCATGGATCTCCGCGCCGACCGTCATACTCACCACCGCCCCCAGCCGATCGTCGCCGGTTGAGAGCAGCCCCTCGTGGGAGCCCAATTGTTTCCAGACCCGCTCGAGAACACGGTGAATCAGTTGACCCCGGTCGAGGGCGCTCAGCCCAGGCTCCGACTGATCCAGCGCCTTCGCCCCGAGACGCAATTCGGCGAAAGCTTTGAAAGGGCATGTCGCCTGAAGCTTGAATAGCGAGGTTCCCCCGCCGGGCGCAGTATCGTCCAAGGGGGGGCCGTGCCGGTCTTCTAATGTCTCCAGTCGGGACGATTCCAGGACCTGTTCCACATGTCGCACCGGGGAGAGCAGCCCCAGGTCATCGGTGCTAATTTCAGACAATCTGCTGAACAGAGGGCTCACTCTCAAATCGGAGTCATCTGCCCGCTGAGGGTAGCTGACGACGACGGCGGGGGCACTCGCCAGGAGGCGGGCAGTCAGTGCCTCTGTGAACTCCAGTTCCCGGTCCGGTGAGGAGCGAGGCAGGTCGAAGCGACGTTGCAGACGAAACGGCAGGAATGGGTCCGGCCCAGTCGAGGCGGGCCAGGCGCCATCGTGCATTCCCATGATCCAGAGCCGATCGAACTGCAGGCCGGAAGCTTCGAATACGCCAAGGATCTGGACCGGTGCCGGATCGGACTCGGGCTGAAACTGCCTGGATGCAGCCAGGTGACGCAGCATCCCGACAGCAGCCGGCAGCCTCACGCGTCCGGCAACACTGTCGAGTCCTGCGAACTCGGATAGTAATTCATTCCAGGCAGCCGTCGTCTGGTATTGAGCACTGTTGAGACCCCCATCGCCAGGCCATCCGATCGCCTGCAGAAGACGGGACAATGCGGGAGCCCAGTCACTGGGTATCTGTGGGGACTCGAGGTCCTTCCGCCACTCTAGCCACATCCTCAGTTGCGCTGCCAGTTTGGGACACCGATACGGGACGTCGTCTTTCTCGGCCATTCCCAAAATGTCCGTCAGCGACACCGCAGGTTCCCTGAAGTATCGGAGCACACCGTCCAGGAGTGAACGGTTCGTCAGCTCCTCATTAGCACCTTGAATGAAAGGGGATCGCAGAAGCCGGCCCGCAGCCTCAATTGGGATTTCCTGAGGGTCGGTTCCAAGGATCAGAAAGGTCGCCTCAATGAGCGGGTATTCGTTGAGGGGCGGTCCCAGAGAAATATTGAAGAGCCGCCGTGGATCCAGCTCCGGTCGCAGATGGCCCCGGGGATGGAATTCTTCGGCAAGAACACGCTCGATCTGGGTGCGGCATCGGCCAAGGTCTGGAACGATGATGCCGATCCGGAATTCCGAGGCCGCAGCTTCCGCGTCAGTCTCAAGAATTCGGCGGGCCCATTCGGCCGCGGCACGGATCTCGCGGTCGCCATCGATCATGCCCACGCGGACAGCATCGTGGGTGGAATCGGGGACCTTGCGCTCTTCGACTTCGGTACCACGCCGGGTGAGCGAGTCGAACAATCTCTTCTGAACGGGCGTTGGCTCGAGGAAACCGGCTATCTCGACGCGCTCCGGTACCGGAAGCGTTCCCTCGTCGATGCGGTCTGCGATGAATGCCGGGAGTTCGGCCCCGGATAACCAGCCATTAACGCTCAAGCGTCGCGCGAACTCCCTAGCCCAAACTTGAAACGTTTCAGAGTCGGCGGAATCGGTCCATTCAGACGCATCCAACGGAAGGTTCCAGGCACACCTGAGATTCCAGGCATCAAGAGCCGCCCCGGCGGTTGCGGGTACCTCCAGCAGCAGATTGTCCGCTTGGGAACGAACGATGTCTTCCCAGATCACACGTTCCTCTGATGGGCGGAGCAGGCGCAGGTCGTTCTCTGCCCGCCCTTCATACAACCAGTCATCCCATACTTCGGACAACCACGCAGTGAAAGGCAGGATGTGGGCGGTCGGCCACGATGAACGGCCCGCGGTTACCTGTGCCCGGTCGTATTCCTGGCGGAGTTCGCGGGACAGTCGGGTGGTTGCTGTTATGAGGGTCATCGACGAATGTTAACTAGTGTTACCGAGTGGTCAACCAGAAGTGGTCCGCCGTAGGTGCCTGTTCTCGAACGGATGGCCGGACCATTCCCCAGTGCCAGCGTAGTCGGACGGGGCGATCACCACAGCCAGAGAATTCCACAACAACTCGCTCTCACAACTAATGAGGGTTGAGTCTCGTTGAATCGCGAGCAACAAGGACAGCCACCTTTTCTACGTCTTGTTATTGTGAGAGCGTATGATCGCCATGTTATCGATAACTGAAGAATGAACATGTTTGAACACTTTCTGGTGTGAAGGTCATTATCGCCGAACCGAAGCCGAGGTTCTGGGTAGGCGAGTCCCATAGGAGGAACCCATGGAACGTTATCCTATGGCGCCTAGGCGGCAACCATTAGGGAAATGAAATTCCTCCACACAGCAGACTGGCAAATCGGCATGAAAGCGTCCGGCCTCGGCACCGCAGGTGACGTCGTCCGCGAAGAACGGCTTTCCGCAGGAAAACGCGTTGTCGATGCGGCTAGGGAACACATTGTCGATTTCATTGTCCTGGCAGGTGACAACTTTGAAGACAATGCGGTCGACCGGTTGCTGGTTCAGCGTGTAGCAGATATCCTAGCGGCGTTTTCCGGCCCTGTCTTTCTCATACCCGGCAATCACGACCCATTGGTTCCCGGTTCGGTCTGGGAACACCCGGCATGGAAATCCGCTTCACACATTCAGGTCCTCGGAAAAGAAAGTCCTGTCGACGTGCCCGGCGGCGTCCTCTACTCCTGCCCGGCGTTCGAGAAACACTCGCGCAGGAACCCGACCGGCTGGATCGCCGAGTCGGTTAAGAACGAGTCTGGTGAGCCCATTCGGATCGGCGTGGCACATGGCACAGTCGATGGCATTCATCAGGAAGAGCCCGATTACCCGATCCCACGCGACGCTGCTCAGCAGGCTGGTGTGGACTATCTTGCTCTAGGACACTGGCATTCATATGCGCCGTACGCCGATTCCAACAGTGTCGTCCGGATGGCGTATTCCGGAACCCATGAAACCACCAAGTTCGGCGAGAGGGACAGTGGCAAAGTTCTAATCGTCGAAATCGCCTCGCCCGGAGCGCCTCCCTCCATCACTCCCGTACCAACAGGCAAGCTTCAGTGGAAGACCCTCGAAAAGGAAGCCAACGACATCGGTGACGTTGAGTCTCTGCGGAAAGACGTCGAATCGCTGACGGAGACTGATCGAACACTGGCGCGCGTAATCCTTTCCGGTCTTCTGGCGGCTGACGAGCGCGCAGAAGTGGAATACATCGAACAGATTCTCGAGTCCCGTTTCCTCTACGGTCATCTGGACGTATCAAGGTTGCAGCCTTCACCTGGAGATGAGGGTTGGATTGACGGCCTACCAGCCGGACTGATTCGAGATGCAGCGATACGGATTCGGAACGACTCCAGTATTCCGCCCGACCTGTCAGCACGCGCGCTCATCGAACTCTATTCCATCGCATCCGGCACTTCTGGGGAAGGCAGGTGATCGTCCACTCGATCAAGCTTGGTGGCTGGCGCTGTTTTATCGAAGAAGTCACGATTGCTCCATTTTCAGATGGCCTCAATGTCGTCCACGCGCCTAATGGCAAAGGCAAATCGACCCTCCTCGAAGCACTGTGCCGTGCACTGCTCGACGGGCACAAAGTCACGGGAAAAGACATCGATGCCATCCGGCCATGGGGACGGCAACTGACGCCGAAGGTTGCCGTGGAGTTTAACCACGACGGCCAGGAATACCGGATATCGAAGCAGTATCTGGACCACCCGACATCACTACTTGAACGGATAGAAGGTGGACGATTCCGAAGTCTTGCAGAGGGCGCGGCGGCAGACACCGAAGCCCGCAAGGTTCTCTCAGCCAACCCGCCGGGCCGCGGACTCTCGAAAGACGAGCATTCCGGCTTGGCCCAGATCCTTTGGGCCTCTCAGGGCAACCTTGCGTTGGACACGCTCTCCGGGGATGTTGTCGCCGACATTCGAAACATGCTCGGCGCGCAGGTCTCGGCAGCTGGAACGGGCGCGATCGAGACTCAGATCGAAAAGCGATATCTTCAGTTTTTCACGAGGACCGGCAAACTCAAGGTTGGCAGGGACGCTCCCTACGTAAGCCATTTGGCTGACGACCTCGCCCAGGCCGAAGCGGTCCTCGTGGAAGCCCGTGAGGAGTATCGCAAGTTTGAAGAACTTTCACGGCGGGTGGAGGATTCGCGCAACAAGCGCCAACAGACTCGTCAGTACCTCGACGAAATCCAGAAGACACTGGGCCTGGCGCGCAAGGATGCAGAGGCATACCGGAAGCTTGTCTCAGAAAAGGACAAGAGGACGAATACCTCAGCTGCGGCCGAGGCGCGGAACAGTGAACTCCGGAACAGGATCAAGCAGATCGAAGATGCGAAGGCCGACTTCGAGAAGGGGCGCAAGTCACTGGAAACGCTGAAAAAGGATTCACCCCTGACCACAAAGGAACTGAAGCATCGTGAACTCGAATTGGCCCGATGGAAGACGGCAGTCGAGAACGCAAAGAAGGGTCAGGGTTCAGTGGACAAGGCCGTGGTACGCGCCAAGGCGGCACGCCGGTTCGTTGACGGCCTGGAAGCCTTGGAGCGCCTCGATGACACCATCGGCAAAGTCCGCGGGGCGCAGACGACACTAAGGGGAAAACAAAAGGCACGGAACGGGCAAATCGCGCCGGACGACAAGACCTTGAAAGCCATCCGGAAGGCAATCTCCGACCGAGATGCATCTCAGCTTCTGTTGGACTCGGCATTGATCACGCTCGAGATCGCCCCGCTCCGCGATGGGTCGGCAGAAGTTCTCGCCGGAGAACAGGTCGGTTCGCTCGACTTGAAAGAAGGGGTTCCGGCCCGAATCCTGGGATCGCCAGAAATTGTCGCGGAACTTCCTGGGATCGCCCGCATCCGGGCATCTGGCCCGACGGGTTCCGCCGAAGAATACCGAAAGAAACGAACGTCCGCCGAAGAACGACTGAACCGGTTGACCACGTCGTTCGGAACGTCCGACATTGATCCGCTTGAAGCGATGAACCAGAGTGCAAAAGAACTGTCTGCAGAAGTCAAAACGGCAGAAACAACACTCGAAACACTTGTGTCTGATCAGTCCCTCGATGACTTCCTCCGTCTGCACGCGACGTTGAAGGCCTCGCTGGACCAGGTAGTCAAGGAACATCCGGACTGGGAGGCTGCACCACCCGACGCCCAGGCACTCGAGTCGGAAACGGCGTCGATCCGGGCGGCATATGAAGAGCAGGTGGCGGAGTGCGAAGAAGACCGGGACAAAGCACAAGGGGCATGGTCAACTGCGAAAGAAGGGGCCACCCGGACGGAGGAACAACTGACAAGCGCGCGGGATCAGCTTGAAAGGCTCGAAAACCAGCTCACCACATTGACCCGGGAAAACAAACCCATCGACGAACTCGCAACAGAAGCCAAAACAGTTCTGATGGAATGGGATGCGGCCAGGACGAGTCTGGGGACAGTCGAGGAGCAGCTCAAGAAATACGTTGAAGACCCGCGCGCCACTGTCGAACAGCTCGAAACTCAGCTCGCAAAGGCAACCAGCAACGCCCAATCCGCACGGGAAAGCGAAGTCAGGGCCGAGACTGACCTTCAGCGCCTATCGGCAGAAGGTCCGTACTCGGCACTGAATCGCGCCGAAGAAAAGGTGGCACAGCTAAAGGAAGATCTGGTGCGGGAACAACTGCATGTCGACGCTATCGGGCTCCTGCATAAAACGGTCAATGCCTGCCGCAGCGAAGCGATCGCTGCGGTCGCCCGCCCAGTGGAAAATAACGCGACTCAGACGCTTCAACGTATTGCCGGACTGAAGCTCGGGCGGATCCAGATCGACGAATCGTTCACACCGTCCGGCGTGGTCCCGGATGGGCACGATCAAACGGTAGAACTGGTCAGCCTTTCAGGAGGTGAGCGCGAACAACTATATCTCGCAACCCGGCTCGCACTGGCTGATACGATCGGCGCGAAGGAACGGCAATTAGTAGTGATCGACGACGTACTGACCTCAACGGATTCCGGGCGGCTCGCTCGCATCCAGACAATACTAGAAGAGTCAGCAGAACGCTTTCAGATCCTGATCCTGACGTGTCATGAGGAGCGATATCTTGGTCTGAAGGGTGCAAGTTTTATCGATCTCGAAGAAGTTCTGAACTGCGTATAAGCGTATAAGCAGGGGCCGATGTCTATGGTAGCGCTGGCATCGTCGTAGTACCGGTCTTATGTATACCCGCAAGCGGCCGTAGGCCGTCGCGCGGGAACCCAGCGGCTGAGGGTTGGGCGGACTCGCATGAAGCAAATCGCCGACGGCACGGGTTATCGCTGAGCCGTTCGGCGGACACGAGATTCGATGCATCAACGAGAGCATGACTCCTTTCCTGCGGGTGTGGAGAGCAAACTCAAGACGTATGTTTACAGGCTGATCGACCCGCGAAATGGTGAGACGTTCTATGTCGGTAAGGGGCACGGGAATCGTGTCTTCTCCCACATCCGCGGTGAGCAGGGGCTCGATGGAGACGATCTCGGCAACAAGATCAAAAGGATCCGCGAGATTCGGGTGTCGGGCTTCGAGGTGGCTCATGTGATTCACCGCCACGGAATGGACGAGAGGACTGCCTTCGAAGTGGAAGCGGCGCTCATCGACGCGTACCCTGGGCTCACTAACATCGTGTGCGGGACTGGCGGCGACTCCGGAGCGATGCATGCCGAGGAGATCATTCGTCGCTACTCCGCCGAGCCCGCAGTGTTCAAGCACAAGGCGCTGTTAATCAGCGTCAACAGGAGCGCCGCCGAAAGATCCCTGTACGACGCAACTCGTTACGCGTGGAAGCTCAGCAAGGCCAAAGCCGAGCAAGCCGAGGTCATCCTCGCCACCATGCAGGGCCTAATCGTCGGTGCCTTTATCGCTCACAAATGGCTGGATGCGTCGGCAGCACACTTTCCTGGTCGTGAGGAATTCGATGGTGTCCCTGGTCGTTTTGGTTTTGTTGGAAAGGAAGCCCCCGTCGAAATCAAGAAGCTCTATGTAGGCAAGCGCGTACCTGACGAGTATCGAAAGCGCGGCGCCGCGAATCCGATCAAGTACACCTGGGGAAGGAAGCCGGCCTAACGAGGGGATGCAGCCGTCGAGCGGCGTCGACGAATCCAGCGAACAGGAAAAGTCGGCAGCGCCGCTCAAGGTTGATCCCTGAGCCGTCAGTTGGGTACTAAAAGGAAAGTCAATATGCCGCGTACTGCTGACTACACTATCCAAGGCTTCTTGTACCAATTCAACAAGACCGCCCTGGAAATACTGAAGGCCCAGGCTGATGACACAATCACCATCGAGGGCATTATCGAGGACATCGAAGTCGCATCGTCCGCGTCGCTGAAGGCAATCCAGTGCAAGTACCATGAGGCGAGCACCTCTTTCTCTGCGAGCGCGGTTTACGAACCGTTGCTCCGGATGCTCAAGCATTTTTCTGACAATACAACTGCGAACATCAGCTGGAGTGCGCCCCGCAAACTGGAGAGTTATTTCCCCAGGATTAGTACAGGCC
>CAZOZZ010000071.1:0-19630 GCA_964584435.1 uncultured Solibacteraceae bacterium | reverse complement strand
CGACGAGGGGGGAGGTCGCTCTTCGCGTCCTCCCCTACTCTACCGGTGAAAATCCCTCTTGGCGACCTTTGCGGACTCTGTACCTTTGCGTTGAAAGACCGGATTGAGTGATGCTTGGGCACGATCGGGGCTGCCCGCTGCCCGCTGAAAGCTGAAAGCCGAAAGCTAACATCCAATGTCCTGCACCCGAATCACAGTCGACGTTCCCGATCAACTGAAAGATCTTTTTGTAGCCGAATTTTCTTCGGATGATGTTGCTGGGATGTGGGAGAATCTGCTACCCGTTCCTGCGACAACACGCATGATAGTCTTCGTCGCATCGTCGTCCGACTCCTCCCCCTACTGCGACAGGATTCGGCATCTCTTCGAACAACATGCATACCCCAACCCGGACGTATCCATGGATGTCGAAGAGACCGTGGACTGGACTCTTGAATGGAGGAAGGGCTTTACGAGTTTTCCGATCGGACGGACCTTCCGGCTGGTACCCAGTTGGGAGGAGCCGGAGAAGGGCGATTCTCGTGTGCCGATCGGCATCGACCCCGGACAGGCTTTCGGTACAGGGGCTCATGAAACAACCCAGATGGTGTTGGAGGCCCTGGAAGGTCTTGAGTCGGTCGACGGCCGGGTCGTCGATCTTGGCACGGGATCGGGAATCCTGGCGATAGCGGCGGGCAAACTTGGCCATGGCCCGGTGGTGGCTTGTGACGTGGATGGTGATGCCATCCGGGTTGCCGCAGACAACATGGTTCGAAACCTGGCGGATGTCGGGCTGTTTCGCGGATCGATCGATGCGCTCGCTTCCGAAAGCGTCTATCTCGTTCTGGCGAATCTAACGCGATCCGTCATCGCAGAACTCTTGCCTGAAATCGATCGGACGCTCATGCCTCCCGGATTGGCGATTCTGTCTGGTATCCTCGACAATCAGGCGGCGGAGCTTCGCGGTGTTCTCACCACCCACGGATACGACATCCAGGAAGAGATGACGCGAGGCGAATGGGTTGCCCTCGTAGTCCGGAGACATGGCAATTAAATCCGTATTCTGGCCCGATCCCGAGATCACTGAAGGGGCGTTATCCGTGTCCGGCGATGCGCATCGGCACCTGAAGGTTTCTCGAACCGAACTGGGAGAAAGAATCGAAGTTTTTGACGGTAGGGGGCGAGTCTGGTCGGGTCTTGTGCTGTCGGTCAACAAGCGGGACACCCGGATTCATGTTGAGGAATCCCGGCAGGAACCGGCTCCCGGAGTCGAACTCATCCTGGCGCAGGCGCTGATCAAGAACACAGCCTTCGAGTGGGTCCTGGAGAAAGCCGTTGAGATCGGCGTGACACGGATCATCCCTTTCCGGGCCTTGCGATCCAACGTACGGGGGGGCGAGCGCGAAGCGCGCTGGCAGCGTATCATCGTTGAGGCGGCCAAACAGTCAAAGTGCTATCACCTTCCGCATCTGGACGACATGACCGACCTGGAAACCGTTCTTCGAATCGAAGTTCCTTCGAAGATTTTATTTGCCGAGCGAAATGGCGGTTCGTTAAAGTCTGCCGTTACCGGTTCCCCGGTCCTCTATATAGTCGGTCCCGAAGGGGGATGGACGGACGAGGAACTGGAAGCTGCCAGGCGATCGGACGCCAGGCCGGTTCATCTCGCCTCGAACGTCATGCGTGCCGAAACCGCCGCCGTTGTCGGCGGCGCCTTGATTCGTTACGAATTGGGAGTGCTGTAGTTGTGAGAAGTTGTTACAGAAGATTGCCCCTTACGTGTGTCCTGATCGTACTTGTATTTTGCATTCCACTGGGCGCCCAACAGCGTCCGTTGTTGACGGAAGATCCCCGCCTGATACCTGAAGGCCGCCTGGTTACGGAGACGGGCTTTGGATACTTTGATCAGGTTCCTTTCCCTATCCAGGGGGTCGAGGGAGACTTGCTGTCTCTGATCGACGGCGGCCTCCATTTCGGCCTGGGTTCGCGAGCCGAGTTTCAGATAACCGGTGTTTTGCGCAATTACCTGTGGGTTCGCGAGGGTGGTACCGGTCGAAGGAACGATTGGGGCGACGGCTTGATCTCCACCAAGATCGCGATCGTCAAAGAGTCGGCGAACCTGCCCGACATCAGCTTCCGGCCAACCGTCCTGCTTCCGAATGCCAGCAACGAGAGCCTGGGCAAGGATGGGACGGATTTCTTTGCCAGCCTGCTCATTGGAAAGTCAGTCGGCGCGGCCTATGTGTTCGGGAATTTCGGCGTGGGAATCCTGGATGACGCCGTAACGGCCGCCGCTCAGCAGGATGTCATGGTCTACGGCCTGGCGGCTCTCGTGCCGCTTTCGGATCGCTTCCGACTGGCGTTCGAGATCAACGGCCTCGAGAACCCTCAATCGAACCCGACCCCAGGCGGGGAAGACCGGGCCCAAACGCGACTTGGCATCCAGCTGGATGCCCTGGGCATGCGCTGGGATCTCGCCGCAACTGCAGGCCTGACCGACCTCGACCATCGAGCAGGCGTCGTTTTTGGTTTCACGAAAGAGTTCACGCTCTGGAGGTAGTAGAAGGGGAGTCTTAAACGCAGAGACGCGGAGAACGCAGAGGTCGCCAAGAAGGATTTTCACCGCAGAGGCGCAGAGAAAATCTTAATCTGCGTAATCCGCGTAATCTGCGTAAAGACTTTGGACCTTGGATTCTGGACTTCTCCTCATCCGCGTAAAGACCCTGTTTCTTCCGATTCATAGTTGATTCTTCTAGGATGAGTTCTTCATACTCGTGAAAGGTATCTGTTTATGCAGAAGGACGAACCAATTCAGGAAGTTTCCGAAGAGGAAGCAGGAGTTCCCGGCCACGAACAACCGAGTGTTGTGAGTGAGATACGAGGCTGGGCGCGAGACGTTTTCTTCGCTATCGGTACGGCGGTCATCATCGTCGTCTTCTTTTACCAGCCGGTGAAGGTGGAAGGCACCAGCATGTTGCCGGAGCTGGTTGATCAGGAACGGATCTTCGTCAACAAGTTCGTCTACAAGATCGAAACCATCGCTCGCAGGGATATCGTGGTCTTCTGGTATCCGTTGGATACGACGAAGTCTTATATCAAGCGGGTGATCGGTCTTCCCGGCGATGTGGTTGAAGTGCGCCGTGGCCAGGTTCGGGTCAATGGTGAGACACTGGATGAATCCTACGTCCCCCCGAACTTCTTTGACCGACGGACTTATTCGCCTGTCTATGTCGAGTCCGGGACCTACTATGTTCTGGGCGATCACCGCAGTCAATCCAACGACAGCCGCATGTGGGGTCTGGTTCCCCAGGAGAACATTTACGGAAAGGCGGTCTTTCGATACTGGCCGATGAGTAAGATGGGTACTCTCTATTAATGAAAGCGACGTTGCTCCTCGAAGACGGAAGGGTCTTCCGTGGTCTGGGACACGGATTCGAGGGCGAAGCTGTTGGGGAAGTCGTTTTCAATACATCGATGGGAGGCTATCAGGAGATCCTGACCGATCCGTCCTACTGCGGGCAGCTCGTCACGATGACGTATCCCCTGATCGGGAATACCGGAATCAATGCCGAGGACATGGAGGCCCACCAACCATACCTCGAAGCCTTCATCGTTCGTCGACTTGCCCCGCATGCGAGTAACTGGCGCAGCACGGAATCTTTAGACGATTACCTTCGACGAAACCTCATTCCCGCGATTTCCGACATCGACACACGCGCGCTTGTGCGTCATATTCGCACGAAGGGTGCAATGCGGGCCATCCTATCCCTGATTGACGACGATCTCGATTCGCTGAAACAGAAAGTAGCCCGTGCCCCTGAGATGATCGGGCGCGACCTGGCCAGCGACGTGACGGTCAAGAAGAAATACGAACCTCCCAGAGAAACGATTGATTTCATCGAGTTCTCGAGCCTCAAACCGGTGTCCGAAGCTGATTACCGCGTTGTGGCCTACGACTTCGGGATCAAGACGAACATCCTGCGAGACTTGACTAACTGTGGAGCCGACGTGACGGTCGTTCCCTCCACCACGAGTGCCGCCGACGTCTTGGGCCTCGAGCCGGACGGCATTTTCCTCTCCAACGGTCCCGGCGACCCGGAAGCCGTCGATTACGCTGTCCGGAACGTGCGGGAACTGCTCGGGAAGAAGCCGATATTCGGTATCTGCCTGGGCCACCAGATCATGGGCCTGGCCCTGGGCGGTCGGACGTTCAAGCTCAAATTCGGGCACCACGGCGGGAACCATCCCGTCATGAACATCGACACGGGTCGAGTCGAGATCACGGCCCAGAACCATGGATTCGCAGTCGACCCCAACAGCCTTGACGACGATGAGGTTCGGATGACGCATCTCAATCTCAACGACCAGACTCTCGAAGGCTTCGAGCACCGAAACCTGCCGGCCTTCAGTGTCCAGTACCATCCGGAAGCTTCACCGGGTCCACACGATTCTTACTACCTGTTTGACAAGTTTTTCGACCTGATGTGCGATGCCAAAACGCAGTGACATCTCAAAGATTCTGATTATCGGTTCCGGCCCGATCGTCATCGGACAGGCCTGCGAGTTCGACTATTCCGGCACCCAGGCCTGTAAAGCGCTGAAGGAGGAGGGATACCAGATCGTTCTGGTCAACTCGAACCCGGCGACGATCATGACCGACCCGGACCTGGCCGACAGGACCTATGTGGAGCCGCTGACCGTGGAGTTTCTGGCCCAGGTCATCGCCCGCGAGAAGCCCGATGCGTTGTTGCCAACGGTCGGGGGGCAGACCGCACTGAACCTGGCCGTCGAACTGGCCGAGGGCGGCATCCTCGAAAAGCACAACGTCGAGATGATCGGCGCCAAGCTGATGTCGGTGAAAGTGGCCGAGGACCGGCTGCTCTTCAAGCAGGCCATGAAGGAGATTGGCCTGGAGACGCCCGCGAGCGCGGTCGTGGAGAACATGCGCGATGCTGAGCGCGTGATCGAACAGATTGGCTTTCCTGCCGTCATTCGCCCCTCGTTCACGCTCGGTGGCAGCGGAGGCGGCGTTGCGTTCAACAGCGAAGAGTATCTCGAGATTGTTGCCGGCGGCCTCGATCTGAGTCCTGTCCACCAGGTCCTGATCGAAGAGTCGGTGATCGGCTGGAAAGAATATGAACTGGAGGTCATGCGCGACCTCCGCGACAACGTCGTGATCATCTGTTCGATAGAGAACCTCGATCCGATGGGAGTTCACACCGGGGATTCGATTACGGTCGCCCCGGCGCAGACCCTGACGGATCGGGAGTACCAGCGGATGCGCGACGCCGCCATCGCCGTGATCCGAAGAGTCGGAGTCGAGACGGGTGGGTCCAACATCCAGTTTGCCGTCGACCCCAAGGACGGTAGTCTGGTCGTGATTGAAATGAACCCTCGCGTGTCCCGGAGTTCTGCCCTGGCTTCAAAAGCCACAGGGTTTCCGATCGCCAAGATTGCCGCTAAGCTGGCCGTCGGATACACCCTGGATGAAATTCCCAACGACATCACCAAGAAGACGCCAGCATCGTTTGAGCCGATGCTCGATTACGTTGTCGTCAAGATTCCGAAGTGGGCCTTTGAGAAATTCCGGGAAGCCGATCCCCGGCTCGGCACGCAGATGAAGTCGGTCGGGGAAGTGATGGCAATCGGCAGAACCTTCAAAGAAGCCCTCCTGAAGGGTGTGCGTTCGCTGGAAACCGACAAGCATCCCGGATCGGAGACCATCGATCCGGAGAAGATTCGACATCATCTGATCACACCCAATCCGGATCGTCTGCCGTACCTGACCTATGCGCTGGGTCACGGCATGTCGGTTGCGGATGTCGCCCTGATCACCGGTATCGACCCGTGGTTCCTCCGCGAACTCGCAGAGATAGCCGACATGTCAGCGCGCCTTGGTTCCTATTCAGGACGCGAGGTACCCTCCGACCTTCTTCTCGAGGCGAAGCGATCCGGATTCTCCGATCAAAGGATTGCGCGGCTCGTGGAAAAAAGCGCGGCCCAGATCGCAGCCCGTCGGTCGGATCTTCAAATCCGTCCGGTCTACAAGAGAGTCGACACGTGTGCTGCTGAATTTGAATCGTTCACGCCCTACATATACTCGACCTACGAAGACGAGGACGAGTCCGACCCGTCGGACGCGGAAAAGATCATTATTCTTGGAAGCGGCCCCAACCGGATCGGGCAGGGAATCGAGTTCGACTACTGTTGCTGCCATGCTTCGTTCGCCCTGAAGGATGCCGGCTACGAGACGATCATGGTCAACTGTAATCCCGAAACGGTTTCGACCGACTACGACACCTCGGACCGCCTGTATTTCGAGCCGCTGACTCTCGAAGACGTCCTCCACATCGTCGAGATCGAACGGCCAAAAGGCGTGATTGTCCAGTTTGGCGGGCAGACGCCTCTGAACCTGGCGCTTCACCTGCAGAAGGCGGGAGTGCCGATCGTTGGGACGTCGCCGGAATCCATTGATCTTGCCGAAGATCGGAAGCGATTCGGGAAGCTGCTCGCGGATCTGGACATTCCGCAACCACCGAACGGGACAGCCGTCTCACTGGAAGAAGCCCGCGTGATCGCCGCCGATATCGGGTATCCCGTCCTGGTGCGTCCCTCCTACGTACTGGGTGGTCGTGCCATGGTCATCGCATACGACGAGACCGCCCTGGACGAGTATATGAAGGAGGCCGTCGAGGTGTCGCAGGAGCGGCCGATCCTGATCGACAGGTTCCTCGAAGACGCCATCGAGATCGACGTCGATGCCCTGTGTGACCGCGAAAGGGTCGTCATCGGCGGCATCATGGAGCACATCGAGGAGGCAGGCGTCCATTCCGGCGATAGCTCCTGCGTCCTGCCCACTTATCGCTTGAGCGACGAAAACAGGGAAACGATACGTCGCTACACGGTGGAACTGGGCCTGGCCCTGGATGTCATCGGCCTGATGAACATCCAGTTTGCCGTCCAGGAGAACAACGTGTACGTCATCGAGGTGAATCCCCGCGCATCCCGAACCGTACCGTTCGTCAGCAAGGCAACCGCGGTGCCGCTGGCCAAGATCGCCGCACGCGTGATGCTGGGCGCGCGCTTGACCGATTTCAAGTTACCCGACGAGTTGCCGGTGAACCAGTATTTCGTGAAATCCCCGGTCTTTCCGTTTCTTCGTTTTCCGGGTGTGGACACGATTCTCGGACCGGAGATGAAGTCCACCGGAGAGGTCATGGGAATCGATGATTCCTTCGGCAAGGCCTACATCAAGGCCCAGATCAGCGCAGGATCGATTCTGCCACGGTCCGGCACCGCGTTCTTGAGCGTGAACCAGCACGACAAGAAATTCATCATCGAAATCGCCCGCGACCTCTGCGCCATAGGGTTCAAGGTCATCGCAACGTCCGGCACAACCGACGTCTTGCGCAAAGCCGGCATCGAAGCGACTTCTGTCTACAAGGTCAACGAAGGACGTCCCCACATCGTCGACAGGATTCGCAGCGGTGTGGTGGACCTGATCGTCAACACACCCCTGGGTCGCGAATCGTTCTTCGACGAAAAGGCTATCCGGCGTGCCGCCATGCAATATCACATCCCCTGCATCACGACCATCTCCGGAGCTCTGGCAGCCGTGAACGGAATCCGGGACCTGCAGCGTGAAGCTTTGTCCGTCCGCTCCCTCCAGGAATACCACTCCGAGACAAATCCCGTCAGCGTCTGAGGGACCCCCGACCTGTAGGTGCGGTCTATGACCGCACAGATCCAGAATCGCGCATCTGTGTAGGTGCCGTCTATGACCGTACAGATCCAGAATCGTGCATCTTTGTAGGTGCGGTCTATGACCGCACAGAACATGCGCTCACAGAGCGCACCTACATCAGAAGCTCCTCAAGCTGATTCGTGTTCGAGGGCGTAGCGGATCAACTGGGCGAGGTTGCGGAAACCGAGCTTGTCCAGGATGTGTTGCCGGTGGGTATGTACGGTTTTGGGGCTGATGCAGAGCTGTTCGGCGACTTCCCTTGCCGTCTTGCCTTCTGCCAGGAGGTGAAAAATTTCCTTTTCCCGCGTTGTCAGCAGTTCCAGTTTTGGTGCGGCTTTCTCTTCGGACTCCTCGGCGAGGATTCGGGTCACGTCGGGAGCGAAAACTGATTCACCTTTGTGGATCGCTCGAATCGCTCCCACAATTCCGTGTCGAGAGAGTCCTTTGGAAGATACCCGGCGGCACCCGCCGAGATTGCGGCGCCAACGACGGCCTTTTCCCTGTGAACCGAGAGGATCAGAACGCGGCTCTGGCTGAAGGAGGCGATTTGTCCCAGGGACTCGATGCCGCTTTGATCCGGCATCGACACGTCGAGAATGACGACATCGGGCTCTAGTTCACGAGTCCGTTCTACCGCGGCCTTTCCCGTCCCTGCTTCACCCACGACCTCCATGTCCTCTTCTTCTTCGAGGATTCTCTTCAGTCCCTGGCGGAGAATCGCGTGGTCGTCAGCTATCAACACTCGTATTTTCGGGTTCGTCATTAACCTGCCAATCTTTGGGATCGTCCCATGTAAGTCCCCGCACCAGAAAACGTCGGTCCCGAAGCATGATCGTCAGATCGACGGTCTTGTCATGGACGGTCTGCAGTGCGAACTCACCGATCTGATTTGTCTGTGTCGAGGACCGCCCGCTGCCGGATTCCATGATGACCGGGACATTCGCCACACCGTCCATGGAATCGCTCTCAGGCAGCACCTGGCCGCCGAGACGAACGCTGTGGCCATCGTCGGACTGTTTGAGAACAAGGTTAAGTATAACGCCACCACCTTCGTATATCAGGTGGCGATCTTCGATCGCACGACTTCGAATCACGGGAACCGCTTCAGTCGATGAATCCAGAACCAGCGAAGCCCGGACTTCACTTCTATCTTCCATGATCAAATGCCCTCTCGGTCCCGGTCAGTCGTCTATTGTTCGGTTTCCCTCTGACCACGGTGGTTCATTGTGGTTTAGAGGAATCACCAGCGCAACGCGAAAGCTGGTCGATCACCTAAAACCGAGAACGGCCTAGGAAGATGGAGTACTGTCGGGAAGCTGCGGCGCTCAGGAGCCCGCCGGCTCAGACGGTATTGATCAGCCCCTCCCGGATCGCGTAACGGATCAGCTCGCCGATCGTTCGGATGCCCAGTTTGTCCATGATATGTTGGCGGTGGGTGTGAATCGTTTTCGGGCTCACGAACAGGGTCTCGGCGATCTCGGTCGACGACTTCCCGTCGGCGAGCAGGTAGAACACCTCTTTCTCGCGTGGGGTCAGCACTTCAAGGCCTCGGCGGGGTTCACCTTGTTCCGGCTGAAGATTGGCAAGGATCTTCGTTACATCGGTCGAAAAGACCGATCCGCCCTGGTTGACAGTCCGAATAGCGGTCACCAGTTCGTTGTCGACGGAGTCTTTCAGCAGATACCCCGACGCACCCGCGGTGACCGCGCTGGCGATGACCTGGCGTTCCAGGTGGACGGTGAGCATGAGCACTCTCGGTCCCCCTGAAGTTGCGATCTGGCGCGTGCTCTCGATGCCGTTCTGTTCGGGCATTGAGATGTCCATGATGACAACATCGGGGTGCAGTTCTTCCGCGAGTCTTACCGCGTCGGTGCCGTTGCCGGCTTCGCCGACGACTTCCATGTCAGGCTCCTTTTCTAAAATCCGTTTTAGTCCCTGTCTGAGTATCGCGTGGTCGTCAGCGACCAGCAACCGTATCTTTTCGTGTGTCATCTGGTTTGTCATCTTTATGTTTATCTTGCAAGGGGATCATCATTTCAATCATGGTTCCCTTACCCGACGCCGTGCCGATCCGGAAGGATCCACCCACGTCGCTCATCCGCTGCCGGATGGTCCAGAAACCCGTACTCATTAACTTGCCGCTTGAATCGTAGAAGCGGCGAGGGTTGAACCCGCGTCCGTTGTCCTCCACTGTCAACCGGACCTGGCTTTCGGAAAAATAGACCCGGACATCCACCTCAGATGCTCCGGAATGCTTGACAGAGTTACCGAGTGCCTCCTGACAGCACCGGTACAACGCGACGGTGGTCGTTTCGTCCATCGGCCGTGGCTTCCCACGAACCGCACAACGAACCTTGATGTCGGTCGAGCTCGAGATCTGGTTTGCCAGTTCTTCGAGTGCAGGGATCAGTTCCAGGGTGTCGAGGATCCTCGGGTACAACGTATGTGACAGGTCTCGAATCTTGGTCAGTAGTTGGCCGATGTCCTTCCGAGCCTCGGCCAGTTCCTCGATTGCTTTAACCGAGCTGCCGTTTTGGTTGATCCGGTTCTCGATCAGCTTGAGCTTCAGCTTGAGCGTTGCGATGGTCTGGCCGACATCGTCGTGCAACTCATGAGTGATGCGCCGTCGCTCTTCGTCACGGGCTCGCAGAGTTTCCCGAATCAGTTCCGTTTCCGACACCGCATTTCTCTGAGCTCGCCGCACCGCCGCGTGCAGCGCCAGCGCGGCAGAGATCTGTGGCCCTATCAGCTCGAGGACCCATCGTGTATCTTCCGATGCCGTGCTGATCGAAACAAATCCGTGTTGTTCGCTCTCGCCCTCGAACGGGACGGTCTGGGCCGCAGGGGAGGGTGGTGGCCACTCCGAATGGTCGAATTCCCGGACGCGGCGCCCGGTTGCATACCACTCCTTCCAGGCAGTAGCCGAAGGGTACACAACGCGGAGTTCGGTGGCGGTCGTCAGCTTTCGGATGACTCTCAGCGCCTCGGAAACAACCGAGCGTATATCGTGGGCCTGGGTGACGGTTCGTCCGAACCTTCCGATCAGGCTGACATCTGCTGAAGAAATTCCCATGCTGATCACTAATGGACCTCAGAGCCTTGAGGACGTTGATGCGTCCGCGTCCTAACTGGCGTTTGAAGTCCGGGTTCAGCTTGTCGATTGAATCCGCGGTGCCGACCACCGTCTTGGCCGCCGTGCCTGAACGCCGGCCCAATGAAACCAGCAGCGCAACAGAACCGGTGACGATCGGTGCGCTGAACGACGTTCCCGAGGCTTTGGCCCAGAGGCCGCCAGGGAAAGTCGAGACCACTCCCTGCCCGGGAGCAGTGACCGTTACTTGTTTACCGTAATTAGAGAAAGATGCCAGATGATCGTCGAAATCGGTCGCCGCTACTGCGATGACCGTCGGGTATGCTGCCGGATACACATCTTTCGCATCCTTCGCGTCGTTTCCGACCGACGCAACCAGCGCAATCCCCTCATTCCAGGCCAAGCTGAGCGCCCGTTCGAAGGCATCGGAATCGCCACCGATCGAGAAGCTCATATTGATGACGTCCACATCCAGTTGGATCGCCGCGTAAACTCCGGCGATTGCCAGGAACAGTGTCGACTCGCCGGTGGAGTCGAACGCCTTTACCGGAACGAGTGCCGCTTCAGGAGCGGTTACGTGGATCAAGCCCGCAACCATCGTCCCGTGACCAAAATCGTCAAAAATGCCACCGCTGTCGAACAGCGACATGGTCGACTGGTCCAGGCTGGCCAGTCGATCCCCGAACAGCGACATGGTCGACTGCTCCAGAGCAAGCACGTATTCCCAGAACAGGGACATGGTCGACTGGGTCACATAGAGAAAATTCAACTGATCCCAGAACAGAGACATGGTGGACTGGTCCAGGTCGAGCGATTTCATCTGCTCCCAGAACAGGGACATCGTGGATTGATCCACGCCGATCGACTTCATCAGTTCCCAGAAGAGGGACATGGTGGATTGGTCCAGCGTGCCGTCAATCAGCTGCTCCCAGAACAGGGACATGGTCGACTGCTGCACAATCGCACCACTCTTGACGTTTCGGACGGCATCCCAGAAGAGAGACATGGTGGACTGTCCAGACCGCTGAATTCCGAAGCGGACCCCGTTCCCAACAGATCGACTCCCGGTTCGACCCATGGCGCCAGGGCCGGATGGTCCGGGTCGACTCCGGTATCGATGAACGCGATCCGCGTGCCGGCTCCGGTCGTCAGGTGCCTGATGTCGCTTACACGAACCACGTCCATTGCGGTCTGGTTCGCGTAGGCGTCCCGTACCGAGGTTCCGAAGAAGTCCGTCATGGCGTCGTCGCCGTACAGGGACAGCACGCCCTCGAACAGAGACATCGTGCTCTGATCGAGGTCCAGAGGAGTCGATGGCGAACCCTTCTTGGGTTTCTTCTTCCCCAACAGCGTAACGGGTCCGTCCTCTTCGACGTCGGTGACTTCCTTTTCCTTCTTGATCTTCTTGTCAACGCCTTTCTTGTCGTCGACCTCGATCAGGAAAATCGGTTGACCCGGGATCTGCGCGAGAATCCGCGAACCGAACTTATCTTGAAGCTTGCTGAGCGCCTTCGGGCTCTTGACCGTGACGATCAGTTGCTTCTTTCGGGCGCCTGCGGCTACACCCGGGTACAACAACCCGACGAACAGCAGTGCCGTGAGTATGCGTCGAAACATTGCTTATAGTTCTCCATCCATGGAATAAGCGAGTTGCCAGTCTCGGGGTTCACTGCCGGACAGTCCTCGTACGACAAACCGTCGATCCTCGAGCAGGATCGTGAGGTCGAAATCCCCGTTTGAAACACTGTGGAACATGAATTCGCCGATCGGATTCGTGCGCGTCACCGTTCTGTCGCGTCCGTTCTCAATCACGATCGGGAGGTTTGAGACGTTTCCCAACTCATCTACGTCCGGCAACACCTGCCCCCCGACGTGGAGACACGGATCTCCGTTTGACCTCTTGACCAGAAGATCCAGAATGACCCCGCCCCCTTCATATATCAGGTGGCGATCCTCGGGCGAAGAATTTCGAACCAGAGGCACTTCTTCGAACCAGGAGTCGAATAGAAGTGAGCCTCGAACTTCAACTACATCATGATGCATAACGAGTTCCTCCTCGTTTTCGTACAAAGGTTCCGAACCCACCCCAGAAGTACGGGTGCGGAAACGTGGAGCGAATCGAGCCCGCTGCGCTGCGCACTGCGGCTGGGGCGTTCGTCCCGTCGTAAAGTCGATAAAAATCTCTGGAAAAAGATTGCGCGGATTCATCCCGGATAGCCCAGAAAGCCGAAACGATCGTGTGGGCCCCGGAAAGGTAGAAAGCCCTCATCAGTCCTTGCCATTCATCGCCTGCGGAGATCACGCGTCGAGCCGTGTGGCATCCGGTGACGACGATCGTCCCGGCGCGAAACTTCATGTCCATCAAGTCGCGGCTCGTCAAGCGACCTTCGGAGGTTTCCAGCCAGGAAAGCGAACCCTGGACCGGATCGATTCCGGCATGTCCCGCCACATGGATCAATTCTCGATAGTGCTTGAGGTGTTCCTTGAGCACAAAGAGATCCGGGTTGACGAGAACCACCGCATCGGAGAAATTGCTTGCCGCTTGCTTTACTTCGTCGACGATTTCTTCGTTCGTATTTGTTGAAAAAGCGATGAACAGTGGCGGTTCATGGGGGGGTCTTCTGTCGCCGAAACGTAGAGAGCCGCACTGGGGCTGTAGGCGATCGAATGGTTGTGGCACAGGAACGATTCCCCGTCATGCAACGCATGGAAAGGAACGCTGTGAAGGAAACCGTGCGGCACAATAATGACCTGATCTTTGATCTTATCGCGCACGGGTTCGATAAGTGTCTTGTATAGCTGCCTGAGGTGGGTGTTGGCGGTCCTTTCGAGATGGTGGATGATTCGGCTCAGGCGTTCGAACTTGACACTGCAACTCGCAAAGTGCCGTTCGAGATGGTCCCATTCGGCCTGGAGCGACCGCACTACGTTCGGTTGATGTATACACTCCAGGTTCCCGTTGTTGACGACGAAGGTGTAAAGATCTTCGCCGGCTATGAAGTACTCGAGGATGGTCTCGTCAGTGTCCAGTTTGTTGAAGAGCGGGTCGAAGAACCGGCGATCACCCGGCCGTGCAAGGCGTTCCACCAGAACTCGGGAACGAGCCCGTTCGGAAAGACGGAAGGCAGCCGGGGTGGAGGTCGGCGCAACATCCTTGATCATGTGCGTGTAGACGTTCTCGCGGTCGGTCAGGAACGCCATCTTGAGATCGTCGGAGCCGATTCGGTGCCAGAGAGAATCGAGCATCGCTTCGGCCTTTGACAGGGATTCCACGCTTCGTTTGTCGTCGCTGGCTGACAGGGACACGCCCAGTTCGTGGTAGGCGTGGAACTTCATCCAGTCCGAACCACTCTCCTCGGCGAGCCTGGCGGCGGATTCGAAAGAGTCTATGGCGCAGACAGTGTCCCCCAGGGTTCGCTGGATTCGTCCGATGACGATATCGGCCATCGCCAGCCGGTCAGGTAGCGCACGATCTTCCAGCAGCACACGAGCCGAAGCCGCTTCACCCAACGCCTGAGGCTCGAAACGCTCTCCCCTGAAAAGGGCTGCCTGAAGCTTTGAAACCGCGGTCCAGACGCTGTTGCCTTCGGTTTCGAATCGACGTCCCGCGTCGGCGAGCAGTCTTCCCACTTCGTCGTCATCTCCCAGACGGAGCGCGGCGACTGCTTCGAAGAGCATCGACTTGCCGACTTGATAGTTCAGGCCGAGCTTTCTGCCGAGGGTTCGGGATTCACGAGCCGAGTGGACAGCTTCGGGAAGGTCTCCTATCTCCAGTAACATTTCGGCTTCATCAAGCCAGCACAGGCAGGTGTGATGGTCGTCGGCGGCTCCTTCGAACTCCTGCTTGAGAGCAAACATGCCCCGCAGTGCCCGTCCACTGTTTCCCTTGAGGAAATCCAGATAAGTACGGTTGTACCGGGTCTGCAGTCCGATCGTCGACATGTCCAGTTCGGTGGAAAGAGCCAGGGCTTTGTCGTACCTTTCGTCGGCACGATCGAACTGGTGCAGTGCCGTGAACGCCACCCCTGCATTCAGAGAAGCTGCCAGCAGACCCTCACGGTCACCGACCCGGTCCAGGACAGGAAACGCCCGCTCGTAGCAATCCAGTGCTTCGTGATATCGGTCCAGCCGGTGGTAGGCCTGTCCCAGGTTGACATCGAGTCGTGCGAGGCTGGATTCTTCCCCGGATTCTTCAAACAATGCCCTCGCTCGCCGAGCGCACTCGAATAGTTCGTCGAAACGGCTCAAATAGAACAGCAGGCCGACCTTCGCAAGGAGCGTTCGACCGATCTGCGCGGATTGGCCTGCGCTTTCGAAAAGAGAAACGGCGGTGTCGTAGCGTTCGAGCGCGGCGGTGAAATTGTTCAGCAACTGGTGGGCGTTGCCGGCGGCCCGCACGCACACTCCTTCCGTGAAGGCGTCCGATGTCGTGGCAGCCATCTGCTCGGCCTGCTCGATCAAGGGGAGGAGTTCTTGTGGCGACCGACGTCCTGTCTGTCTTATTCTTTCCGCCAGCTTAAGCGCTGTACTCGTCACGGTTCCCTCCGTGCTCAGGGGACCTTTCGTCATAAAAGGCTCCCAATTCTGTTTCAATGAACATCTCCGGTGCAACGTCAAATCAATCCCATTTCAAAAAACCGCGTATGGCCTAGGACTATCACCTATTTGTGGTTTGTCAGTATTTGCCCTTTTCTCGTCTCAAGCCAGCAGACGTAACTCTCCTTGATGCTGTCACTTACACCATGAGACACACTTTGGCGGCCCCGGCCTTGCGAACAGCGCAAACTCTACCTCAATCGACGTATCGGCGTTTCTCGTGTACTGCATTAGGAGAAAGTAAGTTTTCTTGCGCTGTGGATCAAATTGTAATCGCGATTACAATTTCTTACATCGGACGTCTAATCTTGCTTGGTTCTGGGAAAACCGACTTCAATATAAAGAGGTGAGTGAGATGAGACGAATCCTTTATGTGGTCCCGCTTGTATTGCTCGTGTTCGTTGCCGTCGCCGAAGCGCAGGTCCGGAATACGAGTTGGATCGGTGTGTCGATCAGCGACGGCGCCGAACGTGGGGTAAACGTAGGGGCGATCGAAGACGATTCCCCGGCTTCCGCCGCTGGACTTCAGGTGGAAGATGTCATCACGGAATTCAACGGTATGTCGGTAATCGGTGTCACCCAGTTCACGCGGATGGTTCGCGAAACACCTGTCGGTCGCACCGTTGCTTTGACGGTGGATCGGGGTGGGTCCGAGCAGACGTTGCAGTTGACAACGGATCAGCGGCCACGGAACACCGGCGAATTCAGTTTTGTAATACCGGATGACCTCCCCGACCTGTCCGGTCTGGGCGACCGTATCCGGGACGCGGTTCCGCGGATACAGATTTTCAGTTCAGTCGGCCGTCTCGGAATCCGGACGAACAGCTTGACCGATCAGCTTCGAGACTACTTTGGTGTGGATTCGGATCTGGGCGTTCTCGTGTCATCGGTCGCCCCTGACTCAGCAGCCGAGGAAGCCGGCGTGAAAGCCGGGGATGTCATCATTGAGTTCGACGGACGTGCTGTTGATTCACCGAGCGATCTGACGCGGCGAAGTTCCCGAGAGCAGGAGTCCGCTGTCGTGAAAATCATCCGTGATCGCACAGAACTGGAATTGACGATCGCCCTCAGAGGTTCCAGCCGCAATTAACGTGGACCGGGCGGACGTGTGTCCGCCCGTTTCACTCATTCCTACATAACCTCCTTCACATCCATACTTGAGCAAGTCTGGGGCCGGAAATCCGGCAATCCAGATTCTCATCGCCGAAATCCAGGTTGACCCGTGTAATCTGCGTAGGTGGATCGTGGTGCAAAACCAACGGCGGTATTCTGGGTGGCAGCCGGAGCTGCGCTATGGGGCACCGATACGGTCTTTCGTTTCCCTCTTGCCCAGGCTCTTCCCCCTATCCAGATTGTCCTTTACGAACACCTGATCCTGACTCTGATCGTTCTGCCGATTCTGATTCGACATCGGCGGTTGTTGGCAGACATCTCGTCGTCGGGCTGGTTGGTCGTTCTGGGAATCTCCTGGATCGGTTCGGCCACTGCGACCGTTTTGTTTACCTATGCGATCCAATCGGGGAATCCCACCACTGCGGTCTTGCTGCAGAAGCTGCAACCGTTGTTTGCGATCTTCCTGGCGCGGAGTTTGCTGGGTGAGCGGTGGCCGTCACTGTTTCCGTGGATTGCACTCGCCGGGATAGCCGGTGCCTATCTGATTTCATTCGGGGGTGGAAATCTGCTGGACCCGTTCGACGGGGTCGATCTGTGGCCTGCATTCCTGGCGACGTTGGCGGCGCTTGGCTGGGGGAGTTCGACGGTGCTCGGCCGGTGGATGGCGCCAAGGATCCCATTCGAGTTGTTGACCAGTCTGCGGGTCCTCTGTGCCGTTCCATT
Organism: uncultured Solibacteraceae bacterium; assembly: GCA_964584435.1. Taxonomy (GTDB): domain Bacteria; phylum Acidobacteriota; class Terriglobia; order 20CM-2-55-15; family 20CM-2-55-15; genus CAZOZZ01. Next base: position 2,384 of record CAZOZZ010000071.1, on the reverse strand, counting down.
GCTGATCTCGCTGGCATTCTTCGAGCCGCTGGTGCTTCCAGCCACCGAACACCTGCTTCCGCTCACGTTCATGGCACTGGTGCCCGGCTTTGCGGGTCTGATGTTCTACTACCGTGGCTTGCGGCAGACACCGGCATTTGCGGCGACCGTGGCTGAGTTGGCCTTTCCCGCCACGGCTGCACTCTTGAACTGGATCTTCCTTGGCGCGGAAAGCACTCTCGTGCAGGCGGCTGGATTTGTCGCCGTGTGGGCCTCGATCGTCTTCCTGCGTGGCCAGGCAGCCCCCGGCCACGCGAAAGCGCCCCTCCCCTGATACCTCACGTTGTAAAATGACTACGCGTATGCCTTTCAACAGCCTCCAGGAGTTCGTCGTTTTCCTCGAACAAGAGGGACAGCTGCGCCGAATATCTGCCGAGATCGACCCCGTCCTCGAAGCCCCGGAGATCGCGCAGCGGGTACTCAGGGAAGGCGGGCCAGCGCTTCTGTTCGAGAACCCTGTAGGGGCTACGTTTCCTCTCCTGATGAATCTGTTCGGGACGATGAAACGTGTCGAAACCGCCCTGGGGCGCGATCCGGCCGAGATCAGCGGGGAGTTACTCCAGACCATACGCCGTGTGAACCCGCCATCACTCCAGGGCCTCTGGGAATCGCGGCAGACCCTCAAGAAGGCGCTGCTCATGCAGCCTCGCACCACGTCCGGGGCCACGAGCCAACAGGTTGTCGAGGCTCCAGATCTCAATCGGCTGCCGGTGGTTCAGTGCTGGCCGGAGGATGCCGGTCGGTTCATTACCTGGGGGATGGTGATGACACGGCACCCCGAAACAGGGCGCCGCAACTTCGGCCTCTATCGTCTCCAGGTCTACGATGGCGCGAGCACCGGGATGCACTGGCAAAGCATGAAAGGTGGCCGGGGGCATTACTGGGCCGCCGAGCAAGCCGGTGCGGATCTTGAGGTCGCCGTCGTAATCGGGTGCAGTCCCATTCTCATGCTGGCCTCCATACTGCCTCTGCCCGAGGACGTCGATGAGGTGGCGTTTGCCGGATTCCTGAGGGGAAGGGGAGTGAAGATGGTGCAGGCGAAGTCGATCGACATGCTCGTGCCGGCCGAAGCGGAGTTCGTTCTCGAGGGTGTTGTGAGGGCAGGCGAAAGACGTCTGGAAGGTCCCTTCGGCGATCACTTCGGTCATTATTCCGAAGCAGCAGATTTTCCTGTTTTCCGCATTCGGAAAGTGACCCGTCGTCGGAATCCCATTTATGTCGCCACGGTTGTCGGCAAGCCGCCTCAGGAGGACAAGTTCATCGGGATTGCTGCGGGGAAGATGATCGGGCCGCTCATCCAGGTCATCAACCCCAACATCGTCGATATGTGTGCCTATGTCGGGGCCGGTTTCCACAACTTGCTGGTCGTGGCTCTCCACCGGCGGCACCCGCAGGAGGCGCTCAAGACCGCGATGTCCCTGCTGGGTACCGGCCAGCTCGCCCTGACGAAGGTTCTGGTTCTGGTGAGGCCGGAACAGGATCCGGCAGCGTTTGGTGCGGTTCTTGCCGAGATCTGGCACCGCTGTCTTCTGGAGGACAACCTCCTTCTCTTACCCGTGGCCCCGTTGGACACGCTGGACTTTACCTCCTTCAAGATGCATGTGGGCAGCAAGCTGATCATCGATGCGTCCGGAGACGTCGTCCACCCGGATCCGCCCGTACTCCGGGACGATCCCAAACGTTTCGATCCCCTCATCCAGCGCTGGAAGCTCCTGGATGGAGGCTTTCTGGTGGTCGTCGTCGAGCGGAATGCCAGAGCCGTGCTGGAACGATTGATCGAGGCTTCCCTTGGAGCCCGTTTCATCGTCGCAGTAAGCAACGACGTGGATCTGGACGATGAGGAAAACCTGCAGTGGGGAATCTTTACCCGCTTCGACCCGGCCCGCGATATGCTTTTTGAAAGCCAGAAATTCGTGGGAGCACGGCCCGTGTACGGCGGTACGGTCGGGATTGACGCCACCTGGAAAGACGGGTATCCCCGACCGCTGGAAACGGATGAGGCGACCCGCCGTCTCGTCGATCGCCGCTGGAATGAATACTTTAAATAGTGCTCTGAAACAGGGACGAAGGGCATCTCGGCCCACGAATACTTCTAATTACTTCTAATTCGGGGACGGAGGCACAACTCCACCAAGTTGCTGGTTCCGTGGGGCTTACACGAGTTGTGCCTCCGTCCCCGAATTAGATGCGAATTAGATGGAAAATAGGTGTCGAAATCTGCCAACCGGATGGGACCGGCCGTGTCTATGACATCGAAAAGGACAGTGAATGGCGTCGGCTGAAGAAACGCAACTAGCCCGCATTTCTCAAGAGATCTGAGATAAGACGAAAGAGAGAAGGAAGGG
>CAZOZZ010000070.1:0-19670 GCA_964584435.1 uncultured Solibacteraceae bacterium | reverse complement strand
TCTTTAGGCGGGAGTGTTGAAGCTTCACGAAGCTTACAGGGCAATCGAAACGTGTCGTTCAAGGAAAAGAAATAGAACTTTGCGTCTTTGCGTTGAAGATCGTTTCAGGGCGAGATCCTGTAACAACCTGGCAAACCCACGGCTTCGCCCTCAACTGACCACTGGGCACTGACCACTTCTTCAGTGCGTTAATGCGTAGATCACTGCGTTCGAAAAGATTCTGTAAGAGTAATCCGAAAAACGGTGAGGATAACGTGGATCATCGGCCCATTCGGCGGTATCCATGAGGTCGGTGTTGAAGTTGATCAGTACTCGGAGGTTGCCTTCGTCGTCAAATATCCCGCGAACGGCGGGCTCGTCACCGTCCTGTTCGGTCGTGCTGCAGTTTGCACGACAGTACGCGTATCCGATGTTCGGCACCTGCACTATCTCGTTGACGTCGAAAAAGGAATGAAAAACTGGATGCGTCAGAGGAACGTCCTCTATCGGTCGATCCGGAAACACTTTCTCGATGGCCGAGGCAAACTGTTGCCATTCCGCCGTACCCCAAAAGTCGTCGATCATCCAGAAGCCGCCACGGTCGAGATACTCACGGAGTATGCGAGCGTCGTGCTGCTCCAGCGACATCTGACCACCCTCGACGGAATACACGAACGGATAGTTGAACAGGTCCGGATGGCGGATAGGAATGGCACGTTCTTCGGATGCAACATCCATTCCCGTCAAACGTGAGAGGATTTCGATGAGTTGGCGATCGCCCTTGGGGTAATCCGTGTACCAGTTCTTGTAGTAGCCCCGGATATGGCCGTTGTAAACGAGACGAGCGAATGTAAAACCGCCGTCTTGACGACCCTGTTTATCTAGAAGTCGGATATCCTCATATCTGCCGACGAATGGTGGTACGGGCTCGCTTGCCCATATCAGGCCTGCGAGAAAGAGGGAGATTCCAAACGTTGCCGTCATCAAACGCGTCTTCATAAGACCTCGCTTGCCGGTGTCTCTACGCCGACTGGAATGCAAGCGCTGTTCCAAAACCCAAAATCCGTCGTTCGAACGTGTAGAGGGAGCCGTGATCAGACGTGAAACGATTGAAAAGGTTACTGAGGACGTCGCCGCCTGCTCCGACGAAACCCTGGAACAGGAATTCGAGGGATTCTTCGCGAGTCACTCCGACGTATGCCAGTTTGTCATCGATTTGACGGCCGAAAGCTGCCAGGAAGTTCAGGAACTGGTCCTTTTCCTGACCTTCATGGTCCACAAAGCTGTCGTCCAGGAAGGTGGGAACATGCAACCGGCAACGCCCGAAACGATCACCGCGGACTATCGGGAAAGCGAAGAGTGGATGGAACGCATGAGCCGAATCCAGGAGTCGGAAATCGAATCCCTGTCATTTACACAGGTGGGTGAAGAACCGCACTTGCTGGGGCTCGTAGTATCCGAGATCGACGATGCAGTCGAAGATGGCATGCAGCTCGACGAGGAAGAAAAGGGTACAATATTTCTTGTTATGAAAACTGTGATCACTTCCCTGACACGAAGGTCGGTCGAATGAAGAAACGGCAAGAGAAGCCGCACAAGAAACAGAAGGATTCCGGCAGCCAGACCTGGCTTCTCATCGGAGCGGTCGTCTTTCTCGGTATCGTCACGTGGTCTTCCATTCGGGCAACCGACCCACAGCAGGACCGCGCCGGACTCCAGCCCACGGTCCTGGTTGCAACTCTTTCGCCCGAGTTGTTCCAGGGACCCACGCAAGACGCCTACCAGGCCGCCCGGGACATCCCTGAAGTGCTGGCTGAACTGCCCTGCCATTGCGGATGTGACAAGACCGCAGGCCACGACGACAACCTTCAGTGCTACATCGACAACCACGCCGCCGGCTGAGCGATCTGCCAGGACATCTCGCTGGACGCGAGACGGATGCACGAAAACGGCAGTTCCATCGAACAGATCAAGAGCTACATCGTAGACACATACTCTCGCTACGCACCGTTCTAGCCAGGTACTTTGGGATTCACCGTGAAGACACAGGGGACGCGGAGGTAGGCGGAGTTTTTTCACCGCAGAGGCGCAGAGGCGCAGAGAAAGATCTTTCCGAAAATCTGCGTTAATCTGCGTAATCTGCGTAAAAAAAAACCTTCGAACTTCCCGTCCTACATCTGACGGTTGATGATGAATTCGGGGATGCTGATGATGGCGTCGCGGTAGGGGGTGGGGGGGAAGGTTTCCAGTTCTCTGATCGCCTGGCGCGCGAAGTCGGCGGCGAGAACCCGGGTTCGCTTCACGCCATCCGCTCGCTCGACCAGTTCGAGGATGTCCTCCGGCTTGACGGATCGGAAATCTCTCTCTTCAAGTACGAGTTCGACCATACGCCGATCCTCTGCCGTTCCTTGCTCCAAGGCATAGTAAACCGGCAATGTGACTTTTCCTTCCTTCAAGTCGCTCGCAACCGGCTTGCCCATAGCTTCCTTCGTCGAAGTAAGGTCGAGGAGATCGTCCACCAGTTGAAACGACATCCCGAGGTTCATGCCGATTCGGGTGAGCTTCTCGACAGAACCCGGGTCACCGTCAGCCGCGATCGCCGGCAGACGCATGCACCCTGAAAACAGGTGTGCTGTCTTGCGCCGGGCGATATCGAGCAGATGTTTGTCGCCAACGTCTTTGCGCCCGACCAACGTCAGTTGAAGCAGCTCGCCCTCGACCATTTTCTGGGTTATTCCGATGAGCGTATTGAGGACATCGAAATTACGTTCCCCCAACGCTACGGCGAAAGACTCCATGTAGAGCCAGTCTCCGGCCAGAACGGTCATCGCGTTACCCCAATTGGCATTGGCCGACGGACGTCCTCGCCTGGTGTCGGACCCGTCGATGACGTCGTCGTGGACCAGCGTGGCGTTGTGAATGAATTCCATCACGGCTGCCAGGCGGATCGTCGAATCCGAAATTCCCCCGAGCATGCGGGCGGTGAGCAGGAGGAGGGCTGGCCGAACTCGTTTTCCTCCGGCATCGATCAGGTAACGACCGATCTCGGAAATCGGCTCAATCGAGGAACGAGTATATACCTTCAACTCGTCCTCGACTCGAACCAGATCTCCGGCGACCAGGCCGTAGATTTCCTGTTGTGTGAGAACGGTTTTCATCGATTGGGCATTGTACGACATGTCTGGATCGAGAAGCGAACGATGGTCAGAAGAAGTCTGACACGACGGTCAGGCTATCTCGACCAACTGATGGAAGTTGTGTCCAGTCTGAGCAACAAGTTTTTCGACGCTGGAACCCCGCAACCCGGCAAGCGTCCGCGCAGTCTCGGCTACAAACGCCGGTTCGTTCCGCTTGCCGCGATGCGGGCCCGGAGCCAGATAGGGGCAATCCGTTTCGACCAGAAAGCGATCCTCGGGTACGCGGGCCGCAATCTTCTTCAACGTCTCGGAGCCTTTGAATGTGACGATGCCCGAAAACGAGATCATCAGGCCTTGTTCCAGCGCACAGTCTGCCAGGGCCTCCCCACCGGTAAAACAGTGGACGACACCCCGGCGTGGACGTTCTTCGGCGAGGATCTGGATCGTATCTGCATCGGCATCCCGCGTATGTATGATGACCGGCATGTTCAATCGGTTCGCCAGCACGAGTTGGGCACGAAAGACATCCCTCTGGACGGCACGCGGGGAGTTGTCGTAGTAGTAGTCCAGACCGGTCTCCCCGACCGCCACCATGCCCGGACGACCCAGCATGTCTTCCATCAGGGGAAAATGTCGTTCTTCGGCCTTGGCAGCATCGTGGGGATGTATTCCGGCCGTCGTATAGATCCAGTCGTGATGGGCAGCTAGCGGAAGCCCACAACCCATGTCGTCGGGACCACAGCCATTACCGATCGTCAGAATGGTCCGGACGCCGGCATCCCAGGCGCGTTCAACGACCGCATCCCGATCTTCGTCAAATCGCGGGTCATCCAGATGAGCGTGTGAGTCGACCAACACAGTTTATTTGAGCCGGGCGCCGTTCGAGACATCCTCGTGGAAGCCGACAAGAACCGGCTTGTCATCGGGACCGACCGAGGCAGCCACGATCATTCCGTTCGACTCCAATCCGCGCAGCTTCCGGGGCTTCAGGTTGGCGACGACCACCACCTGCCGTCCGACCAGGCTTTCCGGATCGTAGACCTTCGCGATACCGGCCACGACCTGACGTTTTTCAAATCCCAGGTCAACGACAATCCGGAGCAGCTTATCGGCCTTCTTCACGCGTTCGGCTTCAACCACGGTGCCGACGCGGAGGTCCAGCTTTACGAAATCGTCGATCGTGATAGGAGGTGCCAGCGGAGGAGGTCCTCCTTCGTCGCCTTTCTCCTCGTCGGGTTCGTCCCCGACGGCACCAGCCTCCAATTGCGCGTAAATCGCCTTCTTGTCGACGCGCGGAAACAGAGAGGAACCTCCACGAAACGTCCTCCCGGCCAGCACGTCGCTCCATACGAGTTCGTCGAGAGACACATCGGCGACGTTACCATCCAGGCCCAACTGTTCCCAGATCGTCTGTGCGCTCCTCGGCATGGTCGGCGCAAGCAGGGCTGCAGCGATGCGCAGAGACTCGGCGGAATGGAACAGAACACTGTCCAGTATGCCTGCCTTGGACTCGTCCTTAGCGATCGCCCAGGGTTCGTTCTCGACAATGTACTTGTTCATCCGTGCGATCAGTTCCCAGATGTTTTCCAGACCGCGAGACAAGTTGTACTGATCGAAGTTGCTTTTGAAATCGGAGACGACACGAGCCGCAAGTTCCTGGACCCCGGCATCGCCCTTTGCCTCGCCCGGAGCCGGGACGACGCCCGCACGGTACTTTTTCACCATCGCAACCGTGCGGCTCAGAAGGTTGCCCAGGTCGTTGGCCAGGTCGCTGTTGGCGCGCTGAATGATAGCGTCGAAACTGAAGTTACAGTCCTGACCGAAGACCATCTCCCGGAGCAGAAAATAACGCAACAACTCGATTCCGAATACATCCCGAAGCAGGCCCGGATCCAGCACGTTGCCGCGCGACTTGGACATCTTCTCATCTTTGAAAAGCCACCATCCGTGGCCGAAGACGGTTCCCGGCACCGGCAGATCGGCAGCCATCAGAAACGCCGGCCAGTAAACGGCATGAAACCTCAGAATGTCTTTGCCGACCAGGTGGACGTCGGCGGGCCAGTACCGTTCGTATTTGGCGTCGTCGGAGAGATAACCGATGCCGCTCATGTAGCCGCTCAAGGCATCGAACCAGACATAAAACACGTGATTCGGATCGTCTGGGAAAGGGATTCCCCACTTGAGTGTGGCCCGGCTGATTGACAGATCCTTGAGACCACCCTCGACGAAGGACCGGACCTCGTTACGCCGTGTCTCGGGACGAATGAAATGGGGGTTCTTCTCATAGTGTTCAAGGAGCCGGTCCTCGAACTCCGACAACTTAAAGAAGTAGCTTTCCTCAGAAAACCACTCGGTCTGCCGTCCGCAATCCGGGCAAGCGGCAGGTTTCTCAGGATCCGTCTCAGGAGCGTAGGCCTCGCACGACACGCAGTACCAGCCCGAGTACTCGTCTTTGTAGACAAAACCGTTGGCCTTCACGCGGCTGTAGATTTCCTGGACCGCCCTGTGGTGACGCTTGTCGGTCGTGCGGATCGACTCGTCAAACCCGATGCCGATGCTCTTCCAGAGGTCGTCGTACTGCTTGTAGACCCTGTTTACGAGTTCGAGTGGTTCTATTCCCTGTTCCCTGGCGGAACGCTCGATCTTCTGCCCATGCTCATCGGTGCCGGTAAAGAACTTCACATCGAACCCCGTCATCCGCTTGTATCGTGCAATCGTGTCGGCCACGATCGTCGTGTAGGTGCCGCCCAGGTGCGGCGCCGCGTTGACGTAGTACAGCGGGGTTGTAATGTAGAAAGTCTCAGCCATTTTCGTTTGATTCACCCGTTTGTTGTTGTTCCAGATACAGTTTTGAAACCTCGGCCTGAATGTCCTTGAAGGGACGACCGGTCGCCCGTGCCAGCCGCGCGCAATCGTCATATTCGGGGCTGACGTTGACGACGCTTCCGTTGAAACTCGACACCTTCACCCTGACGGCCCCATCCGGGGTCTCGACTTCAACCAATTCCCTGTCAAGAACCCTTCGAGACATCGGGCTCATCCGAACACCGATCGTCGTCGTTTCTTCGAACATCGTCCTTGATACCCGATCCTCGCCACCGGCCGGAACGATTACCTGGAGCAGGTGACCCGGACGCCCCTTCTTCATCAAGGCCGGTATCGTCAGGACGTCCAGGGCACCGACCTCGAGCAGTCTCTCTCCGGCATAGGCCAGGTTTTCCGCAGTCATGTCGTCAATGTTCGCCTCAATCACGACGACATTGTCGTTGGAATCGGAATCCGGTGTTTCTTCCTCGGTGCCAAGAAACAGGCGCAGGCAGTTTGGAAACTCGTCGAAACTCTTGCTCCCCGCGCCGTAACCGACGTTTTCGATCTTGAAACCGTTCATTGGCCCGAACTGGTCGATGGTGGCGGCAAGTATCGCCGCACCTGTCGGCGTCACGAGTTCGGCCTTCACGTGCTTCGAATAAACCGGCGCATGTGACAACAGACTCGCTGTGGCCGGAGCCGGAACCGGATATACGCCATGCTGACAGTGGATGAAGCCGCCGCCTATATTGATGGGCGAACAGAGGAATCGATCGACTTCCAACGCCTCGAGGCCGATCGCCGTACCGACAATGTCGACTATGGAATCGACCGCCCCGACTTCGTGAAACTCGACTTCTTCGGGCGGCATCTGGTGGACCTGCCCTTCTGAAACAGCCAGCTTCTCGAATATGCCGACAGCCCGTTCCCTGACCGGCGCCGACAAACTGCTCTGTCGAATCATGTCCATGATCGCTGAAGCACTTCGGTGAAAATGGCCTTCGCCCCCATGTGCGTGGTCGTGCTGGTGAGTGTGGCCATGATCATGACCTGCCTCGGCCTGTACCACGACATCGAATTTTGCGGCGCTGATGTGAGACCGCTCGACCCGGGACAGGCGGACATCAAAGCCGTCGATCGGGAGCTTTCCGAGCTCCGTCTTCAGGTAATCAAAATCGACACCGACGTCGAGCAGGGCCCCAATCGTCATGTCCCCGCTGATTCCCGAAAAACAATCAAAATAAAGGGTGTTCACAGACATTGGACTCCAAAGCCAAGACCAACATACTATCGTATCGTCGTTCGGGCGCGCAATTCGCCCACCCCGCCTACCCTTTTGCCTGGAATTTCCCTATCATGAGCGCTTATGCAATTGGAACTGCACGCCCACATCAAGGAAGGCATCGAGGCTGCTGTCCGTAGTCTCTGGCAGATCGATCCGCCCGAAATCATCCTCCAGCAGACGCCTAAGGTCGCGTTCGGCGAACTGGCCACACCCCTTTGTCTGGGGCTGGCCAAGACCCTCAAGAAGGCTCCGCGAGCTATCGCCGAGGAGTTGGCTCCGACATTGAACATCGAGGGTGTCGACAAGGTAACGATTGCCGGACCGGGCTACATCAACTTCCACGTAGACCGTTGCTCGATGTTTCGCAAGTCGATGACGGAGCTTCGAACAGGCCGATTCCCAGGCTTCGGCAAGCCCGATGGAAAAGACATCGTCGAACATACGAACATCAATCCGAACAAAGCGGCGCACATCGGGCATCTTCGAAATGCCGCGATCGGAGACACATTCGTACGAACGCTCCGGTTCGCCGGTCACGAGGTCGAGGTTCAGAACTACATCGACGACACCGGTGTCCAGGTCGCCGATGTCATCGTCGGGTTCGTCCACATCGAGAACCGCTCACTCGAGGAGGTACGGGCTCTCATCAAGCATCCCGGAAAGAGATTCGACTTCCACTGCTGGGACCTCTATGCCAAGGCGGCTGATTACTACGAGCAACGGGATCCGGAGCACAAGACCCGGGCCGACACACTGCGACAAATCGAAGAGGGAGAAAACGAAACCAACGAGATGGCCGAGGCGGTCGCGATGAAGATCGTCAGTCGCCACCTGGAAACGATGGACCGCATCAACGTCCGTTATGACGTTCTGCCGCGGGAAAGCGACATCCTGCATCTGAAATTCTGGGATCGCGCGTTCCAGATGCTGAAAGATCGGCAAGCGATCTTTCTCGAGACTGGCGGCAAGAACAAGGACTGTTGGGTCATGAGGCTCGAGGGCGATTCCGGAGAGGAAGACAAGGTCATCGTTCGATCAAACGGAATGGTGACCTATGTCGGAAAGGACATCGCCTACCAGCTCTGGAAGCTCGGGCTCCTCGAAAGGGACTTCCACTACGAAGTCTTCGAAACCTACCATGATGGGTCGAAGGTCTGGGTCAGCACTTCGTCGGCTGGAGAATCAGACCACCCCGAGTTCGGTGGTGGAAGGTCCGTCTTCAACGTTATCGACGTCCGCCAGTCCTACACCCAAACGGTAGTCAAGCAGGGCGTCCGCGCACTGGGGTTCAAAAAGGAATCCGACAACTCGATTCACTTTTCATACGAGATGGTCGCCCTGACGCCCGCATGCGCCGAACAACTGGGCGTGGAATTATCGGACGAAGACAGGTTTAAGACCTTTGTCGAAGTGTCCGGTAGAAAGGGCCAGGGGGTCAAGGCGGACGACCTTCTGGACACACTCGAACATGAGGCGCTTTGCGAAGTCGGAAAGCGCAATCCGGACTTGAGCTCCGAAGGGCAGGCTGTGATCGCCCACCATATCGCCGTTGCAGCCCTACGTTACTTTCTGTTGCGCTTCACGCGAACCGCCATCATCGCTTTCGATTTCGGTGAAGCCCTGAGTTTTGACGGGGAGACGGGGCCGTATATCCAGTACGCCACCGTGCGCGCCAACAACATCTTCACTCGCATTCGGAAAGCGGACCCGGAATTTTCGATGGATGCGGTCTACGGAATGGTGGAAAGCGACAAAATGGCTGCGTTTCTCTCCGAGTCCGACGACATTTGGGAACTCGTCTACACGGCGTCGCGACTCGACGAGATTGTGGATCAGGTCGTGTTCACGCTGGAGCCTGCAACCCTGGCAAAGTTCACTTTCACCGTAGCCCAACGGTTTAACCTCTTCTATCACAAGCATCGGATCATGTCGGAACAAGACCGGGATCGCCGTCTTTTCTACATGGCGATCGTCGACTTGAGCCGAAAGTCCCTGACCCGGGCACTCGATTTGATGGGGATCATCGTGCCCAGACGGATGTAGGAATGAAACCTCCGAATTTTGTCGACGTGCTTCGAGCAAAGAAAGTTGTAGACCGATATCTGCAACCGACACCGCTCCACAGCTATCCTCGTCTTTCAAAGCTCCTGGGAGTAGAACTCCACGTGAAGCACGAAAACCACCAGCCGATCGGGGCTTTCAAAGTGCGGGGTGGCATCAACCTGATATCCCGGCTGAGCCCTCAGGAAAAGGACGCTGGGGTGATAGGGGCATCGACCGGCAACCACGGGCAGTCGGTAGCCTACGCCGCCCGACTCTTCGGCGTCAGAGCAATCATCGGTGTTCCGGTCGGGGCCAATGCCGACAAGGTCGCGTCCATGGAAGCCCTGGGTGCAGAGGTCGAGTTCCACGGCAAGGATTTCGACGAAGCGCGCGAGTGGGTCGAGGACCAGACACGGCTTCACGGGTATCGCTACATCCATTCGGCAAACGAACCCCTGCTTATTGCCGGCGTCGGCACCATGGGCCTGGAGATCCTCGAAAAGATGCCCGATGTGGAAGTCATCATCGTGCCCGTTGGAGGCGGCAGCGGTGCGGCTGGAGTGGCCCTGGCGGCAAAAACGATCAACCCCAGAATCCGCGTGATCGGCGTTCAGTCCGAACACGCACCCGTGGTCTCAGAGTCCTGGAAAGTCCGGAAGGTTCTGTCGTCGGATTTGTGCGATACGTTTGCCGAGGGAATGGCCACCCGCCAGGCATTCGAATTGACCCTCGGAATGCTGCTCGAATACCTCGATGATTTCGTCCTGGTATCGGACGAGGAACTGCGTGCCGCGATCCGATTACTGTTCGACCACACCCACAACGTGGCCGAAGGCGCCGGCGCCGCGGCAATGGCTGCATGTATCAAGATGAAGGATCAACTCGCCGGAAAGAAAGTCGCACTGGATCTGAGTGGTGGAAATCTGACCGGGGAGCAACTACGGGAAATCTTGAAGTGAATCGGGCTGTAGGTGCGGTCTGTGACCGCACAATCATGCGCTCACAGAGCGCACCTACATTTGTCTTGCGCCTAAACTACCCCGTGTTCGACTTCTATCCCGGCTGACGAGAAACGTTCGATCGAGAAGGGGGATATGTCGAGCGTGGTTGCCTTGCCGTCCAGGATCTCCTCGGCGAGCAGTTGGCCTACTCCGGGAGCGTGTTGGAACCCGTGGCCGCTGAACCCGTTGGCGACGATAAACCCGTCCAGGCCGGGGACGCGTCCCAGGATTGGGTTGGCATCGGGCGACGTTTCATAGCTGCCGGCCCACGACTTGTGGATGGCCGTGTCCGCGATCGGTGGGAAGCGATCGATCGCAACTTCCATCACCTGTTCAAAGAAATCCCAATCGACGCTCAGGTCGAAGCTCGGGCCTTCCTCACGGTTGCCCATACCGAACAGCACACCGCCACTTTCCCTGTGAAAATAGAACCCCGTGGCGAAATCGATCACAAGGGTCCAGCGCGGAGGGGCTTTGTCGAAGGGCTTGGTTGTCCAGACGAACCGGCGTAGCGGCACCACGGGCACTTCGACATCTGCCATCTTGCCAATCATTCCGGCGTGTGGTCCGGCCGCGTTGATAACGATCGGTGAAGCAATCCGATGATCCTTCGTCCGAACTCCGGTGACACGGCCACCTTCCACATCGATACCCGTAACTTCCTGTTCGGTGTAAATTTCAGCGCCAAGCCGCACCGCGTTCTTCCGATAACCCTCAGTGACTCCGGCGGGATCCGATACGCCGTCCTTGCCGCAGTAGGAGGCCGCCAGCACATCGTCCAGCCTTATGTCCGTGTCCGGCAAGACGCGGGAGATGTCGTCCGGCTTTAACAACTCGGCAGGTATGTCGAATTTTCTCTGGAGCTCGATGTTCCGGGTGAAGACATCGACATCTTTCTGGTTGTTCAAGAGAAACAGGTACCCGTCCTGATGGAAATCGAGTTCCTGATCCATCTCCTCCTGGAAACTCATCAGTTTGCCCACGCTCATGAGGGACAATTGAATGTTGGCTTCTGTTGAGAACTGATGACGGAATCCGCCGGCACAGCGCCCCGTCGATCCCGTACCGACCATGTCTTCTTTCTCCAGGACGACGACATCCTTCATCCCGCGGGCAGCCAGATGGTAAGCGATGCTCAACCCGACAATACCGCCACCAATGATTGCAACTTCTGCTGTGTCTTTCATAATGACTCGTAAACACTCGGCGGCTCGGCCACCGACCCTCTATTCTACTATTTCAATGGAACCTCGTGTAGGACCCGGAACCAGAAGAAAATACAACAACTTTCGGTTGTATCGAAATCCCATTCATCTTGTCAATGGGCAAAGGGCAACCGCATCGGAGTTCGACGAATCCACGGCCAGCGCTGACGCCTGACATTAACCTGTCGGCAAGACCGGTACGTGGTTTCGACGCAGAGACGCAAAGACGCAGAGTTTTTTTGTGGGGCAGGTGCCCCCTGAACTCATATCATCCCGCATGTAGGGTTCTTATCCGTCTCAGAAAAGATTTCTTTGCGTCTTTGCGTCTCTGCGTCAAAACAACTTGCCGGTACGCAACGACCTCCCAGGTCAGGCCGTCTACCGGGGCCCCCCGTTTCTCAACGAGTTCCACAGTTCGATTGTGGGGTTTCGGATAATTCGGATTCCTTCCCGCTGTTTCTCGGCCAGCCCCTTCACGTCGTGTTCTGCTCCGAGTAGGAACTTGTCGAACATCTGGTTCATTGCGGCCAGGGAGTCTTGCACGCTGTCGGGTCTCCAGTGGTACCATCCGTGCGGCTCTTCGGAGTACACCACCCAGTCGAACCAGTTCCCGTGGACGAGGGCCTGGATGCCGTACTGTTCGATCTGCTGGAAGCGGGCGGCAGAATCTCCCTGCGCGTAGAGGAACAGGAGGGGAACTTTTACCCGGTCAGCGTGGTAGATGATCGACCGGCTGTAGTAGTTTCCCGGGTTTTCCAACGGCGTGGCCCCAATCAGGAATTTGTTCCAGCCTTCCATACCCCCATAGGTAGATAACGTCACCAGGTCGGTGGAGCCGTACCAGACCACACCGGCCTTGAATCGCTCGGGGTCCTTCGTCATGGCGGTTGTTGTGAAGAAGCCGCCCGTGGACCCACCGAACGCGCCGACCCGCTCGGTGTCAACCCATCCTTCAGCTGCGAGCCTGTCCATACCGAGAAATGCATCCCGAAGATCGTGGTCACCGCCATGAGTGTGTACGGATTGACGGTATTCCTTTCCCCGGCCCGTACTCCCCCTGAAATTGGGAGCAAAGACCAGGTAACCACGGCTGACGAAGTACTGGATGTAAGGATGCCATTGAACCGGGTGCTGCCCGTTGGAATTGGCACGGAAGAAGAACAGAGCCGGTAATCGGTCACCGGCACGGCTCCCCTTCGGCTTGTAGAC
The DNA here is from genome assembly GCA_964584435.1 of uncultured Solibacteraceae bacterium. Classification (GTDB taxonomy): domain Bacteria; phylum Acidobacteriota; class Terriglobia; order 20CM-2-55-15; family 20CM-2-55-15; genus CAZOZZ01. The sequence goes on along the minus strand of CAZOZZ010000070.1, from coordinate 7,003 downwards.
CAGGCCTGCCACCTCACGCCCGTCAAAGCTCTTGTACTCCATGAACTCCGGCCAGACGAAGAGATCCGGGTTCCGGAGCACGGCCGCCTGGTGGTTGGTGACCTGTCGAGAGTTGTCGCCGGAATCGGACATGATCCAGACGTCACCGGTCATCGTGGGATCGGAATGGTAATAGACGATGTGGTCTCCGTCGGGATGCCACATATGCATTCCCCGGGTCTGGCCTGTAGCGGACGAGCCACCGTTGACGCCACCGCGCTGGGTCAGTTGCATCGCGTCTCCACCCTCCGCGGGAATCTTGAAGATGTGGTACTGGTAGTCCAGATTCTTCGTGAAGGAAATCCACTCGCCATCCGGAGACCATCGCGGTTCGCTGTGCTCAACCTCTTCGGTGAGCAGCATGCGGGTTCGTCCGGTCCCGACGTCGATCACACCCAGGTTGTTCCATCCGTTTCGATCGGAGATGAAAGCGATCTTCGTTCCGTCCGGAGACCAGACAGGCGCCGAATCCAGCGCGTTCAACGTGTCCGGTGTGAGCAGCCGGGCTTCACCCTCCCCGAGAGGGGCGACGTAAATGTCACGGTTGCTCTGATCGTCATCGTCCCGCTTGGGGTTCCCCGTGAAGACAAACATCGTCTGGTCGGGAGAAAGGCTGGCGCCACCACCGCCGGAACGAACGCGACGGATCTCACGAGTCGCGATGTCGACCGCTGCGATCGAACTGTCCCAGAACATGCCCGTTGAGAAATAGATCTGCCTGCTGTCGGACGACCACATCGCTCCGGCATCATTCAACGGATGATCCGTGAGTTGCACGACATCGCCACCTGCAGCGGGGACAAGGTAGAGATCCCGAACGTTCACGCCGCCCAGATCCGCTTCGAAGGCAATCCATCGGCCGTCCGGGCTGAACTTGGGAAACATCTCCCGTCCAGGCATGTCGGTCAACCGGGTAGGTTCACCGCCGGCCGTCGGAGCGATCCAGATGTCGTATGTCCCAGACTTCGCCGATTTGTAGGCGATCTGGCTCCCGTCGGGAGATACGTCGAATTCCTCAACCCACACCGTAGAAGCCAGGGCATCGATCGGCAGCCCGTCACGGGCGGCAGCACTTCCACCCTGGCCTCTGCCCGATGACGGAGCGACCCACATCGCGGCGACCAGGACCATGGCTACTGCGATCAATCCCACTCCAAAGTTTTCGCCTCTTGCCTTCTTCATCTTGGAATCTCCTCGGTTCAGTAAAACTTGCTCTTCCGCGCCCGACCCGTGTAATCCACATAGACCACCTTCAGATCGGAGTAGAAATCCAGAGCGGTCGGCCCCTGTTCGCGATCTCCGATTCCGGAACCCTTGATGCCACCGAAAGGGACCTGAGCCTCTCCACCGATCGTCGGTGAATTGATATGCACCATGCCCGCCTCGGCACGCTCGCTGAAATCAAACACATGGCCCGCGTCGTTGGAATATATCGAACAGGCCAGACCGAACTCGGAGTCGTTGGCCGCCGCCAGAGCGGCTTCGTAGCCCCGGACCCGAATGACTGAAAGTACCGGACCGAAGATCTCCTCCCTTGCGATTTGGAATCCCGGCTCGACGCGGTCGAACACCGTCGGCTGAAAGAAGAATCCCGAAGTCGGGGTGTCCTCGATCCGGCTGCCTCCACAGACCAGGCTCGCGCCCTCGTCCCGACCGATATTCACGTATTCCTCAGTCGTGCGGAGTTGCTGCTCGTTGACCAGCGGCCCCATATCCGTGTCCGGCTCCAGCCCATTGCCCATCTTCCATTCCGAAACCCGACCCACGATCTTCTCAAGCATCTCGTCTGCGATCCCCTCTTCCAGGATGGCCCGGCTTGTCGCCGTACATCTCTGCCCCGTGGATCCAAAGGCGCCGGCAACGATTCCGTCGGCGGCCAGGTCCAGATCTGCATCCTCGAGGACAACTGCCGGGTTTTTTCCTCCCATTTCACACTGAGCCTTGACCCCGCGGGAGGCACACGCCGTGTAGATCCGGGTGCCGTTACCGGTGGAACCCGTAAAGGAAACGCCCCTGACCCGGTGATCGCCGACAAGCCGATCTCCAACATCCTGGCTGGCGCCCACGAGCAGATTCAACACACCCGGAGGGACGCCGGCCCGTTCGAAAACTTCCACGAGTCGAACGGCCGTCAGAGGCGTTGTCGACGATGGTTTGAAGACGACCGTGTTACCGGCTGCCAGGGCGGGCCCGATCTTCCACGCCGGAATTGCGATTGGAAAGTTCCACGGGGTGACTAGCGCAACCACGCCGAGGGGCCGCCGGATCGTGTAGGTCAGGTTCCTGGGGAGCTCTGAGGGAATTCGAATGCCATCGGGCCGTCGGCACTCGCCGGCGACATACTTCAGGACATTACATGCCCGATAGATCTCACCGCTCGCATCCCCAAACGTCTTGCCTTCTTCCCGGGTCAGCAGGCGGGCGACATAGTCCCGTTCCTCTTCGAGGATGTCGGCCGCGCGTTCGATGATCTCGCCACGCCGTGGTCCCGGCATCGAGGACCAGGCAGGCAAAGCGTCGGCGGCCGCTGTGACGGCTGCCTCGGCTTGGTCCGCACCGGCGAGGTAACCCCGGCCAAGCACCTCGGTCTGATCGGCCGGGTTTCGGATCTCAATCTCACGTCCCGACCTGACGACGGACCATTCGCCACGGATGTAGTTTCGGACTTCGAGCACGGCACCTCCTGTCAGCGCCTTATTAGATCCTCTAACTCGTGAAATTTGTCAATCAGGAAGTCGGGTGGAGTGTCTTCGAAGGTGTCGGCGGCGTAACCATAAGTGACGCCACATGTCGCGACGCCTGCATTACGCCCTGTCATCACATCGACTGCGGAGTCGCCGACCATCCAGGTCGATTCAGGCTGAGCTTTCGTGTCGGACAGGATCCTGAACACTCCGATGGGATCCGGTTTCTTCTGGCGGAAGCTGTTGCCCCCATAGACCGCAGCGAAATAGTCGTAAATCCCCAACCTGTCCAGCAGGGCACAGCTGAAGAGATAGGGTTTGTTAGTCAGTACGGCCATCTCGCAGTCGGCAAGCTTCGTCAGGGTTTCCCTCACGCCGGAGTACAGTCCGGTTTCATCCAGCATGTGTTCACGATAGTAGTCGAGGAACAGCTGAAGGCCATCGCGGACGTTCTCTTGCGAAGCTTGTACCTCCAATGCGCGTTCGATGAGCTTCTGTGCGCCGTCACCGATCAAGGCGGAGATGGTGGAGTCGGCAAGAGCCGGCAAACCATACGTTTGTCGAACATAGTTAACCGAGGCACAGAGGTCTTTCTTGGAATCGACAAGGGTCCCGTCGAGGTCGAAAATGATAAGGGGTCTCATCCGATGGAGAACTGATTGGACATTAGCATAGGATGGGCGGGCCAGTTCCGGCCTGGAAGCCAACGACAATAGTATCAGGCGGACCCTAAGATTAACCGGCGAAAGGAATGCAATTGGAAATGAACGAAGATCTGGTACGTCAGGAATTCAACCGCTGGGCCGATGAGGGCCGCGGACGTGGAATGGAGAAAGGACACTGGGAAGTAACCCGTCTGACAATCGAGTTGATGGGAGTCCTGCCCGGCGACAACATTTTCGATCTTGGCTGCGGCAGCGGATGGGCCGCCCGAGTCCTGTCTAGCATGGCCCCGAAAGGTCTCGTCGTAGGCGCGGACCTGTCGGACCACATGATCCACGAGGCCTCCGGGGACTACGACAACCCGACGAACACGCACTTCCTGGTGGCCGACGCAGCCGAGCTTCCCTGCCGTGAAGGCTTCTTCGATTCGCTCCTCAGCATCGAGTCCATCTACTACTATCCGGACCTGGAAGGCACGCTGAAGGAAGTCTGCCGCATATTGCGACCCGGAGGGGAAGCCTACCTGCTTATCAACTACTACAAGGAAAACCCCTACAGCCACGTGTGGTCGAAGTACCTGAATATCCCTGTCCACCTTCTGGGAGCCGACGACTACAAGAGTCTGCTTACCGAAGCCGGATTCAGCGACGTCTCCCACCGCCGGATCAGCGATCCCACGCCAATCAACGACGACTTCGAACCATCACGTTGGCATCCCACGCGCGAAGATCTTGAAGGCTTCCAGGCCTTGGGTGCGCTGTTGCTGATCGCGAGGAAGTGATGGTCTCCAGATGTAGATGCGCTCTGTGAGCGCCTGTGCAGTACAATAGAACCCGCCCTTCCTCATCGTCCGGAAACCCGTGGCACAACCCAAACGTCTGCACACCAACTACCAGCCGTATCCGTTGTATTTCGTAACGACCTGTACACACGAACGACGACCGATTCTAGCTGAAGCGGAAACGCATCGTTCATTCCAGGTTTTTGCGAGGAATGCACCCGGTTACGGGATCTGGGTTGGCCGTTACGTGATCATGCCCGATCACCTGCACTTGTTCGTTGCCTTCTCTCCAGACTCGCTGAACCTTTCGATGTGGATGAAATCTCTCAAGAACACATTATCGAAAACACTCAGGCAAGGCGGAACCAGAGCCCCTCATTGGCAAAGGGGCTTCTTCGATCATCTCTTGAGATCTGAAGAGTCCTACCAGAAGCAATGGCAGTACGTGCGTATGAATCCGGTGAGAGCAGGCCTGGTTCGCGATCCGTCGGACTGGCCCTATCAAGGTCAGATCCATGAGGTGACCCGAGCGTCAGAGTAGGTCTCGCCATGTAAGTGCGCTCTGCGAGCGCTCATGCGGTCATAGACCGCACCTACATCTACTGCCCGGCTTGACTGTAGGTGCGCTCTGTGAGCGCTCTTGCGGTCGTAGACCGCTCCTACATCTGCTACCGGGCTTGTTTGTAGATGCGGACTTAGACCACACCTACATGGGTCAGCGGTGTTCGAAACGAAAATGGTCTTCTTCCACGAACTCCCGGACAACAGGGAAATCACTGGAATACAACTCCTGAATCGTTCCGTTGAAGACGAACTTGCCTTCGTGCAGCAGCGCGACCCGGTCGGCCACCTTTTCGGCACAATTCGCGATGTCGTGGGTGACGACCATCTGGGTGAGCCCGAGTCTCTCCGACATCTTGTTGATCAGATCGTTGATAGTCTGTGACAACAGTGGGTCGACCATCGTGGTGGGTTCGTCGTACAGGATAGCTTCGGGCTCGGCGGCCACTGCCCGGGCAATGGCCACGGCGCGCTTCATCCCGGTACTCAGTTCGGAAGGCATCAGGTCGGCCAGGTCTTCGATTTCCACAAGCTGGAGTTTTTCCGTCACACGATTCTCGATCTCGAGGCTTGTGAGGCCGATGTCCTGAAGCGGAAAAGCAACGTTCTCCCAGACCGACAGCGAATCGAAAAGAGCGCCCGATTGAAACACGAGCTGGACTTTCCTGCGAAGAACGGCCAGTTCCCTTTCCGACATCCGTGTGATGTCCTGTCCATCGACACGCACAAGACCGGCGTCCGGAAAAAGAAAGCCCACGACGTGGGTCAACAAGACCGTCTTCCCCACTCCGCTGGGACCGAGGATCGCAAAAGTCGTACCACGTTGAACACCGAACGACACACCGTCCAGGATAGTCTTCTCGTCGAATGCCTTGTGAACGTCTGTAAACTCGATGTAGTTGGACATCAACCGGGCCTACTCCCTCAAATGGATCTGGAAACGTCAACACACAGCCCGCCGCTGCACCGAATTTCTAAAAGTATCTCAATTCAGCCGTCACCGGGTGAGGAATCTAGGTAGAGGCGCGAGTTTAGGGAAAAAACGGTGTTGACGAGAAGAATGAGGCTAAACTGCTGACTTTCGATTTCGCCGAAGAGGAGGGACAATTGAAATTCATGAATTTTTGCCGTGGTGAGGGCGACGCTGTCCGGCTAGGCTCCGAAATTGGACAGCATTGCCTGGATGTCACCGGGGCAATCAGCGCCGGTCACATCCAGTTCAACAACGTATCTTCAGTGGAAGGGGCCCTCCACTCCGAGGGCGGCATTGAAGCCCTGGAGAAACAACTTCACAGGATGGAAGGAAAGCTCTCCGGCCTTGGAAACGAACTGCTGATACCCACATCGGAACTGCGATTGCGCCAGCCGGTCTTCCACCCGGAAAAGATCATCGGTATCGGTCTCAACTACCACGACCATGCCGATGAGGTAGCGATGACCAAGCCGGAACAACCAATGTTGTTTGCGATGTTCGCCAACACGATCATCGGACCCGGGGATTCGGTCGTCATACCGGAGATAAGCAGCCAGATCGACTTCGAAGCTGAAATGGGAGTTGTCATTGGCCGGCGCGGCCGGCACATAGCTGTAGAGGAGGCTATCGAACACGTTGCGGGCTACACGATCGTGAACGATGTTTCGGCAAGAGATCTCCAGTTTTCCGACAACCAGTGGATCCGTGGAAAATCCTTCGATACGTTCGCCCCGATCGGCCCTTGCCTGGTGACGACAAGCGATCTTGGAGACGGCGATGGTCTTCGTATTTCTTTAAGGCTGAACGGGGAAACGATGCAGGATTCCAACACCAGCAACCTCATCTTCAAAGTCGCCGAACTGGTCTCCTATACCTCCCGGGTTCTGACGCTCGCGCCCGGAGACGTGATCGCCACCGGGACACCTGCGGGAGTCGGTTTCACGAGAAAACCGCCGGTGTTCATGAAACCGGGAGATGTGGTTGAAATCGATCTCGAAGGGGTAGGTACGCTGAGGAACACGGTTGTGGGTTAGCGAGCAGCAAGTAGCAATCAGCGGGCAGCTGTCAGATTCGGAGCTGCAAGCTGATCGCTGCTCGCGGCTCGCTAACTACTCCAGAACGCCTTCAACCGCTTAAAGGAGGTCGTCCAGTCGGAAGGGCTTTCGGAGGTACCGCGTTCCTGTCTTTGCGAAGAATTGTTTTGTCCGCTCGTTGAGGACATCGCCGGTCACAAAAAGAAAGCGCCTGGCCATCTCGGGATTCAGTGACTCCACCATTCGATACAGGTTCTGTCCATTCACT
>CAZOZZ010000069.1:0-19680 GCA_964584435.1 uncultured Solibacteraceae bacterium | reverse complement strand
TTTGTCTGTACTAAACTTTTGGGAAAAGTCTCCAGTCGGAGGGGCGCACTCAAATTGTCACGATGCACTTGACCGAAGAACACACCAAAGTCTGGGGCATTGCTGGTTCTCTGTTCGCTCTTGCGGAGCCTGTGGATGGCCGAGTGAGAGACTCATCAATCGCCGTTGGTAGTGGGCCTATGAAGCCCAAACGGGAACAGTATCGGGGGGACCTTGCGTGATGGATTCGAGTAGTGACGGACTCTAGCGGTTTCAGTCAGGCGTGTCTCCCTTGGTTTCTGGTAATCCGATTAGAATGTGGGGCGAAATGTGGGGTGAATGCGGGCATCGCAACTACATAGCTAATGTTATTAGTCGTTTGCAGTGCATGGAAAACGGAGAGGGTGGGATTCGAACCCACGGTGGAGTCACCCCCACACCGGTTTTCGAGACCGGCCTATTCAACCGCTCTAGCACCTCTCCCGTTCAAGACAGAGCGGCCAGGCGGCCAGCCCCTCAAACACTTCTATTAGTATCATCGTTGTTCCAGAGCAGCAAGTGGGCTTATCGACAGGCATCGATCCGATCAGCGGGTCTGGCAGGAGCCCCCGCGTGACAACGCCTGGACGGCGCCGCCGCCGCCCGCCCGTATTTAGTTATTCCAGGTGGAGGTCCAGAGGGGGAGCCGCAACCGTGCTTCGCAGCCGCGCCCTTCGACTCTGTTCTCCAGCGTCAGCGTGCCGCGATGGGCTTCGGCAATCTGCCGGCTCAAGACGAGCCCGATGCCGGAGCCGCCCTTTTTTGTTGTGAAGAAGGGGACGAACAGGTTGGTGGTGTTTGACAGGCCCGGCCCTTCGTCTTCGACCCAGATGTCCAGGTGAGCAGCGGATCGAGTCCAACCCGTATAGACCGTACCGCCTGTTTCGAGCGAGGCATCGACGGCGTTGCGAAGAAGGTTGATCAGTAGTTGTTCGATCTGGCCTCCGTCGGCGTTGATCGTGATGGGCGGTCCGGGGACCAGATGGATCGGGAGTCGTGTTTCCATCCCGACGACCCTTCGAACGAGGGTGTCGACTTCCACCGGCTCGGGCTTGGGCTGGGGCAGGCGTGCCAGTTTCGAGTACGACTCCACGAACCGGCCCAGCGACTGCGACCGCGACGATATCACCGACAGTCCATGAAGGACGTCCTCTTCCCAGTCGTCAGGTTTATCGGGCCGTCCGAGGAGGCTCTTGAGGCTGCTTGAAATCGAGCTGATCGGAGTGAGGGAGTTGTTCAATTCGTGACCCAGGACGCGGACGATCCGTTGCCATGCGCGTCTCTCTTCCTCTCGGAGTGTTCGGCTCAAGTCCGACAGAACCAACAGTTGATGCGGCAGACCGCCCTGGCGGAAATTACTCCGGCGAATTTCCCATCGCCCGCCTCCACCCGGAAAGCCGAACTCGATCAAGCGGGGTGTTTCGCCTTCGAGACAGTCCCCCAGGCCCAACTCAATCGCGCTGGCACCCAGGAGTCGTTCCCACGGTCGATTCAGAAGGCGTTCGCCGGCGCGGTTTACCAGCCTGAGTTTCTGGTCCTCGTCGAAGGAGAGGATCGCTACGTCGATCTCCTCCATGATCTTCTGCAACAGCGCCGTTGCCTCCAGCGCGTCCATTCGTTGCCATCGAAGCGTGTCCGCCAGCGCGTTGATCTCACGCGTGACTTCACCCAGCGCATCGTCATTGCGTGCACTGCTGCCTCTGATGGAATAGTCACCTTCACGCAGGGCGGCTAAAAGGTTGGATAGAGTCTGAAGAGGGAATACGACCTTCTGGCGGACTCCGAAAGCCGCACCCAGCCAAACGGCGAGTATCAAGACGGTCAAGGTCCACTGGACCTTGGCCGTATAGTCGCCCGACCACAGCATGATCAAGGCGATAGTAGAGCCGGGAATGCCGGCGACCAGAGCCAGCCAGAGTATGCGTTGTTCGTGCCGCATTGTTGTTAGCTGTTAGCTTGCAGCGTGTAGCGAGGAGCTTTCGGTTCGGACATTGGGCACCCAATCTATGTCACGACTCCGGACCTCGGACTTTGGACCTTGGACCTCCCAGCCCTGACCACTTCCCCCCATCATATGTCGTACCGTTGTATACGACGATAGAGAGCGCTGCGGCTCAGGCCCAGGGCTTTGGCTGCCTGGCTGACATTGCCATCGTAACGGGCCAGGGCCTTGCGGATCAGGAACGCTTCGACTTCTTCCAGGCTCATGTCTTCGACGCGTCCGGCGCTGTCACGGCCGGTTTGGAGACCGAGATCTACCGGTGTCACCATTTCTCCCTGGGCCATGAGAACTGCGCGTTCGACCGCGTGATCGAGTTCCCGCACATTTCCAGGCCAGGGGTGGTTGGTCAGGATGTCGAGCGCCGCCGGGTCCAGGCTGCGGACGTTCTTGCGGTAACGCTTGGCATAGACATTCAGGAAATGTGTCGCCAGAGGCCGGATGTCTTCGCGACGATCGCGTAGGGAAGGCAACCGAATCTCGATCGTGTTCAGCCGGAACAGCAGGTCCGGGCGGAACTTTCCTTCTGCTGCGGCATCCGTCAGGTTTGCGTTCGTGGCGGAAAGAACCCTCACGTCGACCTTGCGGGTCTTGGAGGAACCGACCCGTTCCAGTTCGCCTGCTTCGAGAACGCGTAGCAGTTTTGCCTGTTGCGCAAGGGGCACGTTGGCGATCTCGTCCAGGAAAAGGGTTCCACCGTTGGCCAGTTCGAACCTCCCGACACGATCGCTCTTGGCGTCGGTAAAGGCTCCCTTGACGTGGCCGAACAGTTCGCTTTCGAAAACCCCCTCGGACAGGCCGCCCACATTGACGGTGACCATCGTGTTGGATGCCCGTTCCGAGAGGGCGTGAATTGTTCGCGCTATCACTTCCTTTCCGGTTCCATGCTCACCGGTGATCAGGACATTGGCATCTGAGGGTGCGATTCGAGTGACGAGTTGGAGGATCGGTTGCATCGACGCCGCTTCGGCGATAAACGTCGGCCGGCCCTCTGCACGCAACAGCCGGTTTTCCGCCTCCAGGCGCTGCTCTCTGCGGAGTGTTCGGCAAAGTTCGATCTGGGTTCGCACGATGGCGAGCAGCCGCGGGTTTTCCCAGGGTTTCTGGATGAAGTCCCGGGCACCCCGCCGCATGGCCTCGACGGCAAGTTCGATGGTTCCCCATGCCGTCATCACGACGACAGGTAACGTCGTATCGATGCTGCCGATCTTCGTCAGGAGATCGAGCCCTTCCTGCCCGGAGGTCGTATCTCGAGCGTAATTCAAATCCATGATCGCGACGTCGAAATCCCGGGCCTCCACCGCGCTCAGAATCCCGGCAGGCGAGGTGGCAGACTCAATTCGGTAGCCCTCGGCTTTCAACATTAACCGGAGCGCTTCCAGGATGTCGGATTGATCGTCGGCAATGAGGAGACTGGGTGTGGATGAGTTTCGTTTCATGCCTGTTGTGTGAAAGTGTGGAGGGACTAGTCGAGTGGTCAGTGGTCAGTTGAAGAAAACTTGAAACGGTAGTCGGAAAGCCGGTGACCACATTGGCCAGCCCAAAACACAGCCGAAAACTGACTCTTTGCGCTCAACTGACTACTGACTACCTTCCGATTCGGGCTCCCGGACCCAACCGTCGAACAGTTGGACGATCTTGTGTCCGTAGGCCGCGTTGGCTTCGGAGTGAGTGACCTGAATGATCGTCGTGCCTTCCTCGTTCAGCTTCTTGAACAACTCCATAATTTCCCGGCCCTGGCTGGAATGAAGGTTGCCCGTCGGCTCGTCGGCCAGGATGATCTTGGGTTCGGCGATGACAGCACGTGCGACAGCCACCAACTGTTGTTGGCCACCTGACAGCTGATTCGGGAAGAGATCCTTCTTGCCGACCATCTGGAACCGGTCCAGTGAGTCTGCCACGATGGCCTGTCTCTCGCTGCGTTTGATGTTCCGGTATGAGAGAGGGATGTCCAGGTTCTCGGCCACCGTCAGGCTGTCGAGCAGGTGGTACTGCTGGAAAACGAAACCGACATATTCCTTGTTCAGTTCCACCCGATGTTTCGGTTTCATCCGATGAACTGCGTTTTCGTAGAAGAAAAACTCTCCCTGCCACGCACTGTCAAGCATCCCGAGAATGGCAAGGACTGTGGACTTGCCTGCGCCGGATGGCCCCATTATCGTAACGAACTCTCCCTGGCGAATATCCAGGTTGATCCGACGGAGTACATAGGTTCGGCCGGCCCGGGTGTCATAGAATTTTTCGAGGTTTCGTAGTTGAATCATCTCTCACTCTCCGGCGAATGCCACTCAGTATACAGGCTCGGATACTTTTCCCAATCCGGAAACCGCCGACACACCACCACGAACATGGACACCTTCGGAAGACACACCAATAGCGTCGAATCTCAGCTATCTGAAGTCTTCTGGATCCGCCCTTGGGGATTCCGGCGGGATCTTGCCAGATGAGCGCCGGCAGGAGGCGGAAAGGGGTGGGCCTCGGGCCCACCCCCGAGTGATGTCCGTTCTATTCGGCGGCGGGCTCTGCCACCGCGTCTTCGACGATCGCGCCGTCAAACAGGTGGATCGCCCGCTCGGCGTAGCGGGCATAGCGTGGATCGTGTGTCACGATGCAGATCGTTGCGCCTTCCCGGTGTAGCCCGCGCATCAGATCCATCACGGCTTCGCCGTTCTTTGAATCTAGGTTTCCGGTCGGCTCATCCGCCAACAGGATCGATGGTGAACCGCCCAGTGCGCGTGCGACAGCAACGCGCTGCTGCTGGCCACCCGATAGCTGCGATGGGTAGTGCTTCATCCGGTGCGCCATCTCGACTTTCTCGAGGGCTTCCTGAACCGCCTTCTTGCGCTCGCTTGACGGCATGCCTCTGTAGGTCAGCGGCAGCTCTACGTTTTCATAGACCGTGAGGTCGCCGATAAGGTTGAAGGCCTGGAAAATGAAACCAACCTCCCTGTTGCGGATCCGAGCCCGTTCAGAGAGCGACAGATCTGCGACCGATTTGCCGCTGAGCCAGTACTCTCCTTCCGATGGAGAATCCAGGAGACCCAGGATCGAAAGCAGCGTCGACTTCCCGCAGCCCGACGGACCCGAGATCGCTACGTACTCACCTCTGTTGATCGTCATGTGGATTCCTGCCAGGGCGTGAGTCTCTACCTCGTCGGTGTAGAAAATCTTTTTCACATCCTCCATGTGGATTACGGCTTGCTGGTCTGTCATTCGTTTTCTCTCCTGCTCTTGTGCTCAGTTTTGGTTTCCCAGTAACAGGCGTTCCATCGTGCTAAACATTAGCGGTGGAAGACGTCTGACTGGATCTCTCCCAACTCAACTAATTCAACTGAACGCGGTCGAAAGCATCCCAGGCGGACATGTCCGAGAGGATGACCTCGTCGCCGACGTTCAGGCCCTCGACGATCTCCATTGTGCTGACCGACGTTCGCCCGAGTCGCACCTGTCTCCGAACCGCTTCGCCTTCGACGTTCAGAACGAAGATCCCTACCAGGCTGTTGGCCTGTCCGTATGCGGGCCGGCCGACGTACAGGACGTCGTCGAGCCGTTCGATCTCGACCGTGCCATCGACGCTCAGGTCCGGCCGGGCTCCGCGAGGCAACTCGCCGTCCAGACGAATGTCCACTTTTACGGTGCCGCTCAGGACGGCCGGGTCGATCCGGATGACCGTTCCTGCAATGATTCCGTTCCTTGTATCTATAGAGGCAAATTGACCGGTTTGGATGTCCTTTGCCTGCGTTTCGGCGATGTTGAGCTCGGCCTTCAGCCTGCCGGGCTCGGCCACGCGGGCAATCCGGGTGCCGGGCGAAAGCTGATCACCGACTTCGACCGGAACCTGTTGCAGCACACCGAAGATTCCCGCCCGTACTTTTAACTTATCAAGATTGCTCAGTCGAAGTTCATGCAGGGCCGTCAACTGGTTGATACGAGCCTCCTGCGCGACGATCTGGGCGTCAGCCGCTTTTGAGGCGATCTCGAGTCGCATCTTTTCTAACCTTGTCGCCTCCAGTCCTTGTTCGGCGCGGACTCTTGAAAGGTTTAGAGGTAACTCGGCGATGAGCCCTTCCTTGGCGAGTTCCGAATCGGCTTCAAACTGCAGCCGGTTAACGGTGTAGTTCGCCTCCACGTTAGCGGCGCTTGCCTGTTGGTTCAGGAGATTGCTCTCGAGCTGAACTCGAAGGTTCGCCAGGTCGGCTTCGGCAGCCTGGATCTGAAGTTCAACGTCCAGCGTGCTTTGTTCGAGATCCGGGTTGCTCAACTCCACCAGGATCGTGTCGGGGGTGACTTCCACTCCCGGCAGGACGACAATCCGTTCCACCAGCCCCTGGGTCGTGGCCGCAATCCACCGGATCTCTTCCGGTACGAGCTTTCCGAGTCCGCGCACCTGGCGGAGCATCTCGCCCCTCTTGACCGAGTCGATGTAAACGGTCGCGCGGTCGACGCGGGGAGCCGCCGGTTTGAGCCTGGACAGGCCCAGCGTGGTCAGCAAACCCATACTGAGAACGAGCGTGCAGTAGATGATGCGCTTGATACGCTTCTTCCGGGCTTGTGATGGGCGTGGTTTATCCATGATTCCTCCAGTATCCAATAAGCGTGTGGCGTGCCAGTCTGACTTCGGTGCTAAGTCTATCTGTTCTTGGAAGTTCCCTTAAATCAGCAGGATCGGCCGACGGGTGATGGTGTCCGATTCTGGGACAGAACGTGCCGAAAGCGGACGTCATACACCCGTTCGGAAAGCCGAATCTCCGATGTCTCATTGCTGGCCCACAACGTCGGGCGATCCGGCGCTGGCGATCGAAGGTCTCAATTGCTGCTCAATCTGTATGTTGTTGCGTTCCAACGTTCGTGCCGTTGCGCGATCGTAGGAAACCAGGGCCTTGACGTAATCGACGAGGGATCGAATCTCCGTCGTCTGTGCCTGCGTCAGGTTCCGCTGTTCCTGAAGAACGAAACGGATGGCCGAGGCGCCCAGGCGGAACTTCCTCTGTTCCGCATCGAGTCGACGTACCGCCAGTTCTCTTGCGATCTGGGCTGCTTCAATACGCGCCCGGTTCATTTCGATCTGGTTGAACGCGTCGCGGACTTCCGTCGCAATCGCCTGTGCGGTTGCTGCCCGCCGGGACTCGTTCAATCGCTTCTGAGTGATCAATCGCGTGTGGCTGGCCTGAGCAGACTTATTGCTCAGCGGAATCTGGAGCGAGAAGCCGACCTGATATCCGGTGAAGTCGAAACCGAAGATGTCGGAGAAAGCTCCGCCGATGCCACCCGGTATCTGCGTTACGCTGGAGCCGCCAAAGTCGCGGATATTCTGCGTGCCGCCCAGGCCCGCCTGCGTGTAAGAGGCCGTAATGTCGAACTGGGGCAGGAGTTGATTCCTGGAAAATTCGAGATCGAAGTCGTTGTTCTGGACCTGAATCTCGATCTGGCGCATCTCCGGGCGATTCAAGAGCGCCAGGCGGATGGCTTCGGCGACCGGAATAATCTGATCGTTGCGGCGTCCGCGAACGTCGTCGGTCGGGTCGAGCGAGAGCAGGACCAGTGCCGGATCGGGAACCCGGCTGATCAGTCGCTTGATACTGTCCTCGACTCGGGTCTGACTGTAATTGGCCAGGACCAGTCCTTCGCGGCGGCTGGCCACTTCCGATTCCGCCTGCACGACTTCGATCGGTGCAAGTGTCCCGATTTCAACCTGCTTCTGGTTGTCTTCGAGCGTCCTTTGCGCCAGTTGAAGCGATTCCTCCTGGACCTTGATGTCCTCGCGCGCGAACACGAGATCCCAGTAGAGGTTGTGAGCCTGTGTGACCAGGTCCATTACCTGCTGTTCGAACTGAATCTCTGAGATGTTCAGGTTGTTGCGGGCAATTCGAATCTGGTTGGTGTTGATCAGCCGACCGAAGTTCCGCAACAGCGGCTGCTGGAACGAGTACACCAGGCTGCCGTTGTAGGAAGGGTTGACCGTGCTGAAGGAGCTGTTGGTCGAACTTCGGTTGACCTGGAAACGCACCGAATAGGCCGAACCGGTCTTGAGTGTCTGGCTGAACGTTGCGTTGTAGTTCCCGCTGAGCCGTGAATTGGACGCCGCACCATCGAGCTGAGAGCCTGACGGGGTCGTGCTTCTGCTGATGTTTGCCGAAAGCGACAGTGTGGGCTCGAAGCGGCCGAACAGCGTGTCGATCAGGTACTGCGACGTCAGGGGAGAAAACCGATTGACCCCGATATCCAGATTGTTATCCAGCATCAGGCGGATCACGTCGCTGATGCTGATCGGTAATCCGCCGTCCTGCTGGGCCATTGATGTGAGCGCTGCCGGTGGGGAGTCCGAGGTTTCGAGCGCCGCAAGATCGAGTCGAGTCGGTTTGTAACGATCCAGGAAGCTGCTGAAAGGGTTCTGTGCCGAGGCGGTGGCACTGAACAACAGTCCGCAGAGGGCAACCATGGGTACATACTTCTTCATTGAGATACTCCTAGAGACTCAGCTTATGAGTGGAATTTAAGGGCGTCCGTCCGATATATGATTCTTACGCTCTGGATCGGCGTACCGTTACGTCCAAAGTGCCTTCCTAAAGAAGTTATCAGCATTCACGGCCGAATTCCACCGCTGCCGGCCGTTAGGAGGATCGGCGAAGCCGTATGCGGCCGTTGACGGTCTTCAGCCGCAGATCCTTGCCACCGCTGCCGATGGATCCATTCAGTCGGCGCGAACCGAACCGTCCCGACACGGTCAGTGGGAAGTCGGTTGAAATGGAGCCGTTCAAGGTTTCGGCTCGAACGTCGGCGTTTGTCGAAGCCGGTAGTTCTACAGTGATCGCTCCGTTGACAGTTTCGAATTCCAGTTCGTCGTCCCAATCGTTGCGACCCATGGAGACTTCGATCGATCCGTTCACCGTCTTGGCCTGGACCAGGCCTTCGGCGGTTACGTCGATGCTGCCATTGACGGTGTATGCTTCAACGTTACCTGATATCGAACTCGCCTCGACCCCACCGTTGACGTTGCGTCCAACGAAATGTACTCCGTTGGGCACCCGGACTGTGAACTCCACTTCGACGTCGTTGTCCCGAACGTTCATTCGACCTTCCGACCCGGGTTCGCACTCGTTCGGGCGATTGGAGTTGCGGCTGGGATAGACTGCGCAGATCGTCACGCCGCCATCGTGTTCGACAACGTCGAACTGAACCGAGCTTGTGTCGCTTCGCCGTGCTTCCTTGACCGCGACGACCTCGACCCGGTTCCCGGAGGTCGAATCGGCTTCGATCGTGCCATTCACTCCCTTGATTTCGATCGTCTGGCCGACCGCGATCACGCCGTCCCACTCGAAACGGTCCTGGGCCCAAACCGAAGGGCTCCCCGTTAATATTGCTACTGCCAGTGCCGGGGCCGCTTTTGCGAATCTGAATTGCATGTTGCTCTCCTTTGTCATGTTGAAGTCAAGTACGAACACTGTTGCCCGTTTGTTCATACCGTCGACCCGGTCGATGGTTACAACGCGCCTGACTTCCGGTCCCGCCGCTGCAGCCTAAAGGAAAACGTACCAATCTCCCGTTTCTTACAGACAAAGGAGGCTGGCAGGCTCTGTCACTCCGAAGAACGATATCGCATATTCAATGCCATCTCCGAACCCAGTCTATGTCTATGAATATAAGTTGGATAGATGTGGAGCAGGACGGGTTCTGACCGTCGTGGCCTGCCCGTCCCTGGGATGAGTGTCCCAAAATCGAACACTTCTTGTCTGGAGTTCGCAGGAAGAGTCTGTGCGATACTTCGTTCTGAAAATGTGGCCCTTCGTTTGCAAAAGGCATCTTGCCCTGCGTGCCTCACCGGGCGAGTTGCATGACGCCTGAAAATTTGTCCAATTTGTTCATTGCCAAGTCCCAGCGCGAAAGCCCTCGGGAAACGCTGGCCCGTGTATTTGGTCACTCGGACTTTATCGGCCCTCAGGCCGATATCGTTCGGCACGTGACGGATTCCGGCGACGCACTGGTCCTCATGCCTACCGGCGGCGGCAAGTCGATTTGCTACCAGGTGCCGTCGCTTTGCCGGCCTGGCATGGGCGTTGTTGTTTCACCCCTGATCGCGCTCATGGAAGATCAAGTCGCGCAACTGCATCAGGCGGGTGTGCGGGCTGTCGCCTACACATCGAACCTTGGTCGGAATGAAGCCGCCGCCGCCTGGCGCGCCATACAGCAGGGCGAACTCGATCTGCTCTATGTGTCGCCCGAGCGTCTTCTGTCCGAGGGTTTCCTGGATCAACTGGATCGGCTGGAAATCGCACTTTTTGCTATCGATGAAGCGCACTGTGTCAGTCAATGGGGACACGACTTCCGACCCGAGTACCGACAGCTTGCTCAGCTGGCTGACCGGTTCGGGTCGGTGCCGCGAATCGCACTCACGGCGACGGCGGACGAGGTCACCCGAAAGGACATCATCAGCCAACTCCGTCTCGACCAGGCGCGAGTGTTCGTCGCCAGCTTCGACCGGCCGAATATCAGGTATCGGGTTCGGGTAAAGAACAGCGCCAAGCGCCAGGTTCTGGATTTCATCAAGCGCGAGCACCCTGGTGAGGCCGGGATCGTCTACGCGATGAGTCGGAAGCGTGTGGACCAGATGGCCGCTTTTCTGGAGGGCGAGGGTGTTCGAGCCCTGAACTATCATGCAGGTCTTGATGCCGGAACCCGGGCCAGGAATCACGAACGCTTTATCATGGAAGATGGTGTTGTGATGGTCGCGACCATCGCCTTCGGGATGGGGATCGACAAGCCGGACGTTCGTTTCGTCGCACACATGGACATGCCGAAATCCTTCGAAGCCTACTACCAGGAGACGGGCCGTGCCGGGCGAGACGGCCTGCCGGCTGACGCCTTCATGGTCTACGGTCTTCAGGACATGGCTTTGCTCCGGGCGCTCATGGACGAATCGACCGCGTCAGAGGACGTGCGTCGCATCGAGCGAAAAAAGCTCGAGGCTCTGCTGGGCTACTGCGAGACTGCACGCTGCCGACGGCAGGTCATGCTGGAGTACTTCGGTGAGGAAATCGATGCCTGCGGTAACTGCGACACGTGTCTGGAGCCGGTGGAGGTCGTCGATGGGACCGAGGACGCTCGCCTTGCGCTTTCGGCCGTTCATCGCTGCGGGGAGTCTTTCGGCACCGCTCACATTATCGACGTCCTCAGCGGCAAGGACACGGAGAAGACGAGCCGCCGTCGCCACGACCGGCTCAAGATATTCGGTCTGGGCAAGCACCTGAAGCCACGGCAGTGGCAGGGCGTCCTCAGGCAAATGGTCGCCCTGGGGTTGATCCGTGTCGATCTGGAAAACCACAGTGTCCTGCGCCTCGGTCCGCCCGAGCGCGTCCTGCCGGTCCTCAGGGAAGAAGCCGGTGTCACACTACGCCGCGAGCCGGAATCGCGCCCCCGCACCCGAAAAAAACGAGCCGCCCGCCAGGCCGGATCTCCCGAGGCCCTTGTCGGAGCCGACCTGTCGTTGTTTGAAGCGCTGCGTGCCAAACGCCTGGAAATCGCCCGGGACCAGAACGTGCCGGCCTACGTCGTGTTCAACGATGCGACGCTGGTCGAATTCGTTCGCCGCCGCCCGACGAACGAGACGGAATTCGCCGAGGTCCCCGGGGTGGGAAGCGCAAAACTCCAACGCTACGCAACGACTTTCCTGAAAGTAATCTCCGAGTAGAGAGTCCCCCCCAACCAGACGAGCCGTTGAAAAGGCGTGTCGGGGCGGCCGGCCCTGGCCGCCCGCCGGAAAGCCGAGCCGTCCTGGTCCCGTGGACTACAGGCCTGCCCCAAGGTTCCCACGCGTCGTCTTCGGCCTGCCGGGGCATTCCTCGCGTCGTTTTTCGGCTTTCCCGCGGTTCCTGCCCGATGTATTTCCGCTTTACCGCGGGCGGCCAGGGCCGGCCGCCCCGACACGCATGACTGCTACATTTAACGTTCCGCCATTCTACAGAACTGGTCGGCAGGCTGCCCGTGTCTTGAGTCCGAAAGTTAGCAGCCGCATTTCGGACCGAGGACAAACTAGCGCCGTTCCCGAAAGAAGTGCCGCAACAAGTCGCTGCACTCCTCCTGGCGGCTTCCAGCAGTGATCTCGACCTGGTGGTTCAGACGTTCGTCGGCCGGTACCTGGTACAGGGAACCGGCGGCCCCGCCCTTCGGGTCCGTCGCGCCGTATACGAGTCGGTCGATGCGTGCGTGGACGATCGCCCCGGCGCACATGACACACGGTTCCAGGGTGACATAGAGGGTGCAGCCATTTAGACGATAGTTGCCTGCGGCCTGGGCCGCTTTCCGAATCGCGTTGATTTCGGCGTGGGCTGTCGGGTCACTCGATTCAATTGGACAATTGTAAGCCTTTCCGACTACCTGCCCATCACGCACCATCACGGCACCGATCGGTACCTCTCCGGCCTCTTCAGCCTGCCGGGCGAGTTCGAGGGCAAGCCCCATGAAATGGTCATCGTCGGGTTGTTGTTTGTCTTTGCCCATGTGCACTACACTTAAACCAATGCGAAAGTTTCTGGCGACAAGCATAGTAGCACTGGTATTCGGCGTGCCTTCAGTCCTCGGCCAGGGCATCAGGATGTCGTCGGATTTTCTCCCACTCGAGGTGGGTAACCTGTGGCGTTACACGATCACCGACGGTACCGGAGCGAAGGTTGATGAGTTCGCCATGGAGATCCAACAGCACACGATCGTTGAAGGACGAAGCATTTATCTTTTTACACAGTTTCCGATCGCGCCGGGCATCGACGGTTCCCGCCCCCTCGGTATCCGCTATGATCGCGAGCTACGCCAGTACATTCGGTTTGACGGTGACTTCGAAGACGACCTCTTTCCCTCCGTAGGCGTCATTTCCGATGTGTTGGAGACCGATGTGAACGGTCTGCCTTTGAGGGTTCTCTTTGATTTCCAGCCGCTCAAACTGACGTTGGAGCGGGGTGTGGGGATCGTCGAAGCGGCTCTTGAAACACCCGGAGGACCTCAGGTTGCAAGACTCATCACCGCCCGTGTGGGGGGAGCCGTCATCGGCGAGGCCCTGCCCGAAGAAGCGACTCCTGTCGAGAGAATCCGGAATGAGTTCAACAACGTGGCTGACATCTCCGAAGCAAATCCGATCATCGAACTCGAAGCGATTCCGGACGGAGATGGACACCGGTTTCTGCTCCGTGTCAGGAACACGTCCGACAAGCTTCTGGCTCTCGATTTTACTTCCAGCCAGAGTTTCGACTTCGCAGTTGTCGATCCGTTGCACGGACAGGAGATCTGGAGGTGGTCCCGGAGAATGTTCTTCTCGTCGGTCATGCGGAGCGAAGCGATCCGGGCTCGCGGGGAATGGCTCTTCGAAGCCGTCTGGAATCACCGTGACGACGAATTGAACGCCGTCGAACCGGGTACATATCAGGTTGTCGCGTTTGTGACAGCCCAGTCTCCCGTTGAATCGGAGCCCATTGAGATCCAGGTTCCTTGAACTTCCAAACTACCCCGAAAGTCATGTGTTGTCGGCCGGACACGGTTGACTGTTCTTCCCGCCTCGGGCACACTCATCGCGCAACGTGAAACAGTACGACTCCATCGACAACCGCTCAATTCGCTCCCGTCTCCAGGAGATTCGATCAGATCCCGGGATTGGCAGAGCGGTCCGGTTTTATGCCGAAAGTGAACAGCTGATCCTGGAAGACCAGGTTCGGCTCACCATGGTTCCTGCCCCTCCGTTCGAAGAGTCGAAAAGAGCAGCATGTTTCAAAGAAATGCTGGCCGATGCGGGTTTTGATTCCACCATCGATTCGATCGGAAACGTCGTGGCGGCGTATGAGCGATTCGGCAACAACCCGTTGGTTGTCGGAGCCCATCTGGATACGGTTTTTCCCGATAACACCCGCCTCGAACCCGAACGCAAGGCATCCGTGGTGCGCCTTCCGGGAATTGCCGACAACGGTGTCGGCCTGGTGTCCGCGCTTTGGCTTTTTAAGGCCCTGCGTATGGCCGGGTTGAGATTCGACAGACCTCTGGTACTTATCGCCAACGTGGGAGAGGAGGGGATCGGCAATCTGCGCGGTGCGCGCCATGTGTTCGAGAACCCGCCATGGGATGGAAACTCCTGCGAATTCGTGGCCATAGATGGCTGCGGGATCCGGCGAATTACCAACAGGGGCCTTGGAAGCCGCCGTTACCTGGTGCGTATGACCGGACCCGGCGGACACAGTTGGGCCGATTTTCCGCGTCCGAACCCGATCAATGGGCTGGCGGAAGCGATTCACGCTTTTGCCCCGTTGATGACTCCGCTGCCGGGTGGTGTCGCCTACAACATCGGTGTTATCGAGGGAGGGATCTCCGTCAACGCCATTCCTTCCGAAGCCCGTATGGAAGTGGATGTTCGATCCGGAGATGAAGGCCTTCTCGACAACATGGAGTCGCGTCTCTACCGGACGGTGGAAGTCGTCGCGACGCGAGTCGGGGTGGACCATTCGATTGACGTTATCGGGAAGCGACCGTCCGGACGCACCTCGACCGACACGGCGTTGGTCCGGACGGCACTTGAAGCGACCCGGCTCATAGGCGTGGATCCAGTCCTGGACCTGGGTTCGACCGATGCAAACATACCGATGTCCCAGGGCATTCCGGCCATTTCGATCGGCGGCGGTGGAAGGTGCGGGAACATTCATACCGAAAAGGAGTGGTTCGATCCGACGAATCGAATCGCGGGCCTGGAACGCCTTCTTGTTCTCGTTGCGTCGCTGGCCGGTTGCGTTCTGGCGTCGAGGCCGGAACCTTCTTAGCATCGTGCCCCCCGTCCCCCCGCTAACCCTGTCAATGACGAGGGCTCAGACGTTGTGGCGGAGTGATGGTGGTCGGGAACTCGAACGCCGGAACGGTCCCCCCACGCTCGCGCGGTCTATTGATTTCGCTGGAACGGCACGGTGCTGTAACCTATAATCTTCACCGAATCGTAATCAATAAATAGTGGAAAACGGTTCGGGCTGCGCCCGTCCTTGGAAAAGCACCTGAAGGCTGCCACCGCAGGAAAGGGATGCCAATAGCTATCAGCTAATAGCTAAACCAAAGGAGACTGATGATGAAACGTTTTGGCTTGTTCAGGCCGCAGATCTATCTTCCCTTCCTGGCGGTACTACTTCTTACCCTGCCCATCGCTGCGCAGATCGAAGAACCGGTGGATCTGGATGCGATCTACAAGATCAAGGACGAGGGACTGAATCGTTCCGAAGTCATGGACATCATGAGTTATCTGACCGACGTCCATGGTCCGCGTCTGACGGGTTCGCCCAACTTAAAAAATGCAGCGGAGTATGCGCGGCAAAAATTGACGGAGTGGGAACTGGTTAACGTGGATCTGGAGAAGTGGGGTCCGTTCGGACGTGGATGGACCAACGATCGCTTTTCGGCACACATGTCCACCGGAGGAAGTTCTTTCCCGATCATCGGGTACCCGAAGGCCTGGACTCCGGGAACGGATGGGAAGGTGTCCGGTGAGGCTATCGTCGCCACTATCCAGACCCCCGCCGATTTCGATGAATATCGGGGCCACCTCAAGGGCAAGTTCGTTCTGGTCTCCCCGATGCCGGAGGTTCCCGCTCTTTTCGATCCGCTTGCGGTGCGATTGAGTGAGGAGGATCTGGAGGCGCGGGCCATGCAGGCGGCTCCCAGAGGTGGCCGTGGTGGTCGCCGAGGTCGCGGTGTCCGCGGATTTGCCCAACAGCGGACCCAGTTCTTCCTTGATGAAGAAGTGGCTGCCCTGGTCGAACCGGGCAGGGGGTCGGGTGGCACGGTCTTCGTGGGCGGCGGCGGATCGAGAGATGCCGATGGCGACCCGGTTCCTCCGCAGATCGTACTGGCCGTGGAACACTACGGCCGGATCATGCGAACGCTGGAACGAAATGTTCCGGTCAATCTCGAGATGGACGTTGCCAACACCTTCTATGAGGACGACCTGGATTCATTCAACGTCATAGCGGAGATTCCCGGTACGGATAAGGCCGATGAAATCGTCATGCTCGGGGCGCACTTTGATTCCTGGCATGCCGGTACAGGTGCCACCGATAACGCGGCCGGATCGGCCGTGATGATGGAGGCCGTTCGGATACTGAAGGAAACGGGCCTTCGCATGCGCCGTACCGTGCGAATAGGGTTGTGGACGGGCGAGGAGCAAGGGCTGCTGGGATCCCGTGCCTACGTTACCGAACACTTCGGCGACCGTGCGACGATGGACCTGGAGCCGGACCATGAGAAGTTTGCGGGATACTTCAATGTCGACAACGGAACGGGCGCTATCCGCGGAGTGTATCTTCAGGGTAACGAAGCCATCGCGCCGGTTTTTACCGCGTGGATGAAACCGTTTGAGAACCTCGGGATGAGCACGCTGAGCATCCGCAACACCGGTGGAACAGATCACCAGTCGTTCGACGCAGTTGGGCTGCCGGGGTTCCAGTTCATCCAGGACCCGGTGGAATACAACACCAGGACGCATCATTCCAGCATGGACGTCTATGAGAGGGTCCAACCGATGGACATGATGAAGAATTCGGTGATAGTCGCATCCTTCGTCTACCACGCAGCGAATCGGGACGAACTGCTTCCACGCAAGCCCTTGCCGAGGCCTCAGGGCAGGGGCGGCCGCGGCGGGAGAGGTCAGTAAGGTGTTTGAAGAAAGGGGCGGCTTCCGAGCCGCCCCTTTTTTTGCCTGTCGACTCGGGGCCGTCCGAGGCTCGGGGGGGGGAATCAGCTCAACGCCAGGAGTGCATGGCTGAAGGTCTGCTACGCGACGTCGGCTATTTCCCCGCTTGCGGGGCGGGACGCAAATTGGGTACTGTGGGAATGTCTGGCGACCAGACACAAACAGCCCTTGAAGGCCGAAAGAGGATGTTGAGATGAACGAGCATATAGTGATCACTCGCGACTGCGAGGTCGTCGAGATTCCCGGTGGTGCCACGCATAAGTTGACGGAAGGAACCGCCGTCTCCATTACCCAGCAGTTGGGCGGATCCTACACCCTGCTGGTGCCTGCCCACGGAGGGCTGTTTCGCCTGGCCGGCAGGGACGCCGATGCGATCGGTAAAGAGGTGAAGGCCGAGGCTTCCGCGTCGGGTGATGCCGGGACAACCGGCACGCCGGAAGAACTCGAGGCCGAGATATGGGCGCGGCTCAAGACGTGTTTCGACCCTGAGATACCCGTCAATATCGTCGATCTCGGCCTGGTCTATGGCATGACCGTGGCTCCTTTGCCCGAAGGTGGCAACCGCGTCGATGTTCAGATGACGCTGACCGCCCAGGGATGCGGCATGGGACCCTCGATTGCCGCCGATGCCAAGAGCAAGATTCAAGAGATTCCGGGCGTGGCTGATGCAGACGTGCAGGTCGTCTGGGATCCGCCCTGGACTCCCGACAAGATGTCGGAGCAAGGCAAGTCCGTGTTGGGGATTGGCTGAACAAGAGGAGACGGACATCGACCGTCTCCCGTGCCGACATTTCCAGCGGGCCCTCTTCGTGTCCGTGTCAGCTCACTTTCTACCTCTTCGGTAAGCATGAATTCATCCGGGTTCGTCCCCCCTCGCTATCCCGTTTCCAGACGTGTCGACCACGTCGATGATTACCACGGCCGGAAGGTCGCCGATCCCTACAGATGGCTTGAAGGTCTGGATTCCGAAGAGACTCGGCAGTGGGTCGCCGATCAGAATGAAGTGACGTTCGGTTACCTGTCACAGATTCCCGGTCGCGAAGACATTCGAGGACGGATCACGGATCTCTGGAACTATGAAAAGTTTGGGGTTCCGTTCAAGGAAGGGAATCGGTATTTCTATTTCCGCAACAGTGGGCTGGAGAATCAGGCTGTCCTCTACACGATGGGCGATCTGGCGGACGAATCCCGGGTTCTCCTGGATCCCAACACGATGTCCGCCGAAGGCACCGTCGCGCTGGCGGCCTACCGGCCCAGCCGGGATGGGACCCTGTTCGCTTATGGCGTTTCAGCGCAGGGATCCGACTGGCAGTACATTCAAGTGCGCGATGTTGCCAGTGGGGAGGACCTGGAAGATCGTCTGGACTGGGTGAAGTTTTCCAACATCTCGTGGGACAAAGACAGCGAGGGTTTCTTCTACAGTCGTTATGACGAACCAGTGGGCGATCAGTTTGCGGCGGCCAACTACTATCAGAAGCTGTACTACCACAGGATGGGCACTTCCCAGAGCGACGATATCCTGGTTTACGACCATCCGGGCGAGAAGGAGTGGGGCTTCTGGGGGGAGGTGAGCGAGGATGGCCGCTACCTGGTGATTCACGTTCGACAAGGCACGGAACCCAAGAGCCGGATCTATTACAAGGACCTGGAAGCGACACCCGACGTTGGCGACCGCAAGGTCGTCAAACTCCTTGATCGATTCGATGCGCGCTATGAATTCGTCGGTAACGACGGCACTCGATTCTGGATTCTGACCGACCTGGATGCACCGCGCGCCCGGCTGGTCGGAATCGATCTCTCCCGGCCGGGTCCGACGGACTGGACGGAGATCGTTCCCGAATCGAAGGAGACACTCGAGAGTGTTGTCGCCGCCCATGATTGCCTCGTGGCCGGCCATCTGGAGCATGCTTCCAGCCGGGTGGATGTGTTTTCGAAAGACGGGCGGCACCTCCGGACATTGGATCTTCCGGGTATTGGGACCGTCGCCGGGTTTAGCGGGAAGGTAGGGGAACCGGAACTATTCTATGCCTATACCGGTTTTACACTGCCTACTACGATCTTTCGTCACGACCTGGAAACCGGAGAAAGCGAGGTCTTCCGTCAACCACAAATCAATGCTTCCACGAACGAGTTCGAGACACGGCAGGTGTTTTTCGAGAGTCCGGACGGGACCCGCGTCCCGATGTTCCTGGTCCACCGGAGCGACCTCGATCTGGACGGGACGCACCCGACACTTCTTTATGGATACGGGGGCTTCAACATCTCGGTGACACCCTCGTTTTCGGTTCGCAACCTGGCATGGCTGGAGATGGGCGGAGTGTATGCGGTCGCCAACATCCGGGGTGGGGGAGAATACGGAGAGGAGTGGCATCAGGCTGGATCCGGTCACAACAAGCAGAACGGGCTTGACGATTTCGTCGCCGCTGCCGAATGGCTGATCTCAAATCGTTACACGACCTCTTCCCGGCTGGCAATCAACGGTGGCAGCAACGGCGGTATGCTGGTCGGGGCGTGCATGACCGCGCGTCCCGAACTGTTTCGTGCCGTGGTTCCGGCCGTGGGAGTGATGGATCTGCTGCGGTTCCACAAGTTCACGATCGGCTGGGCCTGGACCTCCGACTACGGATCACCGGACAACCCCGAGGATTTCGACGTCCTCTACGCATGCTCGCCTTACCATAACCTACGGGAAGGTGTCCGCTACCCTGCGACCCTGATCACGACCGGCGACCACGACGATCGCGTCGTCCCTTCTCACAGCTTCAAGTTTGCAGCAGCCATCCAGGCCGCCCAGGCCGGTCCCAACCCCGTCCTCATCCGAGTTGCCGTTTCCGCCGGTCACGGCCTTGGCAAGCCGACTTCGATGCAGATTGAAGAAGCGGCGGATGTGCTTGCATTCCTGAAACAGGAACTAGTACAGCACCCCTAAAGTTCCGGTACAGTCCATTAGTAGGACGCGACCAGG
>CAZOZZ010000068.1:17761-19805 GCA_964584435.1 uncultured Solibacteraceae bacterium | reverse complement strand
AAAGGCTCTGGGCACCGAACCAGCAAAGTGGCCGCGTCCTATTCCGCTACGTCTACCCCCCCAACCGTTGAGACTCGCCCCCCCTCGTATCGACCACATCACCAGGACAGCGTGTCGGGGTGGCCGTCCCTGGCCACCCGCGGAGAAGAGATCCGCACAGGAGAGCCTCCTGGCCACCCGCGGAGAAGAGATCCGTACAGGACACGCTCCTTGAGAACCATCCCGCTAACCCGCGGGCGGCCAGGGCCGGCCGCCCCGACACGCACGCCCGAAGGTGACAGCGATGGCGAAGTGATCGGCTTAGCCAAGCGTACAAGTCCGGCTTTCTGGTAGCTCGGTGTGGAGTCTACGGTCTCTGCCATCGAACCCGGGGCGCCAGTCTCCCGCTGCCGGGCGCGGCCACAATCTCACCATTCTCGTAAACCCGCTCACCCCGTCGGATCGTGAGGATCGGCCAACCGGTCAACTCCCAACCCGAGAAGACTGAGAACTTCCCGTTTGAGAGGATGTCCTCATCCCGGATCGTCTTCGTCAGGTCGGGATCCCAGATGACGACGTCCGCGTCGGATCCAACGGCAATCGTGCCCTTCTGCGGATAAAGCCCGAAGAGCCTGGCGGGGTTGGTTGCCGTCACGGCGACCATCTGTTCCAGGGTGATTCGACCCTTCCGCACACCTTCTGAATAGAGCAGCGGCATCTGGTCCTGGAGGAAGTTGGCACCCTCTCGCGGTCTGAGGACACTGTTCTCCGGGTCCATCTTCTCGGCACGGGTATAGCCGACGTGGTCGGTGTTAACCGCGTCAACGCTTCCTCGTGCGATGGCGCCCCACAGATAATCCTGATCGCTCTTGTCCCTGAGCGGCGGTGCGCCCACGTAGATGGGCCCGTCTGGCCCGCTGAAGCGGTCCCGGGTCAAGTGCAGATAGATGAAGCGCACTTCAGTGAACACAGGCAGCCCGCGGACTCGTGCCGCCTCAGCGACGCGCATTGCGCGTTCCGATGACATGTGCACCAGGTAAATGGGAGCGCCCGTAGCCTCGGCAAAGCCGACCGCTCGCTGGGTGCCCACCTCCTCACCTGCGATGGGATGCGAGTCGGCGAAATTCTGACCGACCAGGGCCGTTCGCCCTTCCGCTACCAGCCTATCCATTGCCACTGCCAGGATTGCGGCGTCCTCGGCGTGCAGGAGCGTCAGAACACCTTCCTTGCCAGCGGCTTCAATCAGCTTCAGATTGTCGGAGGCGCGCCGGTCGAACCCGAGGCCCCTCATGAAGATCTTCAGCGTCACTC
The DNA here is from genome assembly GCA_964584435.1 of uncultured Solibacteraceae bacterium. Classification (GTDB taxonomy): domain Bacteria; phylum Acidobacteriota; class Terriglobia; order 20CM-2-55-15; family 20CM-2-55-15; genus CAZOZZ01. The sequence goes on along the minus strand of CAZOZZ010000068.1, from coordinate 18,515 downwards.
CGCGGTCTCGGAGCATTGTCACGTCCTCGGGCGCCAGCGCCGTCGGGTCACGGACGGTGAAGTGGAGGATGGCATCAGCGATTGTCTGCCGGGTGGCGGCGTCCCGGGCCGCGGCAAGGGTCTGTGCCGCGGGCACTGCCGGATTCTGATTGATAAACGCGCCGATAGTCGTGATCCCTCCCGCAAGAGCGGCACGAGATGCGGAGGTGAAGTCGTCGGTACCCTCGCGGGTGGAGGCTGTCCGGACTGGTGTCAGGTGCACGTGTGTGTCGATACCACCGGGAAGGATCAGCTTTCCGGTCGCGTCGATCACCTGCGCTCCTGTTCCCGGTGTCAGGTCCCGGCCGATCTCAGCGATCACACCCTCTCGAAGGCGCAGATCCCCCTGCACGCGTCCTGCCTCGGTCACGATCAGGCCGTTGCGGATTACGAGTTCGGCCGGCTCCTGCGCTGCCCCGTCGACGGTCAACCCCAGAATCAACACGGCGGCGACCCACACGCCACCTGGCATCCAACGGCGCATCATTCGCGTCATAGCTACCTCCTCATCTCATGAACTGCCTGGACCTGAGCGCTATGCTGCCCGATCCGCGCATCTATGTCTATAAAATGGTCCGCTCCCGAAGCTGCCGCTTGACGCCCCGCCCGTTCCGCAAAGGAGCGGGACAGCGTGTCGGGGTGGCCGGCCCTGGCCACCCGCGGAGTAGAGATCCGCACAGGACATGCTCCTGGGCATCCCCTCGGAGTAGAGATC
>CAZOZZ010000068.1:0-17661 GCA_964584435.1 uncultured Solibacteraceae bacterium | reverse complement strand
GAGTAGAGATCCGCACAGGACATGCTCCTGGGCATCCCCTCGGAGTAGAGATCCGTACAGGACACGTTTCTGGCCAGCTCTGCGGAGTAGAGATCTGTACAGGACACCTTCCTGGGCATTCCCTCTATGCCCGCGGGTGGCCAGGGCCGGCCACCCCGACACGCTCTCTTGAAGGTGACGGCGAGAGTGAAAATGTGGAAGAAACATTCCCGATTTTCGTTCCATCATTCTGCTCGCTGAGGGCTTTTGTTTCGCCTATACTCCACACAGCTAGAAACTAGACATCACCCGTCAGGTTTGCTGGCTCCAGGTCTTCGTCGAAGGCGTGGCGATCGAAGGCCGAAGGAGCACCAAGACCATGAGAAAATGGATGAAACTTTCGAGTGTCGCAGCCTTGCTTTTCATTACCGTGGCTTACGGCTCTGAGCCTTCTGAGCAGGCCGCGGAGGCTACATCGGCCACGGCGCCGGAGTGGGTGATCGACCCGACCTGGCCACCGACTCTGCCCAACGACTGGATCCTCGGCGACATCAGAGGGCTCTTCGTTGACGAGAACGACCACCTCTGGGTGGTTCACATGCCGTCGAGCTTGACCCGTCAGGAGATCGGGGCCGAACAGGATCCACCGATTGCCGATTGTTGTTTTACCGCTCCCCCGGTTCTCGAACTGGATCCCGAGGGCAAGGTCCTCCAGGCCTGGGGCGGTCCGGGCGAGGGCTATACCTGGTTTGATCAGGAGCACGGGATCTATATCGATCACAACGACTTCGTCTGGCTCGGCACGAGCAATGGATTCCACGTGATGAAGTTCACCAAAGATGGCAAGCACGTTCTCACCATCGGTGAGCCCGGCGTGAACATGGGCAGCAACGATCCGACTCATCTGGGCGGACCGGCGAATTTCTTCGTGGAGCCCAGTACGAACGAACTCTTTATCGCCGACGGATACCGCAACCGGCGCGTCGTGGTCTTCGATGCCGAGACCGGCGAATACCGACGACATTGGGGCGCGTACGGCAAGCCACCGGACGACGACTACTCATATGAATATCCGATCAGGCTCGACGACCCGCCGCAGCAGTACCGCACGGTCCATGGGATCGTTGGCTCAAACGACGGCCTGGTCTATGTGGCCGACCGCCGTGGAAACCGCGTTCAGGTCTTCCGACAGAACGGCGAGTATCTGATGGAGCGTTTCGTTGCGCCAGCGACCGGCGGATCGGGGACTGGATTCAGCCTTGGGCTGTCGCGGGATACCGAGCAGAGCATCCTTTACCTCATCGACGGCACGAACCAACGGGTCTGGATGATGCAGCGGTCCGACCTGGAAATCCTGGGCAGGTTCGGCAGACCCGGCCGCCAGGCGGGCGAGTTCATCCGGGCGCACATGGTAGTGCTCGACTCACGGGGCTACCTCTACACCGGAGAGGCGGGGAACGGGAGGCGGATGCAGAGGTTCAAGGTGAAGGCTGACGATTAGCCTGATCAGGGGCTCCCTGATTGCCCGCAGGTCTGAAAAGGAGGAGTGAATGAAAGCCGTCCTCAAGATACGCGTTCTTGCGATTGTTCTTCTTCTGTCGCTTGCGACCGTCTCTTACTCGCAGGAGAGTCGTGTCCTCGAAGCCGCGGCCCTGATCGAGGAATTCATGGCCGACACGAAGGCACCCGGAGTGGCGGTGTCGGTCGGTTTGAACGGGCGTATCGTATGGTCTGAAGGCTTTGGGTACGCCGACGTCGAGCAACGCGTGCCGGTCTGGCCGGGCATCACGCTGTTCCGCGTCGGCAGTGTCGCCAAACCCATGACCGCCGTCGCCGTCGGTCAGCTCTACGAGCAGGGCCGGCTCGACCTCGACGCCCCTGTCCAGGATTACGTCCCGTCTTTCCCTGAAAAGGAACGCCCGATCACCACCCGTCAGCTTGCCGGACACCTGGCAGGAATCCGGCACTACGAGGGCAAAGAGTTCCTCAGTCAGAAACCTTACCCGACCGTGCTCGAAGGGCTGGCCATCTTTCAGGACGACCCACTCGTCGGCCCGCCGGGCGACCAGCATTCCTACTCGACGTACGGATGGAATCTGATCAGCGCGGTCGTCGAGGGCGCCTCCGGTCAGGAGTTTCTAAGCTACATGGACGAGCATGTCTTCAGCCCGATCGGGATGAACCACACGCATGCCGACTTTGTCGATGGCATCATCCAGAACCGTGGTCGTTATTACGTCGTAGAAGAAGATACGGTCCTGAACGCGTCTCCCGTCGACAACAGTTACAAGTGGGCTGGAGGCGGTTTTCTGTCGACGTCAGACGATCTCGTCCGGTTCGCCTTTGCGCATCTGGACCCTGCGGTGTTGAAGCCGGAAACGGTCGAGTTGATGTGGACCTCGCAGAAGACGACTTCGGGAGAGGAGACCGGGTACGGGATCGGCTGGAGAACGGAGACTGACCGGCAGGGGCGGCATTGGGTCGGACATGGCGGGGGTTCGGTGGGCGGCTCGACGCGTTTGCGAATTGTTCGGGACGCAGGGGTCGTCGTCGTGATCATCGCCAATATCTCCGACGCCAGCTACGGCGACCTGGCGGACAAGATCGCCAAACTGTTCGTGGACTGACGCACATCCGAGCCTGCATCAGGGTCTTGAGGGCTCAGCTCCCTAATTCTGCCCTCGAGATCCGTCCAGGAGCGCCTCCTGGCCACCCGCGGAGTAGAGATTCGTCCAGGACAGGCTTCCTACGAACCGCCAAGAAGAGATCTGCAGAAGACACACTCGTGGCCAACATCCCGCTAAACCCGCGGGCGGCCAGGACCGGCCGCCCCGACACGCACGCCCGAACGTGATCGCAATCGTTGCCATTGTGAAATAGTGGCTTCTATCGACGGGGCTGCCTTTCGTACTATCTACGCTGGTTTCGCGGTACAGTGAGCCGGCAAGGAGAGAGTATGAAACACTCAATTTCGTTCGTTCTGTTGCTCGGCCTTATCTGTGGCGGCGGTGGCGTATTGGCGCAAGATTCCTCCTGTGATCGTGCGTGTCTTGCCGATGGGCTCGACGAGTTTCTCACAGCAATCGTTGCCAACGATCCGTCAGGCGCGCCACTGTTCATCGGGTTCAGGCAGACCGAGAATGCCACGGTCGTACCGTTGGGCCGGGGTTTGTGGTCGACGGCCAGTGCGCTCGGGCCGGTGCAACGCCGTTTCTACGACCCCGTCAACGGAAGTGCGGCATTTCTCGGCATCGTCGAGGAGGGCGATAGCTCTGCTATCGCATCTTTGCGGTTGCGCATCGTGAACCGGGAGATCGCCGAGGCCGAGTGGTATATCGGCAGGCAGGGTGACCCTGGTATCAACGGACCACCCGAACCTGGAGAGCCCGGCGGCAATCTTTACGATCTTGAAAACCTGATCGCCAACCCACCACCGGAACGCATCGTTTCGCCGAATGAGCGCATGTCGCGCACGGCGCTCGTCGCGATTGCCAATAGCTACTTCGACGGCCTCTCCAATCACGAGGGCGACATCATCATGGCGCATCCCGGATGCCTGCGCGTCGAGAACGGCCTACAGACGACCGGTCGCCCCTTGCCACCGGAGCGCGCCGACGACGGTAACGAAGGACGCAGCGACTGCACATCTGGGATGGGCGGCTTCAACATCGCGATGGTCGCAGCCCGCCGCTATCCGCTCGTTGACGAGGAGGCGCAGGTCGCGTTCGGCACCGTCGTATTCTTGCGTAATCCAGGGGCCAGCCAGCGCCGTCTCGGCCTCAGCGAGTTTTTCTATATCGACAATGGCAGGATTCGCGAAATCCACGCGGCGATGTTCTATGCGGCGCCTGATCGGCCCGTTCCAAACTGGCCACCGTACGACGGCAACTTTCCGCTGCCGGCGGCGATCGGCAGCCCGCGTTGAGCGTGAGGCCAGACTACCGCTACAGCCGCTGCCTCTTCCGAATAGACATCAGAAATGCCGTGACGACCAGGTACATGATCACACCGTAGATGCCGGGCGTCACTGCCAGTTCGGCTCGACCGAGGATCGTTGCGGCGACAACGATTGCGACGGCGACGTTCTGCACGCCGACCTCTATCGAAATGGTGACACCCTGTTCCTTGTTCAGCCGGAAGGTCCGTGCCAGCAGGTAACCCATGGTCATCGTGATGACGGCGAGGCCCAGTGTTGCGAAGACCATTCCCAGGAAGTTGCTGGCCAGGAAATCGACTGATGTCAACGTCCCCACCGAAACCATCGCGATCATGATGATCAACGTGAACACGCGGAGCGAGCGTCGCCACGCGGTTTCGATCGCCGGCGCCCACCGCTTGACGGACATTCCGATAGACATGGGCAGGATCGTGATGAGAAACAGACGGATCATCGTATCCAGAACCGGCATCGAAAAGTCCTGGCCCGCACCCGCGTGAAGTTCGAGGCCTGCGGAAACGATCAGCGGTACCGTGACGGTCGTGAGGGTGCTCGACAGGGCAGTCAATGTCACCGACAGGGCCAGGTCGGCACGGGCGACGAACACTATCGCGTTCGATGTCACGCCGCCGGGACAGGCCGAAAGTATGATCAGGCCGATTGCCACGGCGGGATCCATTGGGACGATGAGCGTAAAGAGGAAGGCAGTCGCCGGCAGCAGGACCATCTGGCCGACGAGTCCCAGGAAGACGGGCTTCGGACGGGAAATCACGCGCTTGAAGTCTCCGCCTTCGAGCGTTGTGCCCAGGGCAAACATGATCGTGATAATGCAGAAGGGGAAGAAAACCTGGCTGACAAAGGTCATCGTATTCATGCCGAATCACATCCCGATTCAAGAGCAGAACAGTTTGAGCTACCGACTCCGAATGATTCGGCGGCGAGAAGTCGCCTGGCTCGATTCAGGGTTGGTGATTCCGATACGAACATGGCGGAACTCATCAGGAACGATCACTTCTTGAGACTCTTGGCGGCCATAGTACTACATCTGAGAATGATTGCTCCCTTCCGCCGAAAGTCCCAGGACAGCGTGTCGGGGTGGCCGTCCCTGGCCACCCGCGGAGTAGAGATCCGTCCAGGAAAGCTCCCTGGCCACCCGCGGGCAAGCGTCACCCCCCAGGTAATGCCCCAATCGTATCGGCTTGCAGCGCACCAACGTGCCGGCGGTGAGGGCTGACCTGTCGATTTCGTCAGCAACGCGGGCGACCAGAGCCGGCCGCCCCGACACGCTATTGGGAAGGGCTTTCAGTTTGGTGGGTTTCGATGATATCCGCGATGCGGTCCAGACCCGCCCTGGTCACTAATCGATGGATCGGTATGTTCAGGTTGTTCTTCACGGCTGTTTCGGCGCGGGGACATAACTCGTTGCCGTAGTTGAAGAATTTTCCGGGGCCCACGTCGTAGCCGGCCTCGTTGATCTCTTTGATGGCTTCCGACCTGTCATGGACAATCACGGGATAGTGCAGGTAGGCGCAAGTGGATGTCCGCCCAAACCGTTTGTCTAACAGCTCTGCGTTGACGACGAAGGGTGCATTGTTCCTCTCGTGGGCCCTGAAGCTTCGGATGCCGAGCCAGGAGTGGTATCTCTCAAAGAGCGCACAGGGCAGGCTGTCCGGATCGATGACGTCCTGCTTCTTCTCGTCTCGTTCATTGATCTTCCGAATGCTGTCTTTGAAGAGCGAGAAGATCAGCGGGAAAAGGAACCTGTTCGTCACCACGATGAACTTGACGCCTTCGATCAGCTCGTTTGCGATCGGGATGCCGGCGGGGCCTGATTTCCTGTGCTCATACTTGAAATTTCGAAGCTTCCCAGCAAGCTCGCCATCATCTGTAACGATGTAGCCGCCGATGACGGTTGAGAACTTCTTCAGTATGCCGGTGCTGAACACCCCCACGTCACCCACCGTGCCACAGAGCGCGCCCGCAATGCCCGGATTGCTACTATCCAGCAATGAGCCGAACGCCTGGGCCGCGTCTTCGATAATCAAGATGCCCTTTTTCTTGCAGATGGGGATCAATCGAGCGAAGTCGACGCTCTTTCCATACATGTGCGATACGACGACGGCCCGGGTGTTCTCGCCGATCGCCTCAATGGCTTTCCCGACATCCATGTTGAAGCCGTCTTCTTCAATATCCACATACTTGAGCCTGGCGCCCGCCGCCTCCAGATACTCGATCACAACGGGAACGTTGTATGCAGAAATGATGATCTCAGGATCTTTGGGAAGGATAGCCCTGACGACGGCATAGAGAGCGATCCTGGCCTGCGGAAACAGGATCACATGTTGTTTGTCGAAGAACTTTCGGATCAGCCGCGCATAGTCCGAGGAGACCGTCTCGGCTAAGAAGAGCGAGCGAACAAATCCGAACACGGCGGTCGCGAGTGAAATGGATGAGACGAACCTCGGAACAATCATCAGGAATTCTCTTCCGTCTTGATAATTAGGGAGCAGAGCCCTCAATACCCTAATTCATCTTATAGTTATTACAGGAAACCAAGCGAGTTCCATCGTGCCTGGAAAGCCGCCGTCCGGACAGTTGGGTGCAATCGTGACGTCCCCGACTTCGGATCGGACTTAAACACGGCGTTCAAGAATAAAATAAATGGAAAACGAATTAGGGTATTGAGGGCTCTGTCCCCTAACTCAGGCGATCTTTCGCTGTAATGGGCAGCGGTGACAGAGGCCTAATCTCGGACCAACTCGCTCTCACGCTGACTTGAGTTCGCTAAAGCGGCAGTGCCCTCGAGTGCCTGTGGGGACATCGGATAATACAGCAGGGTAATATATGGCGAGTGGATGGTATAGACTTGCGCTGAATCCGTAGGCCCCACCCGATTTACAGTCAGCCCGTCCCCCTTCTACAATCGCCCCACAAGGTTCAACGCGCTTTCGTAGCGCGGCCTGTTGAGAGCCTGGGCGCCCACAAGGGCGTCTGACTGGGATTTCGCGATGACTGCAGCCGGAAAAGAAATCCGTACGCCTCCGAGCAAAGGCTTCAGCCTGCTTGAGGTCCTGCTCGTGGTCGGCATCATCATGGTCCTGGTGAGTTCGGTCGCGATGCTGCAGTTTCGCACTGCAGAGGAGCTGCTCGGCGCCGATGCCGCTGCGGCGGAGGTCGTCGGGCAGATGCGCTATGCGCGCCGTGTGTCGATCGACCAGCGACGCACCGTGCAGCTGCTCTTCGTCGGTAACAACCAGATCCAGGTCGTCCGCCAGGATGATGCGACCAACACCACCGTCATGGCGGATGTCACCCTGCCGACCGGCTACACGTTTGCCATACCCACCGGCGCAGGGGAAACTCCGGAAGGCTTCGGCAATGCCGCGGCCGTGGACCTTGGAGGCGGCACGGGCGGCAGTTTCCTCTCAGACGGCACCTTCGTCGACGCGAACAACGCAATATTGAACGGAACTATCTTCACGATGGCCACACAGACGGGGACATCCCGGGCGGTGACACTGACCGGAGCGACGGGCCGGGCCAAGCGATACTCATGGGCCAACGGACAGTGGAACCTCCAATGAGAGACATCGACATGAGACGCACCAATCGTGGGGTTACGTTGATCGAAGTCATGATTGCGGCCTCCTTCCTGAGTATAGCCCTGATGGGAGCCGCGCTGACGATGACGACCGGAATCGTGTCCGTTCACATCAGCTAGGAACGGCTTCTGGCTAAGCAGAAGGCCCGCGAGGCCATGGAAGGTGTGTTCACGGCGCGAAACACCCAGAACATCACGTTCGATCAAATCCAGAACGTGGCCAGCTCCGGGATCTTTGTCGACGGCTTCCAGACCTTGCGCCAGACCGGTGTGGATGGCCTGGCCAACACGGCCGACGACGCCGCTGCCGCGCTCGAGTCCGTCACTCTGTCGGGGCCGGACGGCCAGTTGGGTACGGGCGATGATCAAGTGCGGACGCTCGACACGTTCGATCGACAGATCACGATCAGTGACGTACTTCTGCCCAACGCCAGCGTCGACCCGGACGTCCGCCAGATTCAGGTGGAGGTGCGTTACCTATTTCGGGGGATCCGGGAGACTATTCGCATCAGCTCCTTGATTTCCCGTTTCAGCTGAGGATTCCATGAGTCTAGGGAAGCAACAGAGCGTCGGACAAACTGCTCGATGGAACGAACGCGGCGTAACCCTCGTCGAGTTACTTGTCGCCAGCGGTGCGTCGTTTGTCGTGATGGCCGCGACCTTCACCCTTCTCGGTTCCATCTTCAATTCCAATTCGACGATGACCCGCGTCATTGAGACGCAGCAGAAGGTCCGCGCCGGCCTGAACGAACTGGCCCGGGAGGTCGTTCGCTCCGGTACCGGAATCCCGGGCGGAGGAATAACCGTCCCGAACGGCAACAACTCGCAGGCTATCCCGCGTCCGGGCTCCGGCGGCAACCTGCCGACGCCGAACAACGTAATTGCGATCCTGAGTCCGGGCGATGGCCTGGGACCGACAATCGGCGGCGTGCCGACAGACGTGATCACGATCGTCACGGTGGATCAGACCGCGCCGAGCTGGAACATCGCCAAAATCACTCCGGCGGGAAACAACGTGGAGCTTGTGGAAGACATCAGCACGGGTGAATACCAGCTGTCTATCGGTGACTTTCTTCTGTTCAACAACGTGAACGCCTCGGTTTTCGGTCAGGTGACGAACGTTCAGACGAACGGGAACAACAACGATGCGATATTTGCGAACAGCGACCCCCTGGGATTTAACCAGCCGAGCGCCGCGAACGGGAACATCAGTTCGCTGGCTAATCCGGGCAACCCGGTCACCTGGCCGCCGACGTCGGCCACACGGGTCAAGATCATCACGTACTATCTGGACAACACCGACGTCTTGCATCCCAAGCTGATGAGAGGGGTGAATTCACAGGCTGTCCAGGTTGTCGCCGAAGACATTTACAACTTGCAGTTCTCCTATGACCTGTTCGATTTTGCGACGAACACGGAAACGTCGAACCAGGCTACGACGAACTCGCCCAACCAGATTCGGGCCGTTTCGATCGCCATCGCCGGACACTCCTCGACCGTGGATACGAACACTAACGATTACCACCGACTCAGTCTGGTTTCAAAGGTCAACGTCCGAAACGCGACGTTCCGAAACCGTTATCAGGGTAGCTAGGGTTGCCAGGGAGACCACAATGAGGGTGAAGAAGAAAGACCAAGGCTTCGTGCTGATGACTTCCCTCATCGTCATCATCATCATGACGGGACTCATCATGGCGTTCGTCGAACAGGTGCGGACAGAGCAGAACATCGCGGGAAACGACCTGGACTACACGAACGCGTTCTATGCCGCCGAGGCCGGTCTGGAGAAACAGAACTCCGATTTGTCAAAACTCTTCCAGCTGACGATATTTCCCACATCAGCCCAGATCGATGCGATCGAAGCGGATGCGAGTCGGCCGGTACTGCCGACCATCACCTACACGGAGTACACGGTAACCGGCGGTCAGTCCACGAACCTGTCTGGGGCGATTAGCGATTCTGTGACGACTATTCCGGTCAACTCAACAGCCGGCTGGCCGACAACAGGGTATTTCATGACGGACACCGAGGAGATGACTTATACCGGCATCAACGCAAACTCGTTCACTGGAGCCGTGCGCGGTGCCAATGGGACGACCGCGGCCGCCCACGGAAACGCCAAGATGGTTTCGCGGTCCCGCGTGATCCTGATCGCCGAGGGTGCGAATGCCGGTCTTGCCGCGCAGGTGATTCCTTTCGATTTGGTGGTCACGGCTCAGGCCGGGCGGGGATCTGAAGCAAGGCTGAGCCGCGAAATTCAAGTGGCGTTGATTCCGGTTTTTCAGTTTGGGGTATTCACCGATTCGGATCTGGCCTTTCACGCCGGACCGAGCTTTGATTTTTGCGGACGTGTTCACACCAACGGTAATCTGTTTCTAATGCAAGGGGGTGGCAGCAGTAACACTCTGACAATGTCCCAGAAAGTGACCGCTGTCGCGGAAGTCATCCGTATGCAACGGAGCAACCGGCGCGTCAACACCTCCCACCTGCGCGCGGTTCGCATCGCGACAAGCCCGGGCAACTACCGAAACCTGGCCCTGGACGAAGGGAGTGTCGTTGCCGGGCTGGGGTCCGCGGCGAATGCCAACTGGCCGACGCTTTCCCTGACGACGTACAACGGCAATATCCTGAATGGGGACACCGGCGCCAAGCCCCTCACACTGCCCTTTGCCGGCGGAGGAGCGGCACCGATCGAGATCATCCGTCGGCCCCCGGATGCCGAGGACCCGACGTCAATCCTCGGCCAGTCCCGACTCTACAATCAAGCCAGCGTGCGCATCTTGCTGTCGGATTCGGCGGCGAACCTCCCGGCCGGGGTGGGCTACCCTCTGAACGCCAACCTTGAGGGCAATCCGTGGAACTACGTCGTCGATGCCACGCACCCTCCGTTCGCGATGACGGATGCGTCCGACTCGGATTTCAAAGACGCTCTCGGTAACGACGAAACAACCGACAGCCCGGCGATCGACGGATTCATCAGGATCGATATCCAACTCCTCGACGGCACCTTCAGGGACGTGACGATGGAAATCCTCAATTTCGGGATCTCACGGAACAACCCCGACGCGATCTTGAAACTCCAGCGCTTGAAATCCGGGGCTTCGGCCGGCAGTACCGTCGCAACGGATTACTGGTCGTTGAAACTGTACGACACGCGGGAAGGCGAGTTGCGCCAGTATATCTCGTTGAGCCCGAATACGAAGCCGTCAAACATGACGAAGCTTGGGCTGATGGGGCTGATCGACCTGGATGTCACCAACCTGAGGCGGTGGTTCGAGGGAACGATCGGCACCGAAGGGGGCAACGCCCTGAACAACAGCGGCTATATCGTCTACTTTTCAGATCGGCGCGGAAACCGCGACAACAGTGGCAACGAAACCGGCTGGTTCGGATGGGAGGATTACGTCAACCCGAACAGCCAGCAGGGCACGCCAAACGGAACCCTGGACGAGGGAGAGGATGTCAACGAAACCGGCACTCTGGAAACCTACGGCGCCAATCTTCCGGTCGCGCCCTTTACGGCCAGCACCGATCTCTGGACGAACCGCTACAACCAGAACGAGGCGAAGAAGAACAAGATCTATTACTTTCGGCGCGGGTTACAGCTTGTCAATGGCGGTGGGGCGAACCTCCCGGATCCGGGTTTCACCGTCGCCGCCGAGAACGCCGTCTACGTCAAGGGAAATTACAACGCGGACGGCAGCGGCTTCGGCGGGACACATTCCTATGCGGCGGTGATAGCCGACACGGTCAAGTTGTTGTCCAATGCCTGGGACGACGACAAGTCCTTCAGCCATCCTCAAAGCCTGTCCTCGAGCGGGCGGAACGCCTCGTCGACCTGGTTTCGCGTGGCGCTGGCGGCGGGGAAGACCCCCATGTTTACCTACCCGACCAATACGATCAGCGACTCGGGCTTCGGGGGGGACGGCGGCGTCCACAATTTCTTTCACTACATGGAGCGTTGGTCGGGAGACACCCTGAACTACCTCGGTTCACTGGTCTCGCTTTACCATTCCCACCAGACGATCGGTCTGATGAAATGCTGCGCCATCACCTATTCGCCGCCGACACGGAACTTCACTTTCGACGTCGAGTTTCTGGTGCCTTCGCAGTTGCCGCCGGGTACCCCGCGGTTCAGAGACATCAATAACCTGTCTTTCCGGCAGACGATTCTTTCGGACAACTGAAGAGTGGCAGTTGTCTCGATCAAGCCAGATTTGCCTGTGGAGTGCGGCTCGGGACTTCGATATGAGCCACAGATGTGGACCCCTCGACATGACATTGGAACGCCAACCGGTCTGTCAGAATCCAGTTTGCGATGCGTGGACGTGGAAGCGGAAAGGCTGGCCCTCAAGGTCCGCCGTCGCCGGGCCCCTTAAGCTGGATCTGCTTCAGAAGGGTCCGGGCTGCATCGAGATCGGTTCGCGTCCTGGCCAGCGCGGCTTCCCGTTCGGCGATTCCCTGCTGCGCCTGGTTGCGCTGCTCCGGGTTGGCGGTTGAAGACTCGGATTGTTCCCCGAGCTGGTTGATGTCGAGTTGCAGACGAACCTCGCGGTCTTCCAGCCGTTGAATCAAATCCTGCTGGGCTTCGACCTCGACCTCCCATGTGATCCAGGCCTCTTCGTTCTCTGCTTCTGCGAAATCTGTCGCATCCGATTCTGGTTCGCCCGCCTGAAGTGCTTCCACAAGCTGTTGTTCAGCCTCGAAAGGCTCGTTCATCTGGGTCGTGAGGTCAGCCCTGACTCCGCCGAGTCCGGCGGGTTCGGAAGCGGTCGGGCCCGAACCGACCCGATCGACCTGTCCGGCGGTGTTCCTCGCAGTCGGGATCACCTCCGGACTGCTCCGCTGATAGGCGGCCGCCAGGCTTTCGGTCGTGTACACCCGGGCTTCGGACTGTTGGGAGGCCCTCCGTGCACGTTCCCGCCGCGCCAGTTCTGCCAACTCGCCGAGGGTCTGGGCGCTGGCGAGCGGGCAGACCAGGAGCGTCACAATCAAGACCTTAAGAGTTATTGCCATGGGCCGGATTAGACATTTCAAGTGTCTGCGCTGTGAAACGGATGTCGCGATCTCTTGTACGCCGAACTCTACCAAGAAACTGCGAGAGTGCATGGACCTGTGGGTAATTATAGGAGGGGAGCTGGATGACTGTAAATCGGGAGTGAGCCTAGTGCTATAGAGTAGGTAAATATCACAACACTGTCATGCACCGCCTGATGTCTCTACTGAGGTCCCAGCCGCACGGTTCACTCGAGACCCGCCGACTGAGCATCGTCAATCGCGTCGCGGGTCAACCGCCTTTTCCGAATGCTGCGGAGTTGCCCAGCCTCTCGTCAATTTCCTTCATGATCGTCTCGGCAGGGCCCTGGACGGAGAGGTCCAGTTGGGAGGAAACGGGGGTTGACTCGAGATTGATCTCTATCGCCGTTGCGCCCTCGGCCTTTGCGGCGCTGCTCAGCGAGGCGGCCGGGTATACCAGAGAGGATGTTCCGATGGCCAGGAAGACATCGCAGGAGAGTGCGTTCAAGGAACGTTCGAGGACCTCGGGTGAGATGCCCTCGCCGAACCACACCACGCCCGGGCGTAGCAGTCCGTCGCAGTAGGGGCAGTGGGGCGGCAATTCCGTGAAGGGCACAATTTCGTTGAGCCAGCGATCCGGCGACTCCTGGCAACCGCTCCAGCAGAGAACCTCCCAGATGGATCCATGAAACCGGATGACGTTCTGGGTGCCGGCACGTTCGTGGAGGCCGTCGACGTTTTGGGTGATGAGCGTGAAGTCATCGAAGTGCCGGCTCCAACGCGCGAGAACGTCATGGGCCTCGTTGGGCTCACATTTGGCGATGAGCTGACGCCGCCATTGATACCACTCCCAGACGAGCGGAGGGTTCTCGGCGAACGCTTCGGGTGTAGCGAGGCTTTCCGCCCTGTAGGACTTCCAGAGACCCTCCTCACCGCGGAACGTCGGCACGCCGCTCGCTGCCGATACTCCCGCTCCGGTCAGGACGGTGACACTGCGGGCGGTTCTTAACTTTTCGACAATCCTGTCGATAGCGTTGGCATCCTGCACTCCGAGGATTGTATGCTGGGGCCATCGGTTGCAAGCATTTCTTTCGAACATAATATCTGCAGATGATCCTCAACGCTTTAGCACTGATGTCGGCTGTATTCTGGACTGTCGGCGGCGTGTTTCTGGCATTCGGTTGGACGCGTTTTGAAGGAGTCCGAAAGGCGAGCGATGCGGCCGGCCAGCCAGAGGCCGAATGGCCCCTGGTTTCCGTCATTATCCCAGCGCGTGACGAAGGCGAGTCGATCCGTGGAACATTGACCCGACTGGCCGATTCGACATACCCGAACCTGGAGATCGTCGTCGTCAACGACAGGTCCCGTGACGCCACCGGCGACATTGCGCGTGGTCTTCGGCTCTCGATACCAAACCTGACGGTCATCGACATCGACACCCTGCCGGAGCTCTGGTTGGGGAAGACCCATGCCATGCAGACCGGCTATCAGCGAAGCCGCGGGGAGTGGCTCTGTTTTGTGGATGCCGATGTGAAAATGGGTCCCGACTGCATTCCTCGCTCGATGGCTGTCGTCCTTGACCGAGAGCTCGATCACCTTTCACTTTTCCCCTCGATGGAGATCTGCGGGATTGGAGAGGGCGCTTTTGTCATGGCATTTTCTTTCTTCTTTGGCGCCTATCTTCAACCGTGGAAGGCCAAGGATCCAAACTCTTCAAAATTCTGTGGAGTTGGTGCGTTCAACCTGATTCGCCGGACTTCGTATGAAGGTATCGGAACACATGAGGCGTTGCGATTGGAGATTGCCGACGACCTGAAGCTTGGAAAGTTGATCAAGCGGCGGGGGTTTCGTCAGGAAGCTCTTGACGGCGATCAGCTTCTCAAGGTTCGCTGGCAAAGTGGAGGAGTGCCCGGCTATGTGCGCGGGCTCGAAAAAAATGCGTTTGCGGGGTTGAACTACAGCCTGCTCCGGGTCGTGATAGCGACGGCAGGAGTCCTGGTGCTGAGCGTCGTCCCTTTCGTGGGGGTGTTGATGGCCGACGGTTACGGGCGCTGGGCCTCGGTTGTGTCGGTCACAATGGTTGCACTTGCACATGGGCCGATCGCATATCAGATGGGAATTCCATGGCTATACTTCCTGGCGCACCCGCTGGCAGGGCTTCTCCTGGCCTGGAGCATATGGATGTCGGCTTTAAAGGCGTTGAGGTCTGGTCATGTGACCTGGAGAGGCACCGCCTATCCATTGCCCCTGCTGCGCAAGTACATGGTCTGAGGTCGCAGTCGTGCGGTCCGAACCCAGTTTCTTAGACTGGTGATTAAACGGGACTCTCTCCAAGCTGGTCCATGATAATGGTTGATGAGTGCCGAGGAATCGTTCCCCGGCACTCTTCCTTTGACTATAGGTGACTCATGGAAAATGCAACGCTCCATGCCTTCAACCGCTTGGCATTCGGTCCGCGACCAGGGGATCTTGAACTCGAAGGTCAACAATTGGAAGAGTACGTCGAGTCGCAGCTTCACCCATCCGGGATCGACGATCAGGCCGTGGAAGAAGAACTTTCCGGTCTGGACGCTCTCAATCTCTCCGGACTTGAACTGATTCGAAAGTATCCGGAGCGACGGGATCAGCGGATCGGACTCGAACAGTTGACGCAAGCGAAGTTGACCCGAGCGCTCAAGAGCGAACGCCAGCTCAATGAAGTGATGGTCGATTTCTGGTACAACCACTTCAATGTCTTCGCAGGCAAGGGCGCCTGTCGAGTCCTGGTGCCCTCATACGAGAGGGAAGCGATTCGTCCGTACGTGTTTGGCAAGTTCCGCGAGCTTGTTTCCGCGACGGCCAGGCATCCCGCGATGTTGTTCTACCTGGACAACTGGCTCAGCGTGTCTCCGACTGTCCCAGCACGGGGACGACGGCGTGGCCTCAACGAGAACTATGCCAGGGAGTTGATGGAACTGCACACGCTGGGCGTCGAAGGTGGTTACACCCAACAGGACGTGATCGAGGTCGCACGTTCCTTCACAGGGTGGACCATCGAAGGGCCCCGGCGGCCGATTTTCTTCTTTGCACCTCCGTTGCACGACAATGGGTCGAAGTTGATTTTCGGTCGTGAGATCGGCGAAGGCGGGATGCGGGAGGGAGAAGAGGTCATCGACATGCTCTGCCGACATCCGTCCACCGCGCGGTTCATATCTACGAAGCTCGTGCGGCGCTTTGTTTCAGATGATCCCCCACCGGCGCTTGTCGATCGTGTCTCCCGCACGTTCATCGGCTCCGACGGTGACATCCGGGACATGTTGAGGACAATAATCCGGTCCGGGGAGTTTGCCGATTCGGAACACCAGAAGGTCAAGACTCCCTTCGAATTCCTGATCAGCGCATTGCGTGCGGCCGATGCGCGGGTTCAGAACCCCGGCGCCTTCGTGCGAATTCTTCGCAGGTTGGGCCAGCCCCTGTATTCCGCCGTTCCGCCGACGGGGTACCCCGACACGGGTGCCGACTGGATGAGCCCCGGGACGCTCATGACGCGTCTGAATATCGTGACCCAGTTGGCTTCGGGACGCCTCCGGGGTGTGAGCATTCCGGATCGGCGACCCGAGAGCGTTGTCAGGACCCTGGGCACTCCCGAATTTCAGAGGCGCTAGGAGCCAAATAGGAGGGCGACGTGGATCGAAGAAACTTTATAAAAGGGATCGGCGCCTCGGCCGTGACACTCAGCTTTGCGCCTCATCGCCTATTCGGTCAGTCCTCCAGGCCGAAGGTGCTCGTTTCGGTGTTTCAGAGGGGAGCTGTCGACGGCTTGAATATGGTGATCCCCTTCAAAGAACCCGCCTATCGCCGACTGAGACCGACGATCGC
The DNA here is from genome assembly GCA_964584435.1 of uncultured Solibacteraceae bacterium. Taxonomy (GTDB): domain Bacteria; phylum Acidobacteriota; class Terriglobia; order 20CM-2-55-15; family 20CM-2-55-15; genus CAZOZZ01. The sequence continues at coordinate 1,270 of CAZOZZ010000068.1, read as the reverse complement.
GATTCCAGAGCCCTCCGGTGTTGACGGGGAGCGAACGCTGGATCTGGACGGCTTCTTCGGGTTCCACCCGGTGATGTCTCCCTTGAAACCGCTGTTCGATGAGGGGCGTCTGGGTGTCGTCCACGCTTCGGGTTCTCCTGCTCCAACACGCTCTCACTTCGATGCTCAGGACTACATGGAATCGGCGACTCCCGGTGTCAAAAGCACTACTTCCGGGTGGGTCAACCGGTATCTCGAAAGCAGAGAGGATGCCGAGTTCCTGCCTTTCCGGGGGATGTCGATCGGCCGAAGCCTTCCGCGATCCCTCGCCGGGAGGGCCCAGACGTTTTCCGTCGGCTCAGTAGCGGAAGCTCGTCTGAACGGACCCGTAGAACTGTACAGAGAGCTTTATGCCGGCGGATCAAGCGACATCGTGTCCCAGGCGGCCGTCGAGATGTTTCGCAGCCTGGAATTTCTCGAGAGCAAGCGCCCCGGACAGTTTCCTCCGGAGGTGGAATACCCACCCGGCCGGTTTCCGACCGATCTCCGTGAGGTGGCCAAGCTCATCAAGGCGGATATAGGCCTTGAGGTGGCCTTTGTCGATATCGGCGGTTGGGACCACCATGCCGGAGAAGGCGGCACGCGCGGCGCCCTTGGAAATCGCCTTCGGGAGTTTGCCGGTGGACTGCGGGCTTTCTATGACGACCTGGGTGATCGCATCGAAGATGTCGTGATCGTGACGATGTCCGAGTTCGGCCGGACAGCGGCCGAGAACGGCAACGCGGGTACGGATCACGGCCATGGCAATGCCATGTTGGTTCTGGGCGGCCCTGTCAGGGGCGGCAAGGTGTACGGCGACTGGCCGGGGCTGGAACCCGAGCAGCTCTACGAGGAGCGTGATCTTGCGATCACGACGGATTTCCGGACCGTGCTTGGCGAAGTCGTCACCGAACATCTGGGAGGGAACGACCTGGGCTCGATTTTTCCGGGTTTCGACATGGGAGAACCGCTAGGCCTTTTGAGGGTTCTTTAGGAGAGAACTCGCGGCACAACGCGAGACATCGGCCTAGCCTGTGGAGTAGCAGTGGTTCGGTAGATGGTCTTGACGCAGAGGCGCAAAGACGCAGAGTGGGATTTTCTTTGACAGGTGTCTTAGATCTGTTCTGTTACGCATCTCCCGAAGGCGGCTCGGCTTGCCCGGGATTTTGACCCAGCCAAGAAAACCATTGAACTTGGTCTCTGCGTCTTTGGTGCGCCAGGCAAAGCTTGGGCATTCTAGCTGAATGAAAGG
>CAZOZZ010000067.1:0-20095 GCA_964584435.1 uncultured Solibacteraceae bacterium | reverse complement strand
TTGGCACTTTAGATGCCGACCAAGTCAAAGGAGGAGTCCATCCCATCATGTTGAACAGAATGTGTCGACATGCAGGGTTGTAGGGTTCAAGTGGTGAAGACCTCGTGAGATTCGCTTTCAGAATGGCCTGGCGTGAAGCCCGTGCATCAAAAGGACGTTTCCTGTGGGTGATCCTGGCGATCGCGATGGGAGTTGGTGCGCTGACAGGCGTCAAGGGGTTCAACGAGTCGGTCCGTTTTACGCTGCTGGCCGAGGCGAGAACCCTGATGGGTGCGGACCTGGTCGTCCGGCTCTCGGTCGATCCGACCGACGAAGAGCTGGCCTTTCTCCAAAGCTTCGAGGGACAGGGGATTGATTTTACCCGTGTGACCGAGACCGTTTCGATGTCGTCGTCCGGGTCCCACCCTCAGCCTCTACTGAGTTCGATCAAATCAGCAGACCTGTCCGAGTACCCTTACTACGGTACGCTCGAGTTCGACCCCCCGAATCCGAAGTTGACTGATGATGCGGTCGTTGTCTCTGCCGATCTGTTGATGCGTCTGGGTGTTGTCGTTGGTGACACGATCAAGGTCAGTGCGGGTGAGTTCCGAATTGCTGCTGTCGCGGTCAAGGAACCCGACCGCATGACGACCGGCTTTACCCTGGGCCCCCGCGTTCTCATGACGCCTGCCGGCTACGACACTGCCGGGTTGAACGTTCCCGGGAGTCGCGCGACCCAGCGTCTCCTGCTGCGCCTCCCCGAGGGGACCGATCTGGAAGCGACGAGAGAGGCGATCCAGGAAGTGTTTGGGCGGCGTGCCCGCGTGTCCGATTTTACCCAGGAGAATCGGACGCTATCCCGGGGGATCCGCAGGGCAACGATGTTTCTGAGCCTGGTCAGCCTTATCGCCTTGATCGTCGGGGGCCTCGGAGTCGCAACGTCCATCGAAAGCCATCTCCAGCAAAAGATGGATTCGATCGCAATGATCAAGTGTCTTGGCGGACGGTCACGGCAGATAATGAGCATTTACGTGGCCGAGGCCCTGCTGCTCGGCCTGGCCGGAAGTGCCGTCGGCGTCGTGCTGGGTTTCGGTGCACAGTTGGTTTTTCCACGCTTCCTTGCCGATTACTTCGATGTCGACATCCATCTGATCGTCTCGTGGGCTCCCATCATCCAGGGCGTGCTGGCGGGCTTGTTGACCGCCTTGCTGTTCACGATCCCTACGCTGTTGTCGATTTCACGCATCCGGCCGGCGTTGATATTTCGAAGGGACATGAATGAGTCACAAGTTCGCGAGCGCGACCTGCGCCCGTATGCCGCATTCGGAACGATCGCGCTGGGACTGTGGGCCATGGCGGCATGGATCGGTTCGTCCCTGTACGTTGGATCCATATTTGCCGGCGGCCTGGCTGCGAGCGTTCTGTTGCTGGCGGTTGTCGGCAAGGGGCTGATGTTTTTGATGCGACGGGCTCTGAACCGCTTTTCGCGTAGCTGGCACCCCTCGGTTCGACACGGGGTTGCCAACCTGTACCGGCCCGGCACTCACGTCGTCGCGGTCCTGATGTCCATCGGTGTCGGTGTCATGTTCACACTCTCGGTCCAACTGCTTCAGACCTCTCTGGTCGAGCAACTGCGAACGAGCGCACCTCCCGATATGCCGAACGTTTACATGATCAACATCACCGATCGAGAGAAGGACGGCCTTTGGGAATTGCTGGCAACCCAGGATGGCGTCATCGAAGCCCAACCGGCGTCGCCTGCGGTGTCCGGCATGCTGAGCAGCGTCAACGACGTACCGATTGAAGAAATGAACCTGGTCGAAGGGCAGCGCCGCTACCTGCGCGTTCAGTTCGCCCTCACCTGGTCGGACCAGTTTCCCGCCGCTACCGAGATCCTGGAGGGTGAATGGTGGTCGCCGGGGACAACAGAAAGGCTGGTGTCCGTTGAGGAGAACGCGGCCGGCGTTCTCGACCTGCATCCCGGCGATGTCGTGGAATGGAATGTCGGAGGGAATATCACATCGGCCACGGTTGCGAACGTACGTAGAACGGATGGCACGCGATCCGGCGCAAACAACCAGTTCATCCTGACTCCGGGTACGCTCGACGAATTTCCGGGAATCTACTACGGAGCCCTGCTGGTCGAAAAGGAAAAGGTGGGCGCGCTCCAGCGCGCGGTGTTCGAACAGTATCCGTCAGTCACGGTCGTCAATGCCGCCGACATCCTCGATATCGTTCAGGAAATGATCGGGCGCATCAGCCTGGCCGTGCGTTTCGTGGCCGGTTTTGCGATTCTTGGCGGGATTATCATTCTGGCTTCGAGTGTCGCGGGAACCCGATACCGGCGGATCAGGGAAGTCGCCATCATGAAGACCATCGGTGCGACGCGCGCACGGATTGTGGGTGTCTTTTCCGTCGAGTTTCTGATCCTGGGCATCTCCGCCGGTCTGATCGGCAGCATCCTGGCGGCCGTGTTCTCTGCGATAGTGGTCAACCAGTTGATGGATGGAACGTACACGATGGACTGGGTTCCGCTGATCGGGGCAGTCGTCCTGACGGCTTTGCTTGCAATTATCACCGGCTGGGCGGCAAGCTATAGAATCCTCGGCCAGAAGCCTCTGGAAGTTTTGCGTCGGGCCGAGGCTTGAGTTTGATACCTACAAAGAGGTGGAATATGCGAGTTGTCTGGACTGCCCTTTTCCTGGTTTTGAGCGCGCCCGTCTACGCTCAGGAACCTGAACTCCGACTGTACGTGGCCAATCAGTCGGCCAATACCATCTCGGTCGTTGACGCGTACAGTTTCGAGATCCTCGACACCATCCAGACGGGAACCAACCCCCACGAAATCGCCGTCCACGTAAGAACGGGTATCGCCTTCGCCGGCAACCGGCAGGAAGATACGCTTTCCCTGATTGCCATTCGCACGAATCGAGAGGTCACCAGGATTCCGTCGCCGGGTGGACCCCACGGACTCGCCCTGACCCGCGGCGGCAAGATCCTGTTTGCAACCGGCCAGAATGAGGTCCACGTGTTCGACGTCGCCGGCCGTCGCAGGATTGCCAGTATCCCGGTTGGGGGATCCCCTCACATGCTGCACGTGTCACCCGACGAATCCCGGGTCTATACCGGCAACATGGCGGATGGAACGATGTCGGTGATCCAAATCGAAAATCTGTCGGTCATAGCGACGGTTCCGGTTGGGGGATCCCCCGAGGACCTGGCGATATCCCCGGACGGAAAGGAAATCGTGGTCGGGAATCAGGCTGACGATACCCTGACCCTGATCGATGCAGCCACGAACGAGGTTCTCGATACGATACAACTTCCCGACCAGGGCGCCCCGATCCGCATCCGGTACACTCCTGATGGAGAGACCATCTTCATCGCTTCGCGCCGTGAGGGCGCCGGCGTCCTTCGTATGAATCGCGCCACCCGCGAGATCACCGGCAAGATCCCGGTCGCCGGAATCTGCGTCGGCATGAACTTCACCCCGGACGGCAAATTGATGTTCATCACGGACCTCCGTGCCGGCACTATCTCTCAGGTCGACCCCGTCTCGCTCGAGATCCTGAAAACCGTCGCCACCGGCGCCGGCGCCGACGCCATCGAACTGGTGAACTAGGGATTTTCAACGCAAAAACGCAATGACGCAAAGAGCGCAAAGTTGAATTGTTCTGGGCACCTGTCTCTCGACACGTCGGTTTCCTTCCCGACAAAATAATCCCCTTTGCGTCATTGCGTTTTTGCGTTGACCAAATCGTTTCGTCTACCGAGCTGTCGCCTACAGGTGGCGTTTCAGGCGGGGCAGGGCGTCAGTCAGGGTGTCGGGGTCGTGGATGAACGTCAGGACCAGGTGGCGGCCTTCTATGTCGTAGAAGTATCCTGGGTGGACCAGAAGTTTCTCTTCGTCGAGGAGTTCGATCGCAAGATCCTCTTCATCGATGTCCCGGTCGTAGGGCAGGACAAGATAGAAACCGCCGCGTGGGGGAACGAGCGACGATCCGGCCAGGGAGGAGAGAGCTATGGCTCGACATTCGGCGACTCTTTCCTTGTAAGTCTTAAGAAATTCCTGTCCCCCCTCGAATATCCCCGTCACTGAAAATTGAGCGATTTCGTTGACCGGCAGGAAGGTGTCGGAGATCAGCTCGAGCGTCGTCATCGCCTTCTTTGCGAGCGAGTCGTCACCGGAAACGGCCATCCATCCGATCTTGATGCCCGGCAGCGCGAACATCTTCGAAAAACCATTCAACGTAAATACGAGGGGCGCGTTTCCACCGGCCGGCCGTGGCAGAGGCGGGCCCTCGAAGACGAACTCGTTGAAGACTTCGTCGGAAACAATGGGAAGCGCGTGACGTTCGGCGATTTCACCCAGACCCGCAACCTGGGCCGCGTCGGCAATCATTCCCGTTGGGTTGTGAGGTGAAATCAGGATGATGGCGCGCGTGCGAGTCGTGATCTGATCTTCAAGGTAGTCGAGGTCGATCGCCCAATCGTTCTCCTCCCGCAATCGATAGTTTCGGATGTTTGTACCCGACAGTTTCGCGATGTAGTCGAACAGGGGATAAGAAGGTGCCGGGCATAGAACATCGTCGCCGGGTTCGGAGAGAAGCTTGAAGCAGTACCAGTACGCGATACTGGTCCCCGGAGTCAGAAGAATCCGGTCCGTGCCGATCTCAAGCGGTGCGTGGTACGCGGCGATCGCAGCCCTCGCCCTGCTCTGGCCGAGAGGATCCGGCGTATATGTTGTGGCCCGGTCCGTCGCGTCGAGCAGAACCTTGCCGAGCGTGTGCTCTGGATAGACGATCCCGTGATCGTTGACGTTGCCCCGAACCAGGTCGACGATCGCTTCGCCTCTGGCTGCGACTTCACCACGGCGAAGATAGAGACGGTTCCGCGAATTGGGAAAATCGATGGTGAGGTCGGAAAACCTCATTCGCGGTCAGTTCCTCGAGAGTTCGTCGTAGAAGCCCGACAGACTCGCCCTTCCGAAGAGACTGCCTTCGATCTGCCAGCCAATATCGTCCGCGTTGAGCCGGGATCCGAACTCGTCTTTCGAAACACCCTGCGAGATAAGCTCTCGACCGCGTTGCTGCAGGGTCTCGATCTTACTGCGGAACTCCCGGACGTCGTCCTTTGTCATCAGGCCGCCATGCCCCGGGATGACCGTGTCGAAGTCCAACTCCAGAATATTGTCGATCGTGTCGAGCCACTCGACGCTTGTTCCGCCGTTGCCGTAATCGATAAACAGGGTTCCCCCGACGATCAGATCGCCTGTGTGTACCGTTCTGAGGTCCGGAAAATAGATCACGGAGTCCCCGTCGGTGTGGCCGCGGCCGACGTAGTGGGCACGTACCTCGGTGTCTCCCAGGAAGACGGCCGTCTGGTCCGTGTACACGATCGACGGCGGACCGGCCTGGTTGCCGCGGATCATGTTGGCTCGAACGTTCGTGTGTGCGATCACCTGGGCGATGGCGGCGAACTGTCCGTTGCTGCCCGTGTGATCCCCATGGTGGTGCGTGTTCAGAACGTACTTGACCGGCTGATTCGTCACGCTCGCAATTTTCGAGATAATCTCGTCATAGTTCTGTTCGAACTTATCGTCGATGACGACTACACCCTCGGAAGTCACCCGGACCCCGATGTTTCCGCCGTTGCCGGTGATCATGTAGAGGCCGTCTTTGACTTCTGTGATACCGAGTCCCTGTTGTACGGTCCACACCGTGGTCGCAGCCGCAACCGTACCGACGATCGCCGCGAGGGCGATCACAAGAATCTTGTTTTTCATGGTGTTATCCCTGTCTCCTGCTAACGCGTTGCCATCTCGTCGTAAAAGCCATCGAGGCTTCTTAGGAGGCGACCTTCCCACGCCCAGCCAAGGTCGTCCAGCTTGACCCTTTCCGCCAGGTTCTCCTTGGTCGCACCGTTCCGGATGGCCTCCCGGGTTCGTTGCTGGGTCATTTGAAGATTTCTCCGGAACTCCCGCAATTCAGCCTTGGTGGCGACTTCGCCGTGTCCGGAAACGAACGTGTCGGCATCGATCTCGGCAATTCTGTCCAATGTGTCCAGCCACTCCGTGCTGTCGCCGCCGTTCGCATAATCAATCAGGGGGCCGCCGTCCGTAATAAAGAGGTCGCCTGTGTGGACGACCCTCAAGTCGGGAAAGTAGACCACGGAGTCGCCGTCGGTGTGGCCGCGGCCAAGATGAATGGCCCGAGCTTCAACGCCGCCCAGGTGGACGGAAGCCTGGTCGGTGTAGACAATCGATGGCGGACCGGCCTGCTCGTTGCGCAGTATGTTCGCACGGACGTTTGTGTGTGCGATAACCTGGGCGATCGCCGAGAAGTTTGCGTTCCCGCCGGTATGGTCCCCGTGATGATGCGTGTTGATCACGTACTTGACGGGCTGATCGGTCACGCTCCCAATCTTGGAAACGATCTCGTCATAGTTCCGTTCGAACTTGTCGTCGATGAGGATAATGCCCTCGGAAGTCACCCGTGCACTCACATTGCCGCCGCTGCCGACGATCACGTACAAGCCGTCGACAACCTCTCGGATATCGAGGGGCGGTGCCTGTCCCCGTCCGCGTCCCCGCTGAGTGAGGCCGGTCATTGCAGCAGCCGTCATGCTCACGAAGGCTACGATGGCAATCAGTAGTGTTTTCTTACGCATGGTACTTGTCCTCCAGTTACTCGTTTCCAGCTACATCTACGATTAACTGTTTGTGTCCCGGTTACATTTTCGGAACCGACATTCTACGTCTCAAGAGCCGCGGAAATCGACAGTAAACCGGTATGAGACTGAATTTCGCCTTCCGTGTTATCTTTTCTGCTCATGTTCTTGATATTGGCCTTACTCATGATGCAGTCGTCTTTGGACTACCGGTTGTTGCAGATCGAGGATTCGCGTGCCGAGGACGTTTCCGCCCTGGTCGAAGCCCTCGAGCATCCGGATGCCGAGATTCGGCGCCTGGCCGCCAGAGCCCTTGGCCGGTTCGAACTACCCGAACACAAGGACGCCGTCGCCGCGCTGCTGGATGCGGAAAGCCCAGCCGTCCGTCGGGAAGCTGTGAACGCGCTGGGTCAGATGGGAACCGCGGTTGATTTCGTTGGACTTCTCAGAGAGGAACGCGACCCTGGGGTCCGGGCCGTCATATACCGGACGATGGGGCGTCTGCCAGGCGCTGACGAGCGTGTGCTGGCAGAGGGGCTCACCGAACAAGATCTGAACATTCGGGCGGGGGCCGCGGCCGGACTCGAAGCTCATTTCAGACTCCACGCGCGCGATGCCGCGCCCGCGGAAACCACGCTCGATGCCTTGCGGACCGCGGTCAGGGAAACCCGGGATTCACTCGTTCGAAAACTGGCGCTCCAAACCTTGAATGCAGCGGATGATGCGGACCCGGAGACGCTGGAGGCGGCTCTCTCCGATGAGGACCCACAGGTCCGCCGCCTGGCGGTCATTGCAACGAAACGGTGGCGCGACGATCCCTCCTACATCGTTCGTTATGAAGCGCTCCGGTTGGATCCGAGCTGCGAACGGGCACGCGCTGCCCTGAATGACGAGAGCGAGCACGTTGCCTTGTTGGCGATCGATCAACTCGGCGAGTTGGGTTGTGCCCCCGGGATTATCGTGAGCATGACGGACCGTGGGGAGACGTGGCGAAGACGCGCGCACGCGCTCCTCGCTCTGGCGAGGGTGGACGTCAATGCCGCCTTCGACCGTCTCTACAGGTTTATGGGCGACGGGCGCTGGCAGGTGCGTGCCTATGCGGCACAGGCCGCGAAGCTGTTGAGTGACGACGAGGCGTTGAACATTCTCGTTCAAGACCGTCATCCGAACGTGGTTGCGGCTGCTTTACGGCATTATGGCGATGCTGTGGGTGCACTGGAGTCCTGGGACTACGGGGTGATCATGGAAGCGACATCTTTGCTGGACGATGCATTGGAAGTCAATCCCGGTCCCGTCCTGCTGGCCGCACTCGGGCGCATCAGCGCCGAAGGACGGGCGACGTCCCGGGACCCTCGCCGCCGGCTTCTCGAACGTTTGCGCGAATACGGAGATCCCTCCATGGCTCCTGAGATCGAGCCGCTGCTAGGGGACTTCGACCCCGTGATCGCCGGGCTGGCCGCCGAGGTTCTGTCGGAGTGGACAGGGCGCGTTGTCAGTTCCAGCACCAGGCGGTACGAACCGCTCCCGCTCCTGGAAGAGAATTTCATCAAGGCGCTGGCCGGCGCCACCGCGGTGATCCGGATGGAGTCGGAAGGATCGTTCACCCTGCAGTTGCTGTCTGAGGAAGCTCCCGCCACGGCGTCGGTTTTTGCATTGCTGGCAGACGGAGGGTTCTACAACGGCCTGACGTTTCATCGTGTCGTTTCCAACTTCGTCGTTCAGGGTGGAAGCGTGGGTGCCAACGAGTATGTCGGCGACGGGCCATACATGCGCGATGAAGTTGGATTGGTTTCACATCTGCGAGGCACCGTCGGGATCTCCACCAGAGGTCGGGACACCGGCGACGCTCAGATCTTCATAAACCTCGTGGACAATTTCCGCCTTGACCACAACTACACGGTGTTTGCCCGCGTGATCGAGGGAATGGACGTCGTGGACCGGATTCAAGAAGGTTCGATCATCGATTCGATCGAAATTGTCCGCTGGACCTTCCAGTAGAACGCCAGGACACTAGACCCATTCTTTTGGCTGCTCCTTCCCTCGCGACATTCATAATTCAAATCGGTTGACAGTTCGAGGGCAGGCCCTTAGGCTGCTGCCTCAACGGACGTTCTATCGACAAGGGGAGGTGTTCAATGGCAATTGAACGAATCTGTGTGGCGAGCGCCGCTGTGCTGCTGCTCATTGCGGTTCCCGTGAGTGCGCAGGAGCCGGTGGCATGGGGAGAGGAGCTCGTCTTCCATACCTTTTCAATCGCGGCTGTGGATCTGGAAACCGGAGAAACGGGTGTGACGGTAACGACCCGGAACCCGTGCGTGGGAAACGGGGTGCCCTGGGTCCGTGTCGGTGTCGGCGCGGTCGCGACCCAGGCTTCGACGCGAACCGAGTACGGCTACGAGTTGTTGGACCTCATGGCTGAAGGGATTTCCCCTGAGGACGCGCTCGAACAACTCCTGGCCAAGGACGAGAATGCTCTGCGCCGGCAGATCGGAGTCATCGGGATCGACGGCAGCTCGGCGCAGCACACCGGCAACCACAGCTCGTGGGCCGGACATCGCCGGGGCGCGACGTACGTCGTTCAGGGAAACTCGTTGGTCGGTCCGGAGGTCGTCGATGCCGTGGCCGAGACGTTCGAGGCGAGCGAGGGCACCCACCGTCAACTCGCCGACCGCCTCATCGAGGCCCTGAACCGAGGTCACGTTCTCGGAGGCGATGCCCGCCACGGTGAAACGCAGTCGGCGGCCGTGATCGTGGCGGACCCACGACCCAATATGGCACGGCGTCAGGACGGGCTCACCGTCCAGATCAACGTGTGCGAGCACCCAGACCCGGTTGGTGAGATGCGCCGGATCTACAACACGATTTCGGAAACCCTCGGCTTCCGCACCCTTCAGCAGGAGACGGGAAACGACGTCTTCCAGTTGAAACTGATGCTGCACGCGCTGGGCTTTTTCCGTCCCGACGAGGAAGAACTTGCGACCGACGGCCGCGAAAGGAACCGCTACACGCAGGAGGCGGTAGACGCCGTCGACCGATTCCGTTCGGAGCAGGGATGGCGGACCAGCGTTCCCGGGTTCGTCGACGCCCAGACCGTGGCGACCTTGTGGAGCCAGCTTGAAGAAGCGGGGAAGGCCGATGACATGCGTCAGCGGTTGCTGGAGATTCAGCGAATCCGACGTTGATCGGACATTGCAACTATTGGACTCGAGATTGAAGCTACTTGAATCAGGAATTCCGACAACATGAGCAATGCGGCTTCGTCATCATTCGCTTCGCCTAGGAAGTTGCCCGACCAGCAGCAGCTCGAAGACATCGGCTATCTCACATGCGTGACGCTGACCCTGCTCGGCAACTACGCCCAGACCGGCCACTTCGGCGGTCCATTGGCCTACACGCCGTTCAACGTCACAACTCATCTGGCGGGTCCGGAGCGTGGTGGGCTCCGTTACGACTACCGTCGCCCGAAGCATCCTTATGGCGACAAGTTCATGCTGGCAGCCGGCCATTGCGCTCCGACCTGCTACGCGTTGTGGATGATCATGGGCGAGGCGTTGGACCGCAAGTACCGTGCTACGGGCGACGAACGGTATTACGTCGCACCTGACGTCACGATGCTTCCGGTCGATGCCCTGGGTTTTCGCCGCGGTGCCGTAGCGCTTCGGACACTCCTGTCCGATCAGGGACTGACCGATGATCCCCTGTTCGCTCAGGCCCGGGGACGGGGAATCCGTGCACTCTCAGGGCACATCGAGTCCACCGACCTCACCAACGACGTCAACGGTGGCCCTTCCGGTGTCGGCGTCGCGACTGCGGCCGGGAAGGCGGCTTTCTGGGACCTCGTTGGCGCGGCAATGGGTACGCCCAAGGTCATCGCGTTCGAGGGGGAATTCGCCATGTGCGCCGGCCACGCTCAGGAACTCAAGACACAGGCCCTGGCGCTCCAGGTCGGCAAGCGGCTTCGGATCTTTCTGTCCAACAACAACGCCGGTATCGACGATGTTCTCGTCGGCGGTGTGGTTGCCGAGAAGTATGACGCCTACAGGTTGATCGATCAGTGGACCTCGTACGGTTGGAACGTGTTCACGATGGAAGACGGTCACGATTACGGCCAGATCATCCAAACGCTGGAGGCGATGGAGGCTTGGGATCCGGCGGATCGACGTCCGATGATCGCGATCGGCAAGACCACGAAAGGCTATTGGCCCGGCGCGGTGGATGGAAAGATTCCGGGTGCGGGAGATCAGGTGGTCAGTTACCAGAGTCACCCATACGCGATGAAGATGAACTCGGACTACTTCGTCTCCCTCGCACGGACCTTCGAGGAACGGTACGGAGTGGAATTCGAAGGCATACGTCAGGGGCCGGTAACCGATACGCGGGAGAAACTCATCCAGTTCAAGACGAACATCGACGTCGCCATGTCGGTGCTGGATCAGAACGGTCTGGGGGATTGGCTGGCGGACCGTCTTGTCGAGATTGGCGACACTGTCACCGACAACTTCCCGCTCGGCATCGACGCCAGCCAGGACCCATTTCTCGATGACAGACTGCGTGTGGCCAATCTTCCCGAAGAGCCGCAGACGCTGGATGTCGAGGACCCCGTTTCCGGCGGGAAGAAACAGGTGAAGATCACCCTCTTCCGCAAGGCGGGCGAAATGGCCGGTGCCCGCCGGAGCGTGTCGGAGATAATCAAGTGGCTCAACTACGTCACGGGTAACCGTGCGCTGACGCTGGCAGCCGACCTGTCCGGGTCCGTGAATCTGGAAGGCGGTAGCATCTGGGGCCATTACGATCCGGAAACCAATCCTTCGGGTACAAGGGTCAAGGCTGCGATCCAGGAGGCGGGCAATGTGTCCAGCGCCATCGGACTCGTCGGACAAAGCGCCTCGGTGGATCCTGACAAGTTCGCCGGCGTGTGGGCGTTCAGCGGTACCTATGGTGCATTCACACCTCTCATGTACCTGCCGGCGCGAGTGTGGAGCCAGCAGAACCAGGACAGCAGGTTCCGGACCGGCGTCCTCAACATTCTGGCGGGGCACTCCGGCCCGGAGACGGCCGCGGACGCACGTACGCACTTCGGAATCTTTTCGCCGCAGGTGTGGAAACTGTTTCCACGTGGCCATGTGATAAACCTGAGCTTCTGGGACTACAACGACGTGGCGTCCGGTTATTTCGCAGCTGCGGAAATCGCTGCGCGAGAGAAGAAGGTCGGAATCATTATCCTGGAGGTGGCCCGGCCCGACTTTTCGGTCGCCGACCGGAGCGGGTTTGCCGATCCGGACCCGAAGGCGGCAGCCAAAGGCCTGTACGTTATCCGCGACTTCGAGCCGGGCCGCGAGCGCCATGGCTATGTGATCGCCCAGGGGTCGAGTTCGACCGTCAACCTCGTCGCCGTTCTCCCGCGGTTGGAAGAGGCAGGGATCAACGTGAAGGTGATTGCCGCGATCAGCGAGGACCTGTTCGACCGGCAGCCCGAGGCGTACCGCAACTCGGTACTGCCTGCCGGGGCGGTCCAGGATCTCATGTTTGTCAGCACCGGTACCCGACGAACGTGGCCGATCTCATCGGCGGGCCCCATGGCGGACGAGTATTCACTGGTTTCGGACTGGGATCACCAATGGCTTACCGGTGGGACCGAAGCGGACGTGATCGCTGAGGCCCGCCTGGACCCGGACTCGATCTTGACCGGCATCGAACGCTTTGTCCGGGATCGCCCGGAACGCATGTCCCGCCTGCGTTCCATGCTGGACTCGCTCGAGTAGAGGGTTGAGACAATCGCCCGGGAAAGCGTGTCGGGGTGGCCGTCCCTGGCCACCCGCGGTTCAGCAGGAATCCAGCCCCTGAATCCTTTCTCTGTCCGACAGCTTCGGTCGGTCAGCCTTGTACGTCGTCGTAAGCGGGATAACCGGGAAGCGAGGTCGCGCGCTTAACTCCGCGGAGTATGGCTTCCGCAAGCGCTTCCGCCGCCAGCGCCCCAACGGTGCCGAGGTTGGCATCCGCTTCGGACGTTCCCGTCGAAAGGGCGAATACGGTGTCTCCGTCGCCGGGCGTGTGAGCGGGATAGATGGTTCGTGCGAGTGCGTCCTGGGCCATCTGTGCGACCTTGGTTATTTCGGTCTTGGTGAATCTGGCGTTTGTGGCGACGATACCCAGGGTCGTGTTGTTCGCTTCCCGGGCCCGGGCCCGTCGGCCGCTCCGGATGACCTTTCTCATGTCGGCAAAGCTGCTTCCGTCCTCGTTTCTTGCGCCGGCCACTATTTCCCCGGAACTGGGGTCGACGACATCTCCGGCGCAGTTGACCGCTGCCATCGCTCCAACGACCACGCCCCCGACACGGATGCTCGATGTTCCAAGCCCCCCCTTCATCGCGCGTGCCATTCCCAGCATCTTCCCGACGGTCGCGCCCCGGCCGGCACCGACACTCCCTTCCTCCACCGGTCCGGCGGTGGCCGCTTCGCATGCCGCGTATCCGGCTTCCGCATCGGGAAATATACGGGGATCGCCGATCCCCAGGTCGTAAAGGATAGCGGCTGGTACTATCGGCACGTGGATCGGGCCGACGGGGTACCCGATGTCCCGTTCGGCGAGGTAACGGACGACTCCACTGGCCGCATCCAGGCCGAAGGCGCTGCCGCCCGACAGCACGATCGCGTGGACTTCCTGTACGGTGTTGACCGGATCCAGAAGGTCCGTTTCACGTGTGCCCGGAGCCGAACCCCGCACGTCTACCCCGGCGACCGCGCCCGTTGGTGTCAGAACCACGGTGCAACCCGTCGGTCGATCCGCGTGCGTGAAGTGCCCGACCTGGATCGGGTCGACATCGGTGAGGCCGCTCTGATCGAGATTGTCTTGAGGCGTCTGCACCATCAGGTAAGTGGCTCCTCCCAGGAGGGTCTTTCCGAATGCTCTTCGATCCATCAGTCGTTTGTGCCCAGTTTCCGCAGCAGGTCCGCGGCTTTCCGGGGGAGTTTGCGATGTCTGCCGCCCGCATCAGGGTCTTTCACTTGATCCACCGGACGAACCTGGCGTTCGACTCGGGCATGGACGTTCGCACCGTATCGGAGCAGCACCTCGACCACGTCGGAGTGTTCTTGTGAAACGGCCCACATGAGGGCCGTCTGTCCCCGCCCACCTCCGCTAGCGACCACGTCGGCGCCGAATTCGAGCAGTGCGCGAACTCTATCGATTCTACCCGTGCGCGCGGCCTCCATCAATGGGCTTGCTCCGCTCTAAGTTTCGCTCTATGTCCCAATCGATCTGTGAGCAGGCAGATCCCTCAACCAGACCCGGCCCATCATCAACACCAACGCAGACAGGATGCCGATCGCATAAGGCGTCAGAATTCCGATTCCGGCCCCACCTGTGACGATGTAGACCACGATCGTCGTGACGACGGAACCCCCTATCGTCCAGATCGCCGATCGCGCCCGCGGTATGCGCGAATACAAGCCCGCAATCGTTGGAACGAAGAGCGCCACGGCCATCAGACCATAAAAGATTTCCAGGGCGGAGATTATTGACGGTAAACGGACGGCCAGGAGAATCGCGAGGCCCGCGCCGGCCATCGCCGCGAAACGGCTGACAACCAACAGCCGCTTCTGGTCGGCATCGGGATGGAGGAAGTTCTTGTAGAGATCGATGCTGAGCGAGCCCGAGAGCATCAGCAGTAGTGCATCGCACGTACTGATTTCAGCGGAAAGGACAGCCGCGAGGGCCAGCAGGCCGACCGATTCCGGCAGGAGTTCCACGAGGACGGTTCCCATCGCGTGGTCGGGGTTAGCCAGGCCGGGAAAGTTTGCGTAGGCGATCATACCGATCACCGCCGGCACGAATGCGAATATCAAGAGGCATATCGCGTTCAGGTTTATCCCTACCCGGACCGCCCGTTCATCACGTCCCCCGTAGAGCTTCTGAATCAAGCCGGGAGAGACGATGAAGGCCGGCACCAGAATGACCAGGTAGCGAAGAGCCCCGGAGAATCCCAGACCCGTCATGCTCAGGTATCCGGGCTCACGCGATGCAGACAATGTTTCCGTGACGGCACTCCATCCTCCGCTAGCGTTCAATGCGAAGGGGATCGCGAGAAGAAATCCGGCCATCATGATCACCAGCTGAACGACGTTTACCCGGGCTGCGGCCCAGAGGCCTCCCGCCGAAAAATACGCCATTACGATCAGGCCACCGGCCACTGTGCTCTGCCACCTCGGAAGGCCGGCAACTATCTCCAGGATTGTCGCGATCGCGATCAACTGGCCGGCAAGAATTGCCAGCGTGCCTAACCAGAGCAGGCCCGCGATGATGCCCCGAACCGCCCGATTGTAGCGATGGTTCAGGTAGTCGCCCATTGTCTGGAAATCGTATCGCTTTGCCAACCTCCATATTCTTGGCCCGACCATGTTGGCCAGAATCAGAGACCCGATACCCGCAGAGCCGACCCACCACCATGCCGACAGGCCCAGCTCGAACCCGATGCTCGCAGCCCCGACCGTCGTTCCCGCTCCGAGGTTTGCGGCCAGAAAGGTCGTAAATATGAGGCCAGGACCGAGGCCGCGCCCCGCCACGAGAAAGTCCGATGCACCGCGCACCTTTCTCGACACGATGAGACCCAGCGCGATGATCCCGATGGAGTAGAGGGCAAGAACGGCGAGTTGGAGGTTCATTTTGGGGAGGATGCCAGTGTTCCGGAATTGGCCTGGTTCACGTTCCGGCCACGAACCACTTCGAACGCAATAAGAAAGGGGCGGCTCGTGCCGCCCCTTTCTGAACCACTACCAGGCGTTCTTTCTTACGGTGCTGGCGGCCGATACGCCGTGTGACAGCTGCGGCAGTTTCGCTGCGCGAGTTCGAGCAGGTTCAAGGCGTAGGCAATGTCATTCAGTTTCATCTTGCCCTGGGCCTCGATCATGTGCTCTTTGGAATCCCTGGACCAGCCCACGGCATCCTCTTTGCCCTGTTCTTCCCAATGCGCTTCCATCTGACCGAAGGTATCGGCAAGTATGTCGATGGCTTCGGTCGCATTCGCCATGTTCATGTCGTTATATGCGTTGTTGAAACCGCGAATGCTTTGCTGGACGTCTTGCATCCACTTCTCGTATTCCTCGCCCTGGGGGGCTTTCTGTGCATATACGATTCCGACCGCCAGGACCATCGCGATCGTTATTAGGATTGTGCGCTTCATAAGAACTCCTTGCTTGCTGAAATAATTTATTAGCACTTAGACTGAACCTGCAGTGAAAAGCTACATACAGGAGAACATTTCCCTCGCTCCATATACATCCCTCGGCGTAGGTGGGCCGACACGCTATCTTACCGAGGCTCGGTCCGAAAAGACAGTCTTAGATGCCATCGAATTTTCGCGCGACAACAATCTACCACTATTCGTTCTCGGCGGCGGGTCTAATATTCTGATTTCTGATTCCGGTTTTCCCGGCCTTGCCGTTCAGGTTGCGATTCCCGGGACATCGATGAGCCGGGCCGGAGATTCGGTTACCGTACGTGCCGGTGCGGGCGTTCACTGGGACTCTCTGGTGGCTGCCTGTGTTGAACGTGGTCTGGCCGGAATCGAGTGTCTCAGCGGGATCCCCGGGTGGGTTGGCGGCACGCCCGTGCAGAACGTCGGTGCATACGGACAGGAGGCGTCGGCGGTGATTTCCAGTGTTCGGGTCCTTGACCGGGAAACTGGAACCATCATCGACATGTCGAACCGGGAGTGTCGCTTCGCCTACCGTCGTAGCGTGTTCAACACCGGTGCCCGAAACCGGCACATCGTTCTCGAGGTTGAATACGTCCTAGAGAGGGGAGGCCCCCCCTGTTTGAAGTATGCGGATCTTGAGCGGTTCTTCGAAGGACGGTCCCCCACGCTCGCTGAAGTCCGCGATACGGTGCTGGAGATTCGTGCCGGTAAGGCGATGCTCCTGGTTGAAGGGGATCCCGACTGCCGCAGCGCGGGATCCTTCTTCAAGAACCCCGTCGTTTCGGTCGCGAGCATCTCCGCGATTGAGGCTGCCGGGGCGAACCACGGCGTGCGCGCGAAAGAGGAGCGCGTGCCTCAATACCCTGCATCTGCTGAATCAGAAGGTGAAGTGAAGGTTTCCGCGGCCTGGTTGATCGAACGAGCGGGCTTTCCGAAAGGTTGTTCCCGCGGTAACGTCGGGTTGTCTGCCAGGCATACGCTGGCCCTGGTCAATCGGGGCGGTGCAACTGCCGATCAGGTCCTGGCCTTCGCGGGGGAGATCCAGCAGGCCGTTAGGGACATCTTCGGCGTCCGCCTTGAAGCCGAGCCCGCACTCGTCGGGTTTCCCGAAGAGGTTGGACTGCGGTTCGGTGCGGCCGGGTCGAACGGTGCTCGAAGTGCTTAACTCTTCTTGTGCGACGCATTCGAGACCGGCGATGGCCTCGCTTTTATATGCTTTTTCGGGGTCGAACGTCTGGTATATTGACCGTGTAATCATTCTGTTATCTCCGGGCGGCCGCGCCAGGTGCCGCCCCTCTCCCTGGGATGTAAGCCTATGACCTACTTGCTTTTCTTTCTTGCCCTCTTCTGGTTTCAAGACGACGAGAGAACTTACGACATCGCGAAAGAGGAAGTCGAGATCGCGGTCCAGCAGTTCGTGAACCCCGATTCTTCGATTGCCATGCCGCCCAAGGCCCATTGGGAAGCGGCGATGCAGGCCGTCGACGTGGTCCTGGATTTTGAACCCAGCCGTTTGATCGAGGGCCGCTACCTGTTTTTTTCGGGCATGAACCTGCTTCATGAGGGAGACATCGAAACAGCGATCTCCGACTTCAACCGATCGATACAGATGGACCCGAACGAGGCCGCATTGTCCCGATACGGGCTGGCGCTAGCTTACTCGTTCCAGCGGGAGCTTGGGAAGGCGGAGAGGGAATTCCAGACGGCGTCCGAGTTGTGGCCCTATTGGGCGCGGCCATACGCCGCTCTCGCCGCCCTCTATATAGATGATGATCGGTTCTCCGAGGCCGAAGCGGCCATACGCAGGAGTATGGAGCGCACGGAGTTTGAGGCCGCCAAGGGCCGACAGTATCTTCTTCTAGCTCAAATACTTAAATCCCAGGGCAGGCCTGAAGCTGTTGAGGAGCCGCTGCGTCTGGCGGTGGCAGCGACACCCGATGACTTGCTCCTTTACGAATACCTGGGCCTGTTCCTGTTCCAGCAACGGGACAGGGATGGAGCACTGGAGGCCTGGCAGGAAGCACTTTTGCTCTCACCCTCCTATGGCCCGATCCGTCGGCACGTGGCACTGGCCGAACAAGGTGTCCAGGTGAAGGGAAGCAGCCCGTTCCAGCCGGGAGAGTCCGTGTTGAGAATCACCGATCCTTTTCTGGTTGGTGGAACCCGATTCCGGGCGTACCAGCTGTCCGGTATTTCGGATGATAGATTACGAGTTCGAGTCGAGTCTGCCGAGTTCACACCTACGGTTTTTCTCGTGTCCGCCGACGGCCGCCTGGTAGACGTCCCCGACATCCGGAGTTCATACTTTTCCGAAATCGACCACACTTTCTTCGAGGGAGGATCCTACTACCTGATTGTGACCGCGGCCCGTCCCGGTAGGGTGGGGCGATTTCGTGTGCGGCTGGTGGATTGACAAACCGGTCGGTTTTTCACGCAAAGAATCCCGCACCGAATCGGACCCTGCCCGGATCTCCCGCAGAGTCGAAATAAAGGAATGAAACGTTGAAATGGGAAAGGCATTGCGTGTATATTTCTCACTGAACCAGACCATTACTATTTCTGTATCTGATACTTGAGTTATCGCGACGGGAGGAAGCCAATCATTATGAAAAGAATATCCTTCGTTCTCCTTAGCGTTCTTGTCATCGCTTTGTTCGTCATTGCTACCAGCGACGACATGAGTTCACAACGCAGAGGGGCACTACAACCAGCGGCTGCGGCCCAGCAACAGCAGGCGCCGCAGCGCATTGCGAATCGTTACAGGGAAGGTGCCAACCCGTCCGGGATCGCCACCCCGGGACTGCCAAGCGTGGCCGGCCCGTTGGGAATGATCATGGGCCCAACCGATGAAGTGCGTAACGTCCGCGGCGAAGGTTTTCCACAGGCGCCGGGGACCGACACCTACTATTCGACCGATGCCGTGAATCCGATCATGGATCCCATGGACTGGCCGGTCGACGAGTTCATCTCGAATCCGGATCGCGAGTTCTCCTGGCGCGACTTGAAGAGCTGGCATTACGTGCCGATCATCAAGAGTGCCACGATTCTCGGAAAGCGCCGGATCCAGGCGGGTGAGTCGATCAGTTTCGAGGCCGTGACTGAGGACCTTACGGGAACGGCAAGCCGGATGAGCATGCGGTACTTCGGTCCGCATGGCCGACGCACCACGACGGGTGCGAGCCTGTCCCCGGTGTCTCCGGGATCTCCGATCATGCGCGGCTCCATCAAGACCAACGAGTGGCAAGAACCCGGCGTTTACTACCTCACGTATGCGTCCGCGGGTAACTCATCGAGAGGTTCCAAGATCTTCCACTCGGATCATCATCCCGGTCTTCGAGGTCTCGAGATCGAGGTTCTGCCGAATACCAATGTCGATGTGATCGCACCTACCGTGCACTGGGTGAAGGTGAACACGCTGAATGCGCCGGCGGACGAGATTCGAACGCAGGCGGTGGGACGGCCGCTTCCGGTGTTCGCGAAGGTGACTGATAACAAATCGGGTGTGAGTTCGGTAAGGGTTCGCTTCAACACGCCGGACGGCAAGTTCATCGAGGCCGCCCTGAACAAGGTCGTGGGTCAGGAAGATGTCTACGGCGCGATGCTGACGATCCCCGAATGGTGGGGTGGCGGCGAGTACGAACTGCTGTCGATGTGGGTGTCCGACAGAGCGGGTAAGACCGCGCACCTGTTCCGGACGACGCATCCGTTGCTTGAGAACGCCATCGTCAACATGACGCAGGATGAGGCGAAGCGCGACACGCAACCGCCGACGCTGTTTTCGGTCTGGGTCGACCAGACGGAAGCGCGTCTCGGCGAGCCCGTGACCGTGAATGCAATCATCACCGACGACATGTCGGGTGTGGGGACGTTCGCGGTGAACTTCACGCCGGTGCCCAGCTACATCAACCGTTCTCGCGTTCATCTGAAACCGGTGCCGCGACCTGATGTCATACAGAAGGCCGGCCTCGACGTCTCCCAGAATCTCTGGAGAGGCACGATTACGACCGACGAATGGATGGAGCCGGGCGAGTGGAAGATCGACCGGATCATGGCTCGGGACAACGCCGACAACTATCTGGATCTGTTGCCCGAGTACGTGCCTGAGATCGACACGGTCCGGGTCACCTTCACCGGTGGCAGCCAGTTACGCGAGCAGATGAAGCGGAACCGTGCCGGACAGGCTTCTGCCGGTTCGGGTGGCGGAATGGCGGCCGTGGGAGCCGGACGGGCTGCCGCGACGGCGCCGCCGGCGAC
>CAZOZZ010000066.1:0-20284 GCA_964584435.1 uncultured Solibacteraceae bacterium | reverse complement strand
CACGAGTGTTTGTGCCCATTCCAAACAGACTTACAATGCTTCGCACGGCTAGTCCTTATCCATCACCCCGCGACCGCAGCATGTCAAATCCCGAACGGCAGCGTATCCTTCCCGGCTTTGAAGAGGAGGCTACCCAGCAGCCAGCGGGAAGCCTCGACGAGGGAAAAGCAATCACGCCAGCTCCTCGCTCCGCTGCTTCGTGTGACCGGACGGTCTACGTGATGGACGTCCATTACCTAATGTACCAGGTGTTCCACGCCCTCCCTGACATCAGAGGTCCTGCGGGCCAACCTGTCGCAGCCGTACACGGGTTTGTCCAAGATGTTGTGCGCCTGGTAGAGAAGAATCGGGCAGACTACGTGTTCTGTGCCTTCGACAGACCCTCGGGTGAGACGTTTCGTAGGCAGCGATATCCGGCATACAAGGCTAATCGCGAAGAAATGCCCGAAGATCTACGGACGCAGATGCCCTTAGTGCGCCGCATGCTCGAAGCGATGGGCGTGCCAATTCTGGAATGCCCCAGCTACGAGGCGGACGACATTCTCGCGACCGTGGCTCGGGAGGCGGAGCGTCGGGGCATGCTGTGTTTCCTGGTCACCGGCGACAAAGACTGCCGCCAGTTGATCAGCGAGCGCGTAAAGATATTCAATATCCGCAAGAACGAGGTATTCGGCGCCGAGTCGCTGGTGCGTGCGTGGGGAATCCGGGCGGACCAAGTCGTGGATTTTCAAGCATTGGTCGGAGACGCTGTTGACAACGTGCCTGGTGTCACCTTGATAGGGCCGAAGACTGCGCGGCAGCTACTGGTCCGATACGAAACGCTTGACAACGTGCTAGCCCACGCGGATGAGATGCCCGGTGAAAAACGCAGAGCCAACCTGAAACAGGGCCGCGAATCCGCACTGCGCGCGCGGGAACTAGTGCGGCTGATAGATACCGTGCCGCTTGAAATCGACTGGGAATCCAGCCGCATCGGCGGAATGGACCAGCGACAGATCCAGCCCCTGTGTCGAGAACTCGGTTTGTATCGTTTGGCAGAACGCCTTGCGGCATTGAATGCGATGCCCGCTAAGACGGATTGACCAAGAAGCGATGCAGGAGCCAGCTCCGAGTTGTCCAAAGGTTTAGCGGATCAAATAGCTCAGAGCCCGAGTCCCGGACCAATGGATCAGATTGGCGTCTCACGTGGGTCGCTGAGAGGACCTTGGGGCAAAGAGTTTGAGAGATGGCCGTAACGCACGTTGAACCTTCCCTTGAGTGGCCGTGTTAAAATAACGAACTCCGTGGCCACGAAGATCTCAATCGTCCAGTATCTCAATTCGGTCCCGCTCTGCTGGGGCATCCTTGAAGGCGTTGCCAAAGACGCATTCGACCCTGTCTTCACTACGCCTGCGGAATGTGCCGACCAGCTCGCCGGCGGCAGTGTCGATGTCGGCCTGATCCCGTCTATCGAATATCAGCGCATTCCGGGATGTCGAATTATTCCGGGGCCCGCCATCGCTTCTCAGAATCGGGTTCAGAGCGTGATCCTGCTCAGCATGGTTCCCTTGTTCCGGATTCGTCGGATTGCTTTCGATCGAGCTTCCCGCTCGTCGGTCGCACTGACCCAGATCATCCTGAAGAAGTTTTACGGGACTACGCCCGTGTTCGAGACTGCTGATGCGGACCCGGTGCGCATGCTGGCCGACAATGATGCGGCGTTAATCATCGGTGACGCCGCGCTCCAGTATCAGGCGGCCAATATGCTTCCGAACGCGGAGAAGCAGAAAGCGTTTATCCGTGATGGGGCGGAACCGGTTTATGTCTTCGACTTAATGGAGAGGTGGAACAATCTGACTGGCCTGCCGTTCGTTTTTGCCTTCTGGGCTGCTCGCCGGGATTTTGGCGACAAGTCTGTGGTCGAGCGACTCACCGAATCCCGCGACTTCGGCCTTGCGAACCTCGATACCATCGCGGAACGGTACGCGACGAAGATGGAACTGGAGAAAGACTTCGTCCTGCGCTACCTCGAACAGAGTGTGTACTATCATATGGATTCGGATTGTGTGGAATCCATTGGTCTGTTCCATGAACTCGCTCGAGAGGTCGGAGCCATCAAGTCCGTGCGAGGCATCGAATTCCTTTGAGAAGTGTTCACGAAATACTCGAAACCGCTGTCGAAGGCGTGCGTGTCGGCGATGACGAAGCCGTCCGCCTCTTTGAAGAAGCGGAGCTGCTGGACCTGGCCTCGGCTGCCGATCGGATTCGCGAGAAACGCCACTCCGACGGGGTCATCAGTTACATCATCGACCGGAACGTCAATTACACGAACGTCTGCAAGGAGTTCTGCAGCTTCTGTGCCTTCTACAGGGTGAAAGGCCACCCTGAAGCCTACGTTCTTTCGAACGAAGTCATCTACCAGAAGCTGCAAGAAACACTGGATTGCGGCGGGACTGGAATCCTGATGCAGGGCGGTGTCCACCCGGATCTCGAGATCGACTATTACGAAGAGCTCTTAAACGGAATGCGCGAACGGTTTCCAGATCTTCGCCGGCACTGTTTTTCGCCGCCGGAAATTCTCAATATCGCCCGCGTGTCCAAGCTCGACGTGTCCGAAACTTTCAGACACCTTAAAGCTGCCGGTCTCGATTCGATGCCCGGTGGCGGTGGTGAGATCCTCGATGACGACATCCGGGAAGATATCAGTCCACTAAAATGCACGACTGATGAGTGGCTGATGGTCCACAGGGTCGCTCATGCAGAAGGGCTGCGCACAACGGCCACGATGATGGTCGGTGTCGGCGAAACGCTCAAGCATCGTGTGCGGCACCTTCAGCGTATCCGGGATCTGCAGGACGAAACCGGCGGCTTCACGGCTTTCATACCCTGGACCTTCCAGAAAGAGAACACGCCTCTGGGAGAACGCGACATCCCCGAGGTAACTGCCGCCGAGTACCTGCGCCTGCTCGCCCTGTGCCGCATCTTCCTCGACAACATCGACAACATTCAGGTTTCCTGGCTGACCGTTGGTCTGAAGCTGGGATCCGTTGCCCTCCGTTTCGGCGTTAACGACATGGGGAGCATCATGATCGAGGAAAACGTTATCAGTGCCGCCGGTGCCGACCACAAGGCGACCGACGACACCCTGCGCCGCGTGATTTCCGCCGCGGGTTTCACTCCAAGACAAAGAACCACCCTGTACGAGACCTACGTCAACTGATTTCCAGGAAAGCGAGCGGCCGCCGTCGCTTCGTCGATTCTTTGGCACCGTATGCCATGAACCGAACTTCCCGCGCCGCCTGAACCCGGTTTCGCCCACACTCCTACCGGTCAACGCTGGATCTGGAATTTCAGATGAGTCAGTGACGCTGTTCCGTCAGATGAGATCGTGACCACGAACAGGTTGTCGTATTCTTCACCGGTGTCGGGAACCGGGTTGACGCCCAGTGCTTCTGCGATCGGCGAAACCGTGTTTGAGTGTCCCGCAACCAACACCGACTGACCTACATGATCGGACTTGATCCGCGAAGCTATCTCCTCGACGGTGCGATAAGGCGTGATCGCGATGCCGTGCATGTCGGCGTAATTGTTAACGGTTTCCCTGGCCCTCGTCGTGTCTGTGGAGAATACAGCCGACACTCCCGAGAGGCGGAGCATGCGGGCCAGAGTCTCAGCCCTTCTTTCTCCTTCCTCCGATAGATCGGAGTCTGTTCGGTCGTCCGCCCTTTCGGCGTGACGCACGATCAGCACCGTCGTCGCCCCAGCCTGGGTGAAGGCCTCCTGAACAGAAGTGAGAAGCCCGACAGAGATCCCTAGAAACACGATCAAACCCGTTCTATTCATTCTTGCCCTTCTTGGTGAGCGTTGATAAGCCATCCCGGATCGGCTGTTTTGCTGTCGAGAGAGCCGCATTGTTATTGCCCGACCTGCCTTTCCTCGAGGTATTCCTGTTCGGTATTCACATCCCAGAGGTCGTGATCCGCTCCAAGATAGTTGCGTGCGGCCAGTAGCCCGGTGAGTATCGAGTGATCCTGGTTGTTGTACTTGAACATTCCGCCCCTGCCGATGAGCGTCACGTTTTCCAGAGTATCCACATACTTTCTTATCTTCTCGAATTCCGGCTCGTGGCCGACGTAGTAGACGGGATAGCTGTCCCTTTCCCTGACGACGAAACCGTCTTCAATCTCATCAGGTCGAATCAGGCCGAGTTTGTCCAACTCGTCCGAGGCAAACCGAATGAGGTCGCCATCCTCCATCTTCCAGAGGTCCTCGTCGGCGAACGCAAAGTACTCGACCGAAACACAGGTCTTGCCCTGGTCGCCCAACATGTCGGCCGAGAAATTTCCATAATCGGCAATCCTGGCGATTCTTACCTCCGGGGAGTGAACATAGATCCAGTTATCCGGAAACACGCTGGGCTTGTTCAGGATCAGGTTCACCGTGATGTGATCCCGGTAGTAAAGGGCGCGAGCGGCACGAACGACTTCGTCAGGGGGAGGCGGGTCCAGCTTCAAGATGAATTCGGTCAATGGAATCGACGAGAACAGATGCTCGACATCAATCCCCTGCGAAGGGCTTCTTCCTTCACTATCGACACTCACAACCCGATTCCCCTGGCGGTGAAAACGAGTTGCACAGATGTCGGTCATGATTGTCGAGCCCCCTCGACGGATCAACTCCGACATCTTTTCGTAAACCAGCCCGGCACCCGTCCGGGGATAGTCAAAAGCATCGATCAATGTCTTGATCTGATTCTTTCCCCGGCGTTGGCCAAAGAATGCGTTTCTGATCGCGGTTGGAAGGCTCAGGCCCTTGATGCGCTGTGCGGCCCATTCAGAGCCGATCTCCGTGCACGGCAGACCCCAGACCTTTTCGGTGTATGTCTCGAAGAAAATGCGGTACAGGACTTCCCCGAATCGCCCGATTATCCAATCTTCAAAATGACGTGCGGGCTTGTTTGCCCGCTGCCAGCGGGCCGCGAGATAGCTCAACACGGCTTTCGAACTGGTGTATAGCCCAAGACCGGTAAGAGCGTTCAGCGGCTTGAGCGGGTATTCGAAAAACTTGTTCTTGTAGTAGATGCGGGTCAGTCGTTCGACTCGCACAACATCTGGTTCGACAACCTCGTGCCAGAGTTTATCGACCTCGTCGCTCTTTGTGTAGAAACGATGTGGACCGATGTCGAACCGGTATCCTTTGTAGTCGATCGTGCGACACAGCCCACCGACAGCGTCGTTCTTGTCCCAGACCACGCAGCAGCGGCCGTGCTTGACGAACTCGTACGCACAACTGAGTCCTGCGGGACCGCCGCCAAGGATGAGAAGGTGTTTTGAGACCGTCAAGCTTTGCCCACGTTTCCTTTCTTGTCCCACTCCGTTCGGTGCTGTTGCAGGGTTCGAAAGTGATCATAAAGCGTCATCCAGCCCAACCCCGCAAGGACGCACAATCCTGGAGAAATCGGCACGCGGAACCTGGCGTAGGATTCGGCGCCCATGGAAAGCAGCGTGAAATACCCCACAACCACTACCAGAAGGGCGACCACCCCGCCTTCGGGCCCCTGACCCCTCAATAACCCTACGATCGCAACAAGGACTCCAAGGTACAACAGGGCCAGGTAAAACATCGCCCATATCTTGACTCCGGTTATCCAGACAGCCCCCTCTGTCCCGATCAATTCCCCGACGCTGTTGCGGATCACGGCAGCCAGACTGCCGGGTGTCCGTTCCCGGGCTGGACGGGCCTCCCGTGGAGCCAGTTTGTTAATGTCGGCATTCGAGATTCCCAGGTACAGCTTGACCACGCCCTCCAGGCCCTGCCGGAAGGTCAGAAAGGGATGTTCGGCAAGAATGCGAATCGCCTCGGATCCCATCCATCCCGCGATTTCCCCGTCGTTCATTCCATTCTCCCTCCGCACCTGATCCCTGTTTTGTCGAAACTCAGCCTGCACCTGGTCCAGGCTGAGTCCGTTCAATCGCGCGGTGTTCCACGCTGCGCGATATTCATAGAGGTTGATCGAGGCAGTCGTTGAGAAAAACAGTTGCTCCGTGTGGACGTAGTTGCGCACTACCCACATGAGAGGGAGAAGCAGTGAGCCGACAACGAAAACACCGACATGCGGGAGCCAGCGGGATCGACGCCTTGCCCGTGTGACGCCCAGCCAGACAGCGATCGGGACAAACAGGAAGACTCCGATCGGCCGGCAAAACGCGACGAGGGAAACGCCGACACCGACCGCTGCCATCTCCACCAGGCCAGAGTCCTTCCCGGAGACTTCGAACAGCGCAACGATCGAAGCCGTCAGGAGGAACGTAAAAAGCGTGTCTGCAAGAAGTTGATTCGAAGAGATCGCACTCGTTAGATCTGTTGCGAGGAAGAACAGCACGACCAGGCCAGTTCCGACCCCAAAGATGCTTCCGGTGAGGTAGAACGTGAGAGCAAGGGTGGCCAGTGAGACGCCTATATGCACGAGAGCGATGAGCGCAGGATTCGAAGACACAGCCTTGCTCACAACGGCAAGAAAGATGGGGTAGACCGGGGTGCGGGCGAAGCTCGGGAAAGTCCCCGCATCCAGCAATTGTTCGCCGGGCGCCAGGTACGTGACGGTATCGGGCTGGACGAACGCGCCGGGCTGTTGGACGTAGGCGTACCATACGGCGAGTCTGATAACCAGGGCGAGCCCGATCAGGAGGATTATGTGGATCCGGTACCGGCCAAATCCCTGCATCGAAAGCCATCCTGCATGATTCGGCCGTAGATTTCCAGGGTTTGATGGATGGGGGCTACGCAGATTCCTGAGCCAGCGTACTGAGCGCGAAGGCGAGGAACAGCATGCCGTTGTAGGCGGTGTGGACTATGACAGGAGGGATCATGGAACCGGTTCGTTCACGCAGGTCGGAGAGAACGTACCCTACCGCGAAGATGACGAGCATGCCTGCCCTGCTTCCCCATAGTTGCGGGACGTGCAGAAGAGCGAAAAGAACGGCAGTCGTACGGACCGCGATCGAACTTCCGGCAATTTCCTCCAGCATGCGGAAAAGAAACCCACGAAACATCATTTCTTCCAGAAACGGAGCGAAACCGATTCCAAAAATCGCGAAAGCGATCACTGCCTGAGGTGTGCTGAGCAAACGTTCAATCGGCGGGCTGCTAGGAGGAAACATCGCGGAGACCAGCATGACCGAAAACGCGAGGGCTGCGCCCTTTACCAGCAGGGAGACGTTGCTCATCTCGTAGTCCCGCCGCCAGCGCATTTCCTCAAAGAACCGAAGGCGGTAAACGAAGCGAATGACGGCTGCTATCAAGCCAATGAGGGTCACCTCCACAAACAGAGTTCCCGACAGGGCCCGCAGGGCATCTGCACTCTCACCCCGGAAGGGAATGAAGTTGACCAACCCGATCACAACCACATTAAGGAGGACAAAGAGGAGGAAAAAACCAAGTGTGAAGAACGTGATGTCCCGGCCGCGCCAGCGGTGCGGCTGTTCGGGCAGAGCCGCCGGGGCGATAGGTTGTTCGCCGAAGGGGTCTTCAGTCACTATAGAAATGCCTCAGTCCGCTTGTTTCAGGGCTGCCGCAATCAGGGGCAGCATTATTTCATGATGACCGGTTAACGCAATCGCCTGGCCACCACCTTCGGTCGGTCGTTTGAGCACGTTCTGAACAGGTCGGTAGTGCTGGATGAAATCCAGGTTTGCCGTCGTGAAGCCAGCCAGTGATCCGCCGAGGTTTCGGACCACAGATACTGCCTTGAGGAACACCTCCGGAAGGATCACCGCCGACCCCAGGTTCACGTACACGCCCCCTCCATCCAGTTCCTTTGTCATGGTGCAGAGGAGCTTGAAGTCTCTCATCGTTGCTTCGCCGAGCTTTTCTCCAGACGCCGAGGGGTGGATGTGGGTGATGTCGGTGCCTATAGCAAGATGAACGGTCACCGGGATCGATCGTGAATATGCCTCTCCCAGGACGCTCGTATCACGATGTCTGAACGGAATGGCCTCACCGGACTCGTTGATGAAACGCCCGATGCTTTCGCCTATCCCGATTCCATCCATCGCTCCCTGGTTGATCGCGACGTTGATGTATTCTCCTGTTTCCTGTGCCATCCCGAACCGACCGGAAGCGAGTTCGTTTCGAACCTCTTCCGAAGTCGACCCATTAAACGCAACCTCGAAATCATGAATTGCCGCCGCGCCGTTCATCGCGATGCCGCTGACGAACCCGTCGCGCATCAATTCGATCATGGTCGGTCCCAGGCCACACTTGATTACATGGCCACCCATGCCCCAGATCAGTGACTTTCCGGATTCCCGTGCTTTGAGGATCGCCGCAATGAGGTTCCGCAACCGTTCGCCGGCAAGAATATGCGGGAGCTTGTCTATGAACTCCCCGACCGAATCACCGGCTTTGGCCGGCTTTCCAAAAAGGTCCACGTGTACCTTGCTGGTTCGATCGGCGAGCGGGTATGTGGAGATGTTGTCGAATTCTAGGGGACGAATTGGATACTTCGATTCAGGCATTGGCTTGAGTTGTTCGAGGAACGGCGGGTTCGCGACCGGCCCGCAATCATTCCTTTTTCGGCCGCCTACGCACAGTGCGTCGGCTCCGACCGCTGGAGAGGATTGCGGACAGGGCTGTTCCGGTGTAGGACCGTTTTGATCGGGCTACCTGTTCGGGCGTGCCGAGTGCCACCACACGACCTCCGCGGTCCCCGCCGTCCGGTCCCAGATCCACGATCCAGTCTGCCGTCTTGATGACGTCCAGATGATGCTCGATTATGATCACCGTGTTTCCCAGGTCTGTCAACCGCTTCAAGACGTCCAGGAGTTTTCGGACATCGTCGAAATGGAGTCCGGTCGTAGGCTCGTCCAGAATATAAAGCGTCTTGCCGGTCGCGCGCTTGCTGAGTTCTTTTGCCAGCTTGATGCGTTGGGCTTCACCGCCGGACAGAGTGATGGCGGATTGTCCCAGGCAGATATAGCCCAGGCCCACGTCCATCAGGGTCTGGAGCTTCGAGTAAGCCTGAGGGATATTCTCCAGGGTTCCCACGGCCTGTTCGACGGTGGCATTCAGCAGGTCCGATATCGACATACCGCGGTAACGAATCGCCAGGGTTTCGCTGTTGTATCGTCTTCCGCGACAGACTTCGCAGGAGACATAAACGTCGGGCAGAAAACTCATTTCGATCTTCCGGAGGCCGCCACCCCGGCAGGCTTCGCACCTCCCGCCCTTGACGTTGAAGCTGAAGCGACCGGCCTTGTAGCCCCGGGCTCGCGATTCCGGCATCATGGCGTAGAGTTCCCGAATCGGCGTGAAGACGCCGGTGTAGGTCGCCGGGTTGGATCTGGGAGTTCGCCCGATCGGTGACTGGTCGATTTCTATCACCTTGTCGATGTGCTCCATCCCGCCTATCTCGAGATGAGCGCCGGGCTCGTCCAGTGAGCGATACAGCTTTCGCGCCAGTGCTTTGTAGAGAATGTCGTTGACGAGTGTCGACTTGCCAGAGCCGGAGACACCAGTTACCACCGTCATCAGCCCGACGGGAAACGACACATCGATGTCCCGTAGATTGTGTTCGGAGCCGCCCGACACCGTCAGCACTTTTTTCGTGGCCTTCCGGCGTGAACGAGGGATCGGAATTGCTTGCCGCCCTGACAGGTATTGGCCCGTCCGGCTGTCTGAAACGGTGCCGATCGCCTCAGGTGTTCCGAGGGCGACTACGGTGCCTCCGTGCGTCCCGGCACCGGGGCCGAGGTCTACCACGTAGTCCGCTTTCCGGATCGTGTCTTCGTCATGCTCAACGACGATGACTGTGTTTCCCAGGTCTCGAAGCGCTTCCAGGGTTTCGAGCAGTCGCGCGTTGTCCTTGTGGTGGAGCCCGATGGAAGGCTCGTCGAGGACGTAGAGGACACCGCGTAGCTTCGATCCGATCTGGGTCGCCAGCCGGATACGCTGGCTTTCTCCTCCCGACAGCGTGTTGGCTGCTCGGTTCAGGCTGAGATAGTCGAGGCCGACAGCGCTCAGAAACTCAAGCCGCTCATGGATCTCGCGAACGACCCGATCTGCAATCTGCCGGTCACGTCCGCTGAGTTTGAGTCCGGTAAAGAAATCCAGCGTCTTCTTGGTCGGCCAGGCGGCAATGTCGGCGATCGTCCGTCCGTCGACGGTCACAGCCAGGCTTTCAGGTCTCAAGCGCTGGCCCTCACAGTCCGAGCATGGCTTCGTGCCCATGTATTCGGTCAGGTCTTCGTCGCCTTCTTCCTCGTATTTCTGGTTCAGGATGTCGACGATGCCTTCCAGTTTCTTGCCCCTTCCCCGCATCCGAACACCCCGGAACACGGCGGTTTTTACTTTAGCCGGCAGCTCATGGAATGGAAGGCCGAGGTCCACCCGGAAGTGGGCGGCGATCCTGGTCAGATGTTCCTCGATTTCCTCATCGAACCACCCGTTCAGATTGAGACCCCCGTTCAGTATCGATTGGGACGGGTCGGCGAGAATTCGGCCGGGATCGAAATCAAAGCGTACCCCGATTCCGTTGCACTTCCGGCATGCCCCGTAAATGCTGTTAAACGAGAAGGTGCGAGGTTCAATCGTGGGCATGCTCACGCCGCAGTCGACACAGGCCATCGACTCGGAGTAGAGCCGCTCTTCGCCCCCAACCACCGCAACCTGAACAATCCCTTTCGCAAGCTTGGCCGCCTGCTCGATCGAGGATTCCAGCCTTTTCTCGACACCCTCCTTGATCATCAGACGATCGATGACGACTTCGATCGTATGGTTCTTCCGCCGGTTCAGCTCGATCGGCTCATCCAGATTGTGCAAAACCCCGTCGATGCGGGCGC
The DNA here is from genome assembly GCA_964584435.1 of uncultured Solibacteraceae bacterium. Lineage (GTDB taxonomy): Bacteria > Acidobacteriota > Terriglobia > 20CM-2-55-15 > 20CM-2-55-15 > CAZOZZ01. Next base: position 9,467 of record CAZOZZ010000066.1, on the reverse strand, counting down.
GGACGTAACCCGAGCGGGCCATGGACGCGAGTTGGGCCTTGAACTCGCCCTTCCGGCCACGGACTATGGGCGCAAGAATCATCACGCGTTCCCCGTGAGGCAGCGACCTGAGGTTGCGAACGATCTGATCGGGATCTTGCTGGGATATCGGTTTGTGGCACTCCGGGCAGTGTGGCGCTCCGATCGCAGAAAAAAGAAGGCGCAGATAGTCGTAGATCTCGGTAACCGTACCAACGGTCGAGCGTGGGTTCCTGGCGGAACTCTTTTGTTCGATCGAAATTGCCGGCGAAAGACCTTCAATCGAATCGACATCGGGCGGTTCGAGGCGGTCCAGGAATTGACGGGCGTAGGCCGAGAGCGACTCTACATAACGTCGCTGGCCTTCTGCGTAGACCGTGTCGAAAGCCAGGCTCGATTTTCCCGATCCGCTCAGGCCCGTCACCACCGTCAACGTGTTTCGGGGAATCTCCACATTGACGTTCTTCAGGTTATGTTGGCGGGCGCCGCGTATTCTTATGGATTCGATCGCCATTCCGGTCTCGAAAAACTCCCGAACAAGGCCACAGGTAACGATTTCAAACGACTGATAACCCTAAATTCTAGCCGAAGTGTCACCGCGGTTCAAAGCAAAGTGCCCGGAAAAGCATAGAGCTGAATGGGGTGGCAGGGGCAACAAGCGCAGTTGCTGGCAGAATCAGGATTTCACCGCGGAGGCTCGGAGTGCGCGGTGACTGGCTTGTTCTATGGATCCCTCGGGGCGGTTGCCATTCGACAGCCTCGGCGGCACCTAGGAATCACCGACCGAATCTGCCGCCTAAGCGAGATCATTCGTTCGAATTCGGCGGAGTTGCGTTTCGAAGTGCAGCCATTGCGAGTTCGGGGTCCGCGTAATCACCGATGACATGTGTGGCACCGAGACTCTGCAGGCGTTCCTGCCGTCTGGCGCCGACGCCGACGAAGGGAATCTGCAACTGTTGGGCCGAACGGACGTCCCAGGAAGCGTCTCCAAGATAGACAATTCGGTCGAAGCTGGTCTGGCTGTAGGTACGACTGGAATCCTGGATTGCCAGCCTGAGGATGTCGTTTCTCGAAACAGCATCATCCGACGACCGGAGAGGGAAACCGTCAATCTCTATCCCGGCGTTCCGTAGTTTATTAAGAGCCGAGGTTCGCCAGCCACCCGTGGCGATGGCAACGGCCCAATCCGGATGTTGTCGCAGCCGGTCGACAAATGCCTGTGCCCCGCGGATCTCTTCGAGAGGGTGCGTCGAAAAGTAGCCCTCGAGCGCCTCAAAAAAAGACGATCGGAATCGCGCGATTTCCTCCTTGGAGGGCGGTCGTTCGAAACGCGACCGTAGGATTTCCGCGACGATGCCCGAGTCGGTGGAATGTTCGTAATTCGTCCAATTCGTGTCAACGTCCTTGATCCCGAACGTCCTGTCCATTGCCTCGACGAAACAGTCGTTGTCCGCGCGTGTGGATTCGGTCAGCGTTCCGTCGATGTCAAAGATGGCGAGTTGCATTGGTGAATTCGGGGTCCGGCCGCTTGTGGTGTGCTACGCTCGTCGGCGTCACAAGCCATTCTACACAAGTGCCCGGCGGGACACGCAAAGGAGAGTCACTCATGAAGCGAACTTTTGTCCTGGCCTGTTTCGCTCTGGCATCCGCCTTCCTGGTTTCTTGCAGTCCACAGGCGCCGTCGCCTGAGCCGGGGACGGAGGTTGTTCTGGGTCTGGAGGGAACAATTCGTGGTCGTCTCGACGCTCTTGATGCGAACACCGCTTTGTTTGCCAAGCATCTTCCCTCCGGACGCGAGATTGCCATCCGCGCCGACGAACCCGTCAACACGTTGAGCATCATCAAGATCCCGATCATGATCCTGGCATTTCGCGACGCGGTGGGAGGGATGCTGGATCTCGACGAGAGGTATGAAGTCACCCCCGACGACATGCGACGGGGGAGTGGCTTGCTGCAGACCTTTGCGCCCGGTGTGCGGCCCACCTACCGGAGCATCATCACGCAGATGATAATAACCAGCGACAACACGGCGACCGACATCATGATTCGACGCCTGGGTCAGGACCGTGTCAACGAACTGCTCGGTGAGCTGGGTTATGCGGAAACCCGCCTGCAGGCCACGACAGGCGATCTGTTCCGTCGAATCTGGGAAATGGCCGATCCGGCGAACGCTTCGCTGACCGACCGGGAGGTGTTCGAAATGGGCTTTCCATCCGATGAAGGTGCTGCCGAACGCACCTTTGCTTTTGAGGGAAATCCGGACGAATGGTTCGGAAGGTCCTCAGCGCGCGAGATGTCCCTTCTGCTCGAGCAGATCCAGAACGCCGAGGTGGCGTCGCGTGCCGACAGCGACGAGATGCTCGAGATCCTGCGGCAGCAGCTCTACAGTTCGCGATTACCCCAACGAATTCAGTTCCGTGCCGGCATCGGACATAAAACCGGGGACTGGCCGCCGGTTGCCGGGAACGATGCCGGCATCATCTATTCGGAGAACGGACCGATCGTTGTCTCGGTGTTTGCAACACAGAATCGCGACGACAACCGATGAGAAAGGCGGGCTAGAGGCATTCAATCTTGACGACTTCCCATAGCACCCTACCTCGCGGCAACTGAAGAGTGATCTCGTCGCCGACCTCGCGGGACCTCAAAGCCCGGGCGATCGGTGAGATCCAGCTGATCTTTCCGTTGTCCGGATCGGTTTCGTCAACACCACAAATCTGGTAGGTCCTTTCGTTTCCTTCTTCGTCGCACACCGTAACCGTCGCGCCGAAAGCCACGTTTTCTGCACTCTGCTTGGCGGGATCAATTACCTCGAAGTTGGCGATGCGGTCCCCGAGGAGTTGAATCCGCCGATCGATCTGGCGTTGCTTCTTTTTCCGGAGCGGGTCTCCCTCCGGCCCTGCCGCGTCGAGCGCCGCCGGCCGCTCCTTGTGGACGAGATCGTCCAGCTGTCCCTTCAAACGGGCTGCACCGGCCGGAGTGATGTAGTTCTTGACGCCGGCCGGCAGGAGGTCGATAGGCTCCGGTATCGGATCATCGATATCTTCGTTGTCGGATTCTCGGGTAAATGCTCTGGCCATTGTGTTCGCCTAAGTAGGGGTCTCCTCGGCGCTCCGGGCTTTCTCCGAGGACCAATCGTATTCCATGTGCCTGGCCGTTTCCAGCGCGACCTCGTCGCCCAGCAGGAGCGAGACGACGTGAAAAGCCATGTCGATGCCTGCCGAGAGATACCGCCGGACGTGACGATCTCTCCGTTGTCAACTATCCTCGGGTCTTCACGGACCCGCGTATCCCCACGTTTCTGATATCGCCCATGACTTCTTTCCAGGCGTGTCCTATTGCAAGGCCCCGCTCAACCAGCGGAGGACATTCAGTACGAACTGGGGGTTCTGTTCCGCCATCGGTGAGTTCATTCCCACCGGTATCCGCTCGGGACCCGAGACTTGCGCGGTAAACATCGCCGCTTCACCGAAGAACGCCGCACGGCCCTCGCCGAGTTCGAGCGCTGCCCCCTGATACCAGCCATCGACGGACAGACGCGGAGTTTCCTCGGTAAACTGCCAGGCCACCGAAGGCATCAGCGAAACAAAGGCTGGTGAGAAGACCATCAACGGCACGATGGGGGCCTCGGCCTGGAACGCCTGTCCGGTGAACGTCCGGACTGAATCGACGCGTTCGTCCGGATTACGTCCGTTCGAAATCGGATGATCTCCGAGGGTGCCCGCATCCCGCGAAAACAGGGTCGGCCTGGTTCCCGTGGTCGACCACTCGCTGTTCGGCGCGTCGCCCAACTCGAATGCGAACCCATTATTGAACTGAATGTCGAAACCTTCGGCCAGCCGGACTGCTGCGCCGGCCAATGGCATGTGATCGGCAATCAGCAGAAGGGAGCCCCCTTCGGCGACCCACTCTCTCAGGGCCGCAATCTCGTTGTCGGTGAAAGCGGAAGGATTCGCGCTACTCGATCTGGCGTTGGAAATAACGAAGATTGCACAACGTTCCAGTGCTTCCTTCGTTATCTCCGTAGTGGATGGCTCCACTCGGAATCCGTCTGCGCGCACTACACTGGCAAAAGACTGGAAACGGCCGCTGATCGTATGAAAGTTGGCGTGTGCTTCATCAACCAGGACAAGAGGGCCCTGGTCGGGTCCGTAGGCGGGCTCGGCAACGTCAAATTTGAATTCAGGGTCTCCAACTTGCTGAGCCGGCCGCGCGAGCCCTGGGATCATGCCGAGGCATGCCGCCACGATGAGAGTTGCCAGTTTCTTCACCATATTTGGCCCACAAACTTTACTATACCTTCATTCTTAACGGAGGAGATTGGCGATGATCATGTCGAACCTGAATCGGAGGGACTTTCTCAAGATTTCGATCTCTGCCGGTGCCGCGACGTCCGGGATGTTGTCCGCACCCGCCATGCATGCCCAGATGTTCAAGAAGCCCGACTGGCGGATCATCGACATGCACACTCACCTGATCCGGCAGGTCCGACCTCCCTTACCGCGTGATGAGGATCTGCGTTCGAATCCGCTGACGAGCCACTACACCTGGCACGAGCACAACGGGGACCTGCTGGTTGCCGAAATGAACGTGGCTGGAGTCAGCCAGGCGTTGGTTAAGACCTATGAGGCTGCGGATCTAGCTATTGCTCTGAGGCGATTCGGAATGGATCCTGCGGAATTCCAGACCGGCGAGGCATACATGCTGCCCTGGATCCGCAAGTACGCGGACCGGCTCCTCTGGGCCGCGGTCTTTAACCCCACACGGACCGACATGATGGCGGAATGGAAGCGGCGCATCGAGGGCGACGAGTTGAAGGCCGTTGTTTTCCGTCCCCCATTCTTTCCGCGGAACCCCATCAATGACCGGACACACCGTGAGATTCTCGACTGGTGCAGCGCCAACCGGAAACCCGTGATGATGACTTTCGAAGGCATCGTCCCGCCAGATACGCCCGACCAGGCGGAGTACTTGTCCTGGTTTGGCGAAGTCGTGGATGCGTATCCGGGAATTCGATTCTGCCTCATGCACATGGGCTTCGACGAACTGGCTCAACTAGCCCGTGTCCCCCTGTTTCGTCTCGTCAACGAACTCAACGAACGACACGGCAATGTCTGGTTCGAAACGGCCATGCACGTCGACTACACGTATCCCTACAGGGGTTATCTCGAAAAGCTCGAAATGCTGTACCAGGCGGTCGGTCGGGACCGCATCATGTGGAGTACGGACTGGCCCTGGACAGAGCCGTGGAGCAAATACTTCCAGCATGTCCAGGCGGTTCTTGAAAACGCACACTTCCTGTCGCAGGACGAGAAGAGACTGTTCCTGGGGGAGAACGCTGTCGCGTACCTGGGGATTAGTCAGGTATGAAACGTCGGGGAAGGCGTGCTCGACGTCTACCTTTTTTGTTCCACCATCATGACGGTTACGTCGTCCTCCGGCGGCCGGTCTCCCACGAAGCCCTCGTCGATCTCGCTGAGGGAGTATTCCAGATGAGCCGCGCCGTTGCCCGCCTCGTTGCGTATCACTTCAATGAGCCGGTCCTCTCCAAACATTTCTTCCTCGGAGTTTTGCGCCTCGATCAGCCCATCGGAGTAAACGACGAGCACGTCTCCTTTCTCGAGTTCAAACCCGGTCGTGCTGAACTCGCTCTCGGGAAACGCACCCAGGAGCCTGCTGTTGGATTCCAAGGGGACAACGTCCGCCGTCAAGGCCCGAAACAGGTATGCCGGCTTGTGCCCCGCGCTCAGGTACCTCCCGCTTCCACCGTCGATACTGAAGAGAAACATCGTGGCGAACTCGCCCGCATGACTTTTCTCACACATGAACCGATTCACTTTTTCACTGGCAGCCTCCAACGAGTCGCCCAGGCGCAGCTGCATTTCCAGACAGCCCTGTAACATTGAACTGAACAAAGCCGCTGCCACGCCCCTGCCGGAGACATCTCCGAGTACGGCAGTTACGCAGCCGTCATGGGATGGTATGAAGTTATAGAAGTCCCCGCAGACCCAGCGGGCCGGGTTCGATGAGGCCCTGAAGACCAGTTGTTCGAGTTCCGGTGGGGGCTGGCGCAGCAAGTGTTTCTGCGTTTCGTGAGCGAGCATCAGTTCCAGCTCGGCCAGATGGCGCTTGTCCGCCTGGTTCCTGTGTTCTTCCGCCAGGACATCAGTCAGCGCCTCTAACGGGGCGGCCCGGTTCCCCGGGGGTGCTGCCGCGTCCTCTTCTGAAAAGAACAGTGCGATGGCATGGTCCTTGCCAACCTCGACGCGGTCGCCGTTCGCCAGCCAGTGATAGCTGATCCGCTTTCCGTTCACAAAGGTGCCAAACCAGCTGTGCAGGTCGACGAGAAGGTGTCCACCCTCGGTTCGTACGATCTTTGCATGGTGGCGCGAGACCGTGCGGTTGCCGAGCGCGACGTCGGCATCGTTCGAGCGGCCGATCAGCGTCTCCATCTTTTTCAACGGGAGGCTTTGTTCCATCCCGCCGGCCTCGGTCCATTCCAGGTCAGCCGTAGCAGTGGAAACGTGTAACGAGGAGCTGTCTGGTTCAGTCATAACTATTCTATGGTGTCGGAACTTGCTCTTGTAGCTCATTGAACCAGTTCAGTATGATGTTGATCTGTCCCTTTGTGCCGCCTTCTGTCGGAAGGCCTTCCTTGATCATAAGGAACCGCTCGCCTTCGGGACTGATATCGAACTGACGACCCTGCGAGGAGAAATACATTCCTTCCGTTTCAAAGAGGAGTTCCGGTCCGCCGGCGCTGAAAATCGGGCCGTCGTCAAGGACGGCGACTGACATGATCGCCTCTCCGTTGCGGTAGAACAGCTCTCTGCCGTCCGGGGACCACACAGGATCGTCCGCTCCACCGGAGGAGACTTGCCACCGTCTCGCATCCACATCCGGGAACGGTCGCACATAAACTTCCATCTGGCCCGACCCGTTAGACAAGTAGGCCATCCATTGGCCGTTCGGCGAGATCTCCGGCGTTGCCTCGACGAACTGTTCGTCGAGAATCGGCTTCCAGGGCCGATCGCCTTCCATCGACAGCGCCCCGATGTCTTGACCTGTGAGTCGGTACAACTCGCTGAGCAGGAGGGTCTTCCCATCTCGTGACCACGACCAGGGGATAAGTCGCCGTCCGGGGATCGAGACCAGCCGCTCGGCAGGTCCGGTGCCGTCGCCAGCCTTCCAGAAGACATCCCTGCCGCCTTCCCGGTCTGAGAAGAACACGATTCGGCTCCCGTCCGGTGTCCAGAGGGGTACGGCGTCAGTGGCTGCATCGAAAGTCAAACGGCTCAGCGTTTCGGCACCCAGATCCCAGGCCCAGACGTCCCAGTTCTCTGAATCGGCGATGGTCAATGCGATGCGTCCGCCATCGGGCGACAGGCGCGGATCACCATAAGGGCGCGGATCGGCAGCGAGGGCGTGTTCTTCTTTTCCGTCCCGATCCACCCACACCATTGTTCGGTTCCCGGAACCGGGCGCGAAAACCAACGAACCGTTATCGGCAACCGCGAACAAGGCCGGCCACCCAAGGTCGCTTGTTACCACACTTTCGAGGACTGGCGCTGGAGCCCCCTCGACTTCGGCCTGGTCCGGATCGAACGCCACCGCGAAGAGCCGGTCACCGCTGGCGTACAACAGATGACCAGACTGCGAGTACTTTGGGTAATAACCATCTTCGATGACAACCTTGCGTTCACCTGTTGCCAGGGATTGGGCCATGATTTGAGGCGCGTACCATTCTGAGGGAGCAGCACTGTACAGGACCCATCGCTTGCCGGGCAAGACCTCGGGATAGTCCAGATCTTCCTGGTCGCCGAGGGTTGCGAAACGCTCCTGGTCGCCACCGGCGGCGGAGACCTGGAACAGGTCGCTCGGCCCCTGGAGCCCGAAATAAATACGGTCTTCCGAATCCCAGGTACCCCCCACCCCGGATGAGACCTCCGCCAGGACAAGGGGCATGCCACCACTGGTGGGAACCTTCTTGAGCTGGGTGGGCGTGAAGAAGGCGAGCCATTCGCCGTCCGGCGAGAAGAACGGATCTCGCGCTTGTTCAGTTCCCGGAATCGGAACAGGTTCGCTTTGATCCATTGTCCGCAAGTAGAGCTGCCCATCGGACGCATATGCGAGTTGGCGAGAGTCCGGGGACAAGGCGATCGCTGATGTCGTGTCCAGGCCGTTCGCCAGGACGGCCACGTAGCGGGACAAGGTGTCCGAATCCCCAGACGTCCTTGCATTCTCGAACCCAAGAGCGATAGCCACGACCACCGCAATCGCTGCTACAGTCCAGGGCAAAACCGGCTGGGGCCGTGTCTGGTTTTCCGTCGTATCAGCCGGTGCCTGCAAAAGGGAGTTGGGTTGGGCGAGAGCTTTCTGAATGTCCACCCGCACGTCCGCAACGTCGTGGTAGCGGTCGTTTGGGTCCTTGTCCAGACAACGCTCGAGAAGCAACCGAAGTCTTGGATGCAGGTTCCGTGGCAGATAGTCCCACTTCGGTTCCGCTACGATGATTTCAGCAATAGCATCTGCCAGCGTGTTGCCGTCGAAGGTACGGTGTCCCGAAAGCATTTCGAATAGCAAACAGCCGAGCGCCCAGATATCGGATCGCTTGTCCACCCTTTGGCCGCGAGCCTGCTCCGGAGACATGTAGGCCGGCGTGCCCAGGATGATTCCTTTCTCCGTTCTCGCGGGAAAGGAAGTGGCGAGGCTGTCACTAGTCTGGTCAACGGCGTAGGCTTTCGCCAGCCCAAAATCCAGCACTTTCACATTGCCTTCCGGTGTGACCTTGATGTTGGCCGGTTTCAGGTCCCGGTGAACAACTCCTTTCGTATGGGCGGCTTCGAGAGCGTCTGCAACCTGACGACCAATCATCAAACTAAACTCGACGGGCAGTGACCCGGCCTCCAGGAACTCCGCCAAGGTTTCTCCCTCGACTAATTCCAGTACGAGGAAGCGTATTCCGTCTTCTTCTTCCAGACCGTAGATCGCGCCTATGTTTGGATGATTCAGTGAGGCTAACAGCTTGGCTTCGCGCTCGAAACGGGCAAGCCGTTCTTTGTCTTCAGAGAATTCTGCGGGCAGCGTCTTGATGGCGACTTCGCGACCGAGCTTGGTGTCGGTTGCCCGATACACTTCGCCCATCCCGCCCTTGCCGAGCAAGGCGGTGATTTCGTAATGGGTTAGAGTGCGTCCGATCATTGCTCAGTAGTGGCGGTCAGAATTGACGGCAAAAAAATCTGCCAGGTCCACATCCGGGCGTGCTTATGCCTGCTCAGCCACTTAAATATTACAAAAAGAAGGGGTTGGGGTCAATCAAACAGCTTTCGAGCGGGCCTGCGACATGGTTGGAATGCACATACCTGATTTTGGGCGGATCCGGACAGCGTGGTGGCCAGCTAGGAGCCTGCGCGGCAGAACGATAAGAACTCGGATTTATAGGGATTCGG
>CAZOZZ010000065.1:0-20580 GCA_964584435.1 uncultured Solibacteraceae bacterium | reverse complement strand
CAAGTGCTTGACTAAATTAAGTCCAGTAATTTTTTTATCGTTCTGTCTCAATTTTTCGATTTTTGAAACAGAATGGAGGACAGTTGTGTGGTGTTTTCCTCCGAATTCGCGTCCGATCTGAGGCAGCGACGCACCCGTCAAATGCTTGCAGATATACATACAGATCTGTCTGGGCAGCGTGATGGCCCTGGAGTTGTTCTTGGATTTTATCTGCTGGACGCGCAGTCCGTAGTAATCGGAAATCGTTTTCTGGATCATCTCGATGGAGATCGGCTTTTCTCCCGGGTTGAAAAGATCCCTCAACGTTTCCTGCGCCATGGGCAGCGTGATCTCCGATCCTGTCAATGAAGAGAACGCGATCAAGCGGATCAGAGCGCCTTCCAGTTCCCGGATGTTCGACTTGACCTTGCTTGCGATGTAGAGGGCAACGTTGTCCGGTAGGGGGATATTCTGTTGTTCAGCTTTCTTCCTGAGGATCGCAATCTTCGTCTCGAGATCCGGTGGCTGAATGTCGGCGATCAATCCCCACTCGAACCGCGAATGCAGACGTTCCTCAAGTGTCGGGATCTCGCGTGGGGGGCAGTCCGCGGATATGATGATCTGCTTGTGCATATCATAGAGGGCATTGAACGTATGGAAGAACTCTTCCTGGGTGCGTTCCTTGCCAGCGATGAACTGCATATCGTCGATCAGCAGGACGTCGTGACTTCGGTACCGTTCGCGGAACGCCGGCAGACGGTCGTAGCGGATTGCGTTGATCAGTTCGTTGGTGAACTTCTCGGTCGAAAGATAGGCCAGACGTAAAGACTTGTTGCGGGCCTTGATTTCCTGTCCGACAGCGTGCATCAAGTGGGTCTTTCCAAGCCCCACACCGCCATACATGAACAGGGGATTGTAGGCCTTTGACGGCCGCTCGGCGACCGCTACGGCGGCCGCGTGAGCAAATTGATTGGAAGAACCTACGACGAAATTATCAAAATCGTATTTTGAGTTAAGAGTGTTTTCTACCGAATCAAAATCAAGCCGGCCCTGAAGCCGTTCCGTCTCCGCAGCTGTCGGCTTCTGCTCGATGACGTAAACGACCTCGATTGTCCCGATACCGGAGGCCTCGGCGGCTTCCAGTACGATGTCCATGTGGTCGTTGAGCCAGTCCTGGAAGAATGCGTTTGGAACCCGGACGTACAGGGCTCGACCTTCATGTCGAATCAACTGCGTAGGCTTGTACCAGGTATTGAAACTTTGCTGGTTGACCTTCGATTCTATGAGAGAAAGAACTTGTTGCCAGGCGTCCATATCGCTGTATTAGGGAAGGGGCCGGTTTTCCACAGGAATTTTCCACATCTGTGGAAAACAGAGGATTTACGCTTGAATCTTCTTCCGCTACGAAGCGCGAAGCGTAACACTTTTCACCCGGCGTTTTCAACGAGTAAACGAGACGAAAATTTTACGCGGCCCTGAGGGTTCGTTGATGAAATAAGCGGCTTTAAATCAAAGAGGTAGCTTGACCGCTTAATACCGGAGTGTTAGATTGGTAGTTTTTGACGGAGCTAAAGACAGATGCCACTGAGGACCTTTCAGCCAAACAATCGAAAGCGCGCCAAGAAGCACGGCTTTCGCCATCGTATGAAGACGCCTGCCGGACGTCTCATCTTGAAAAGGCGGCGTGCCAGGGGACGAAAACGGCTGTCCGTTGAGCACTACTGATCGCGATCCGGCGCTGCCTGGCGGCAACCGTTTTCCTAAAGAATGCCGGCTACGATCCGCCATAGAGTTTAAGGCGGTTTATGGGGCCGGAGAGAAGAAAGTATCGCGCTCGTTTGTCGTTTTCATCCTGCCTAACGAACGGAACCTCAGCCGGTTCGGGCTAACCACGCCTCGGAAATTAGGAAAAGCTCCCGATCGGAACAGGATTCGGCGACGGGTTCGAGAGATCCTGCGTCAAGGGAGACGAGAGGTACCCGCCGGTTTCGACATTGTGGTGAATCCGCGGCGATCGGCCCTGGGTCGTGACTTTCTCGAGATCCAAAGCGAGCTTCTTTCACTGCTTCGGACGGTGCCATGAAGGACAAATCGCATCGGACATTTACACAAAAGGTGGTATTGGGGGGCATCGGTGCGTACAAGCAGATCCTTTCGCCGTGGCTGCCTCCGGCTTGTCGATTCGTTCCCACCTGTTCAGAATATGCCGGCGATGCGATTGAAGAGTACGGACTTCGGCGCGGTGCGGCGAAGGCGCTGGCCCGTCTGCTGCGCTGCCATCCCCTACACCCTGGGGGCGTAGATCCTGTAAACTAGAGAGACTGCTGTGCAAGACTCGATGGAAAAACGGATCCTTGTAGCGTTCGCGCTGTCGTTCTTTGTGCTGTTCATCCTGAACCGTTACACCGCGCCCCCCGCACCCCTTGCCCCGGAGACAGAAGCCCTTGAGAACTCCCAGACCGTCCCGGAAAATACCGGTGTGAACGAGGGAGCCGAGGATGTGCCGGCTTCGCCACGTGTCGGTGCGGCGGACCGGGAACCCTCGGCGACCGTCCAGGAGAGCAACTTGCCGGAGGAGGAAACCTCTCAAGAGGATACTCAGGCCGGGCGGAGCGAAGAACTGGCGCTGGAGACCCGGCTTTACCAGGCCACCTTTTCGAATGAGGGAGGGGGACTGCGAAGCCTGCGGTTGCGGAATTTCCTGGGAAGCGAAGGCGAGCCCCTGGAATTGATCAATCAGGAGGTCGGGGCGAATGTCGGCTGGCCTTTGGCCCTCACGACCGGCGATGGGGCAACGGATGAACTTATCAGCGATGCTTTGTATGTTGCTGAGCAGGGGCTCGGGACGATCACTTTTGAGTTTCGGCAAGACGGGCTTTACGTTCGTAAAGAATTTCGCACCAATCCTGAGACCTACCGCATAGAGGTCGATGCCAGCATCACACGAGACGGGCAGCCGATACCGTTTTCAATCGTCTGGCAGGGGGGGTTCGGCGATCAGTCCGCCGATTACGAGGCGAGGCTGAGCAACATCGTTTATCGAGACGACGGGGATTATGAGCGACTCCTCGTTGGAGGTATTGAAGGTTTTGAGGAGCTCAGGCAGGGCCGGGCGTTTCTTCAGCGGGTGTTTCGCTGGCTCACTGGGACCGGCGGACCTGACGAGCTCTTGTTGACAACGAAGGCCGGGCTTGAAGACCAGTATTTCCTCGCTATGTTCCTGGCGGCGGAAGGCATGACACCGACGGTGTCGACCGTACCGTTTTACGAGGGAGAAGATGAGATTGCAATGGCGGTGCTCAACGTCCCGATGCGGGGGTCGCCGTTCGCTGTGTACGTCGGACCGAAGGAGCAAAGCGCATTAGCAGACACGGATCCGGTGCTGTCGACGGTCATCGATTACGGCTTTTTTGAGATCCTCGCGCGGCCGTTGCTTTTCGGTCTGTTGTGGATCCAAAGTTACATCAGCAATTTTGGGTGGTCGATCGTGCTCCTCACGCTTTTCATCAATCTCGTGCTTTTCCCACTGCGTCTCAAGCAACAGCTATCGATGCAGAAGATGCAGAAGATCCAGCCGCAGATGCGGACGCTGCAGGACAAGTTCAAGAAGCTGAAGTCCAACGATCCGCGGAAGCAGGAAGTTCAGGCGGAAATGATGGGCCTGTACAAGAAGCACGGTGTCAATCCCATGGGCGGCTGTCTGCCTTTGCTGCTTCAGATGCCGTTTCTGTTCGCCTTCTTCAGCCTGCTGCGAACTGCGATCGAGTTGCGGGGAGCACCGTGGATGCTATGGATCCAGGACCTGTCGGCCCCCGATCCGTTTTACGTGATGCCGGTTCTGATGGGCGGCTCCATGTTCTTTATGCAGAAGATGATGCCCACGACGGCGGATCCGAACCAGGCGAAGATGATGGCGATGATGCCGATCGTGCTCACGGCTATGTTCGTGATCATGCCGGTTCAGAGCGGGCTGATGGTCTACTGGCTCACCAGCAACCTTGTCGGCATAGGACAACAGTATTTCATCAAGAAGTATTGGGCCCCGACGGACTCGGGAAAGAAGGCCCGGCCCGACGACAAGGGCGCGATACCGGTGACGGCAGAGATCGTCGAAGAAAAGACGGAGCCCGAGGCCGATGACTCCGCAGACCCGAAGAGACGTAAACGTCGCGGCCGCCGCAAGTAATTCCCTCCCCCGGTAGCAGACTCATGAACGAAGGGTCATTAAGGCCAAATTCCCCGGACGAGACGATCGTCGCCTTGTCGACCCCTGTGGGCCGGAGCGGCATCGGCATGGTACGACTGTCCGGTCCACAATCCCATTCGATTCTTGAAGGACTGTTCCGATCTGCGGAGTCTGCCGCTGACCGCCACGTGCGATATGGCACGCTCGAAGCTGACGGTGAGTCGATCGACCAGGTGCTGGCAACAACCTTCCGGGGCCCGAATTCGTATACAGGCGAGGATGTCGTTGAGGTCACCGCTCACGGTAATCCACTGATTCTAAATAGGATAATCGAAGCCGCGATTGGATTGGGCGCGTGCCGCGCCGCGCCCGGTGAGTTCACCTTGCGGGCGGTTACCAACGGCAAAATGGATCTGGCGCAGGCGGAGGCCGTGAGGGACTTTATCGATGCCCAGACGGATGCCCAGGCAAGGACTGCGATGAACCAGATGAACGGTGCCCTGGCAAACAGGGTCCGTCCATTGAAGGAGTCCCTTGTCGGCGTGATCTCCGAGCTTGAGGCCGGCATCGACTTCGCCGAGGATGACGTGGAGGTTCCCGAAGGGGAGATGGTTGCCGGGCGGGTAGCGGCACTCGAGAGTTCCCTGGCTGACCTCACCGCAACATTTGGGTACGGTCGGTTGCTGCACGAGGGGCTTTGTCTGGCGATCACCGGGAAACCGAACGTCGGCAAGTCTAGTATATTCAATAGGTTAATATCAACCGAGCGTGCAATCGTGACGGACGTTCCGGGGACCACTCGGGATGTCGTGACCGAGACGGTGGACCTGGATGGAATCCCGATCCGTTTCGCGGATACGGCCGGTTTCCGCGAGGCCGGCGATGAGGTAGAATCCCTTGGAATCTCTCGCACGATTGAAACCCTGGCCGAAGCCGATCTCACGTTGGCCGTTTTCGACAGCTCCGAGGAGTTGGATGACGACGATCGGGACGTGATGGAACGTATTCGCGACATACCGCATCTGATTGTCGTGAACAAACGGGATTTGCCGGATTGCTGGAAAGGTCTGAATGGGCGTCCTGAGGTCCGTCTGAGCGCGAAAACGGGCGAAGGCTTTGACGGTTTGAAGACGTTGATCCGGGACTACGTTGTGGACAAGCGTCCGGCCGATGCCGAAAGCTTCGTAGTGACGAGTGAGCGTCAGGCGGAAGCGGCGGGCAGGGCAGTAGAGAGGCTCCGAGCCGGAGCCTCGGGGTTGCGGGCGGGCGTTCCGCACGAAATGGTTTTGTTGGACCTTTACGGCGCTCTCTCGGCAGTTGGAGAACTGACCGGCGAAGTGGTCAGCGAGGACATTCTCGGGCGTATTTTTTCAACGTTTTGCATCGGAAAATGAACAGAAAGAGATCGGACACATTCGACGAGCGTTATGACGCTGTCGTTGTTGGTGGCGGCCATGCGGGGTGCGAGGCCGCGCACGCTGCTGCCCGGCTCGGTCTCGAGACGGCCCTCTACACGATGAACGCCGACCTGATCGCGCAGATGTCCTGCAACCCGGCGGTTGGGGGCATTGCCAAGGGCCATCTTGTGAGGGAAATCGACGCCCTGGGTGGGTTGATGGGCCTGGTTGCCGATCGAGCGGGTATCCAGTTCCGTCTGTTGAATACCAGCCGTGGACCGGCAGTCTGGTCGCCCCGCGCACAGGCGGACAAGGCTGGATACCGTATTGAAATGAGGCGGTTGCTCGAAGAACAGGAGCATCTTTACATCAAACAGGCCGAGGTGATCGGCCTCCTTCTTGATGGCGATTCGGTGGTGGGGATCGAGCTGCTCGACGGACGAAAGGTTGGTGCGAAGGCCTGCATTTTGACGACCGGAACATTCCTCAACGGGCTGATTCATATTGGGGAAAAGAAGTTCGAGTCTGGGCGCAGCGGTGAACCGGCCGCCAGCGCTCTCGGTAACTGCATACGGGGCCTCGGTTTCGAGTGGGGGCGGCTGAAGACCGGCACACCGCCCCGCCTGGACCGGCGTACCATTGATTTCAGTGCTTTCGAGCGACAGCCAGGCGACAAGGAACCCACACCGTTTTCATTTCGAACGCGCACGCCACTCGAGAACAGGATTTCCTGTTACATCACGCGCACTCATCCCGGTATCCACGAACTGATCCGGGAGAACATGGAGCGGTCCCCGCTGTACAGCGGGCAGATCCAGGGCCTGGGTCCCCGGTATTGCCCGTCCATTGAAGACAAGGTGGTCAAGTTTGCGGATCGGGACCATCACCAGATCGTACTCGAGCCGGAAGGAGTCGACACCCATGAGGTCTATGTAAATGGGATGTCGACGAGTTTGCCGATCGACGTTCAGCGGGAGATTCTGAACAGGATGCCGGGCCTGGAGTCCGCGTCGATGATCCGGCCCGGCTATGCGATCGAATACGATTTTGTTCAGCCTACCGAACTATTTCCGTCACTCCAGACGAAGCGATATGGAGGACTGTACCTTGCGGGACAGATCAACGGAACGACCGGCTATGAGGAGGCTGGCGCACAAGGCCTGATAGCAGGGATAAACGCCGTGCGTCAGGTGCGCGAGGTGGAACCGCTCGTCCTGGACCGATCCCATGCCTACATCGGGATCATGATTGACGATCTGGTAACGAAAGGAACGAACGAGCCCTACCGAATGTTCACTTCCCGGGCCGAGTTCCGGCTCCACCTCCGCATCGACAACGCGGATCTGCGCCTGACACCGATCGCTCGCGAAGTGGGGCTCATCTCCGACGCTCACTATGACGAATTCGAACGGCGGCGTGACCGCATCGAGGAATGTCGCAATAAGTTGTTTAAAATAAAGGCCGAACAAGGACACCCATTTTTCCTCGATCGTGACATTGTATTCCAGGATCGCCCAACGATACATGAACTGCTGAAGCGCCCGGAAGTCCGTCTTGAAGAACTGGCCGCAGCCGGCATCGTATCCACGGCCGGGCTGCGCCGTGAAGACATCGTATCGTTAGAGACAGGCATAAAGTATGCGGGCTACCTGAAGAAGCAGGACCGTCAGATCGCGAAGCTGCGGAAGGCCGAGTCCAGACAGCTTCCCGGCGATCTGAATTACGGGACTATGCCCGGACTCTCGAGAGAGATTGTCGAAACGCTGACCCGTGTGCGCCCCCAGACATTCGGCCAGGCCGGCCGGATCCCCGGTATTACACCGGCCGCGCTTTCCATCATTCTGCTGCACCTCGAAATACGTCGCAGACATCCCACCTCCGACCCGGATCATGAACAATCGGCGGGATCCGTTCAAGCCGCCCGGTGACCACCCCGAACATCTTACAGTCGGAACTCCTGCGACTGGGGGTTCCCTTCTCTGAGGCCCACCTGGAAGTGCTTTCAAGCTACATTCGGGAGTTGGAACATTGGAGTCAGTCGATGAACCTGACCGGGCTGGCCGGTGCCGAGCTGATTCGCCGCCTCGTGGCAGAACCTCTCTGGGTCGCCGACCAGCTTCGGCCGGAGGGGCGGTACGTCGATATCGGCAGCGGCAACGGGTCGCCGGCAATTCCCTGGCATGTCGTGCGTAGTTTTACAGGTGTCGTACTCGTCGAATCCCGCCAACGACGGTCCACATTCTTACATCGGCTATCGAAACGTCTGGAACTGGAAAACGTGACCGTTCGCAGGGGGCGTTTTGAAGACGTCTGTCCCGAATTGGGACCCGCGGATTGGGTTACCCTGCAGGGCGTTGCCTTGACCGCCAAGATGATTGAGAACATCCATCAGAGCAATGGCGATAGCGCTAAGATTGTGTGGCTTACAAGGACAACGAAACTTCCCGACCGCCCCATATTGCACCTCGACATACCCAATTCGGACCGGCAGGCCCTGGTTTTTTAACGACAATTGACCGGACCTCACCTGGGACTCCCCTGGGGGACCATGCTTGAGAAATCCAATTTATGGAGATTGTTCCACGTGGAACATTTAGCTCTTCCCGTGGTACATTCCGCCTAATATGGCAAGAATCATCGCAGTGTCAAATCAAAAAGGAGGAGTTGGCAAGACCACCACGGCCATCAACCTGGGAGCATCACTGGCAGCTGCGGAGATGCGCACCCTATTGTTGGACCTGGATCCCCAGGCGAATTCCACTTCGGGTCTTGGGGTAAGCAAGGGCTCGTTTGAGCGGTCAACATACCATTCGATGGTATTCGGAGAACCGATTCAATCGACCCTGCTTCCCACAGAGCTTGAATCCCTGGTGTTGGCTCCGGCAAGCAGGGAACTGGTAGGCGTAACCGTGGAATTGGCCCAGGAGGAAGGGCGAGACCGCCGTTTGCGCGAATTGCTCGCCCCGATAGCGGACGACTACGATTTCATTGTGATCGACTGTCCGCCATCGCTGGACATTCTTACCGTGAACGCCCTGGTCGCAGCCGACAGTATCCTGATACCGATTCAATGCGAGTATTTTGCCTTGGAGGGCATCTCCGAATTGGTGGAGACGATCCGCCAGATCCGCCGGCACCGGAACCCTGAACTCGAAATTGAGGGGGTGCTGATCACGATGTTTGACGAGCGGACTAATCTGGCGCAGCAAGTTTATGCGGACCTGAAATCCTTTTTTGGTTCAAAGTTGTTTTCCACGAAGATCCCCAGAAACATTCGGCTTGGCGAAGCACCAAGCCATGGCCGGCCGATTTTGCTCTACGACATCAAATCCAAGGGTGCGGTGAGCTATATTCGGTTGGCGAAGGAGATTATCAATGCCCGCGCAGAGAAAGGCTTTAGGCCGAGGGTTGAGCGCGCTGCTCGGCACACCTGATTTAGAGTCCGACCGGTTACGTGATATCGACATCGACCGCATTATCCCGGACCCGAATCAGCCCCGCAAATCTTTCCATAAGAGTGGGTTAGAGGAGCTTGCGGCCTCCATTCGAACCCATGGTGTGGTCCAGCCCATCATCGTGCGTCCCCTCCAGGACGGTGTTTTCCAGATCATTGCCGGTGAGCGGCGCTGGAGATCCGCCCAGCTTGCCGGCCTGGAGAGAGTGCCGACCCTTGTCCGGGACACCCATGAACATCATGCGCTGGAATTGGCTCTGGTCGAAAACCTTCAGCGCGAGGACCTGAACCCGATGGATCAGGCGCGGGCCTATCAACGACTGTTGTCGGAGTTCAGTCTTACTCAGGAGGAGTTGGCCATGCGTGTCGGTAAGGGCCGGGCGAGTGTCGCCAACACGCTCCGGCTGTTAAAACTTCCGCCGGAGGTACAGAAGTGGCTCCAGGAAGGGGCAATGAACGCAGGTCACGCCAAGGCTCTCTTGTCGCTTGCCGACGCTGATGCCATAGTCGAAGCCGCACGCGAGATCATTCAGGGGAGCTATTCGGTACGGCAGGCCGAGGCACTTGTGGCCAAGCCGAAGAGCGAACCTGGATCTTCCGAAAGCGGAGAGAAACCCGAGGATCCAAACGTCCGTGCGGCGCTCCGTGCCCTTGAGCGCGCCCTGGGAACCAAGGTCACTATTCGGCAGCCTGGCGGCCAGGGCAAAGGCAAGATAGAGATATACTTTCATTCGAAAGAGGAACTGAATCGACTCTACAGCGGGCTGATCGAGGCTCGTTTCTAGTCTGAAGGAGCTTCCATGCGGCTCCGAAGGGTCTCGTCGGAAGAGATTGCGGGATTCCTGGATCAGGGTACGGCCATTACCGGAGAACTGCAGTTTTCAGGCACGCTGCGGATCGACGGCAAGTTCCATGGATCTATCTCCACGGCCGATGTCCTGACCATAGGAGAGCACGCGGTCGTACACGCCGACATCAAGGTCGGAGAAATTGAGATCCATGGCCGGGTTTCTGGGAATATCGAGGCCAAGCGTCGAATAGAAGTGCGGCCTACCGCGCATATCAACGGTGACCTGCGCACGCCAACTCTTGTAGTCGAGGCCGGCGCCACCTTTGATGGTTCGAGCGACATGATCCCCGGCCGGAATCAAGAACAGGGAGAGCGGACGCGCGAACCAAAACAACGTTTTGAGGGAGTTGATGAAACTTACTGATCTGGCCAAATCTGCGGGTTGAGCGGGCAAATTGAGTCCAAGGGACTTGGACCAGGCGCTTAAGACCCTTCCGCGGCAGACAATACCGGAAGTTCTGGTTGGTTACGAACATGCCGACGACGCCGGAGTGTATCAGTTGACCGACGATCTCGCTCTGGTTCAGACCGTGGACTTCTTTTCGCCGATCGTCAACGACCCTTTTGTTTTTGGTCAGATTGCCGCGGCGAATGCCCTCAGCGATGTCTACGCTATGGGTGGTAAACCGCTGACAGCACTTGCTATTGTGGGGTTTCCAATCAAAGCGGCCGAACCGGAAACGCTTCGGGACATCATGGCGGGGGGGCTGGACAAGCTGACTGAATCCGGCGTGGCACTGATGGGTGGGCACTCTGTCCGTGACGATGAGGTGAAGTTTGGTTATTCGGTCACAGGCACTGTGAATCCGAAGGATATACGTAAGAACGAAGCCGCTCGGGTCGGCGAACGAGTTTTCTTGACCAAGCCACTCGGTACGGGCCTCATTGCAACCGCTCTTAAGAAAGATGAGGCCGAGCAAGAGCACGTCGACGGTGCCGTTCGGGTAATGATTGAGACGAACCGCAAGGTCGCTGAAGTGGTCAGTGGTTACCCGGTCCGTGCAGTGACCGACATCACGGGATTCGGTCTACTGGGCCACGCACTGGAAGTCGCGCGAGCCAGCGACCTCAGCATCGAATTTGACCACCAACGAATCCCCCTCCTGCCCGGAGCGCTCGATTATAGCTCCCGTGGTTTCTGCGCCGGTGGCTTGAAGGCCAACCGGGAATTCTTTTCCTACAATGTAACCTGGATGTCCGATGTTGCCGAGGACCATCGGAATCTCCTCTTTGATCCGCAGACTTCCGGCGGTTTGCTGCTCTTCGTGCCTGAAGCCAATTGCGCCGACCTGCTCGACTCGCTCGCTGCGGATGGTGTTGGAGCCGTCGAAGTGGGCTTCACCAAGAAATTCGAATCAACATTTCTCCATGTGACCTGAAGATGGAGACTCTCGTTCCAGGCCGACAGATGGTGTTGACAGGCCATTCTCGCGGGCTTGAAAGGTCCGATTTGTGGGACTCACAGCACCTCTGGGCAACCTTGACACCCCACCATGTCAGTGATAATTTAATGTGTTGTTGTCACGACGTTGTGGAGCGTCCTAACGGCCAGCCTCACCAAGCCAAACGATGATTAGTCTGGATTTTTCGATCTTGGTGACCATCCTTTACGTCGCCATCCTCTATGTCTTCCTCTCCCGATTCTTCTTTGGACCGTTGACCAGGATTCTGGCCGACCGGCGGGACGCCATACAGGGCCGTCTCGAAGACGCCGAGCGACGAATCGGAGACATCGAAAGTAAGACCGAAGAGTATGAATCAGCCTTAAGGGAAGCGCGATCAGCGGCCTACCAGCATCAGGCAACTATCCGGGACGGTGCTCTCGGGGAGAAAGCAGAACTTCTCGCCGAGGCCAGACGTGAAACCGAAAAGATGATTGAAGAGGCCCGGACCAAGCTGGGCGACGAAACAACTGAGGCCAAGAAACGGCTCGAAGGTGAAATCGACGCCCTGGCACAACGTTTGTCGGAAACTCTTCTTCAGGAACAAGGGCAGTGATTCAGCGAACCGGCGGAGCCAAAAATGCCACTGCCGAAGCGCGATCGAAAGCGGGCACCAAAATGAAGAAAGCATGGTGGCTGGGACTACCGCTCACCTTTCTGTTGGCCTCCACTCCGGCGTGGGCTCAGGAAACCGGGGGGCAGGCCGGCGCTGAAGTTGAGGTACATGCGGCCGAAGAGGAGCACGAAAGTCCTTATGCCGTAGTCTTCCGCTGGATGAATTTCCTCATCCTGTTCGGGGGCCTGGGCTATCTGCTCCGTGAACCTGCAGCCGAGTTTTTTGAATCCCGCCGCCAGTCTATTCAAGGTGGCCTGGAGCGAGCGGAGAAAGCGCAGGCGGATTCCAGCAAAAAGCTGGCCGAGATTGAAACACGTCTGGCCCAGCTCTCCTCCGAAGCCGACCGCATTCGCAGCGAAGCTAAGGAATCCGCCGAAAATGAACGTGAGCGGATCGTGGCCGAGGCCAAGATGGAAGCCGACCGCATTCTGGAGCAGTCCCGGCAGGAGATACAACGTCTGGCCCGGGGGTTCCAACAGGAAATTCGAGCACACGTGGCCGACCTGGTTGTCGCCCGGGCTGAGACGCGGCTGCGGAGTGAAACTTCGGAGGCTGATCAGAAGCAGAGCGTTCTCCGCTTCGTGAGAAACCTTAAATAACTATGATCGTAGTAGCCCGTAGATATGCACGCGCCCTGGTGGAGGCCATGGCGCCCGACAGTACCGATGCCGGCCTCGAACAGTTGCGGCGATTTGCCCGTTTGCTCGAAGATGAGCCGGATACCCGCACGGTATTGATGAATCCGGTGATACCGACCGAGAGCAGGGACGAGTTCCTCGCCACGATCAGCAAGGTCCTTGGTTTCGACAGGAGAGTCCAGAAACTCCTTCTCCTGCTTGTCGACCGTCGCCGGCTCGAAATCCTGGACGACCTGATAGAGGCATATCAGAATCTGCTGGATGAGCGAAATGGGATCGTCCGTGCCGATGTGGTTTCCGCCTCTGTGTTGTCCGAATCGGAGCATCGGGAGCTAGCGGAAAAACTCGGGAAGACAACCGGCAAGCGTGTAGAAATGGAGGTCGGGCAGGATCCTTCCCTGATAGGAGGGCTCGTTGTCCGCATCGGCAGCACCGTCTACGACGGATCCGTCCGACAATCCCTTCTCGGGTTCAAGGAGCGTCTAAATAGCTGAGGGTAATGGCTTTTCCAATCGACCTTACTTTGAGTCAAGTGGAGCAACATGGAAATCAGAGCAGAAGAGATCAGTAAAATCATACGCGAACAGATCGAAGAGTACCGCCCGTCGTTGGAGATCAGCGAAGTCGGCAGTGTGATTTCCGTTGGCGACGGCATCGCCCGTGTTTACGGTCTCGAGAAAGCCATGGCCGGGGAGTTGTTGGAATTCCCTCATGGCGTGATGGGCCTGACGTTGAACCTGGAAGAGGCGCAGGTCGGTGTGGTGCTCCTTGGTGACTTTGCCAAGATTCGTGAAGGAGATCAGGTTAAGCGGACCGGGCGCATCATGGAAGTGCCCGTGGGCGACACGGTCGTTGGCCGAGTGGTAAATGCCCTGGCCCAGCCGATTGACGGAAAGGGCGCGATTACGAGCGAGGAATTCGCACCGATCGAACGCCTAGCGCCCGGTGTTGTGGATAGACAGCCCGTCAAGGAACCCCTGCAAACCGGACTGAAACCTATCGACGCCATGATCCCGATCGGGCGTGGACAGCGGGAATTGATTATCGGCGATCGCCAGACGGGCAAGACAGCCGTCGCTCTCGACACGATCATCAATCAAAAAGGTAAGGACGTCATCTGTATTTACGTCGCGATCGGGCAAAAACGCTCGACGGTCGCGCAGGTGGTTAAGACGCTTGAAGATGCGGGGGCGATGGATTACTCGATCGTGGTGTCCGCATCCGCCAGCGATCCGGCTCCGATGCAGTTTCTGGCGCCCTACTCGGGATGTGCGATCGGCGAGTATTTTCGCGACAACGGTCGCCATGTCCTTTGCGTGTACGACGATTTGTCCAAGCATGCTGCGGCCTACCGCGAGATTTCTCTTCTGCTTCGCCGTCCCCCCGGCCGCGAAGCTTATCCCGGGGACGTCTTCTATCTGCACTCGAGGTTGCTCGAACGGGCCTCCAAGCTGAGCGCGGAACGCGGCGGCGGTTCGCTCACGGCCCTGCCGGTAATCGAAACCCAGGCCGGCGACGTCTCCGCCTACATCCCGACGAACGTTATTTCGATCACCGACGGGCAAATCTATCTCGAGGCCGACCTGTTTCATTCAGGCATCCGACCGGCCGTCAACGTCGGCTTGTCCGTGTCTCGTGTTGGGGGTAGCGCGCAGATCAAGGCGATGCGACAGGTGGCTGGAAGCCTCCGTCTGGATCTCGCCCAGTACCGGGAACTCGCTGCTTTTGCACAATTTGGCTCCGATCTCGACAAGGCCACCCAGGCCCAGCTTGCTCGCGGCCAACGCCTGACCGAGATCCTGAAGCAGGATCAGTATGTGCCGCTCGATGTTGCCAAGCAGGTGGCGCTCATATACGCGGGAACCAACGGGTTTCTTGACGATCTCGAAGTGGCCGATCTTGGCGCCTTCGAAGCGGCGTTGTTCCGCTTCCTCGATACCGGCAAGCCTGAGCTTCTCACCAACATCACAGAGCGCAAGGTCATCGATGACGAACTAAAAGTCGAACTCGAAAGCGCCTTGAAGCAGGCCAAGGAAAGATTCCTTCAGGAGCGGGCGGCGTCATAGATGGCAAACCTTCTCGACATCCGCCGCCGGATTCGCTCGGTCAAGAATACCGAGCAGATCACAAAGGCAATGAAGACCGTCTCGGCCGCGAAGCTCCGACGAGCGCAGGAGCGTATGTTCGCCGCACGTCCCTACGCAGACCAACTGCGAACCATCCTTGGAAACCTGTCGGCCAGGGTCGAAGACCTTCGCCATCCGCTGCTCGAAGTGCGGCCCGAGAAACGTATCCTGATGGTTGTCGTCACGGCTGACCGTGGACTCTGTGGGGCGTTCAACTCCAACATTTCCAAGGCGGCACAAGACTTCCTCAAGACAAATCGAGAAAAGAACGCGGAGTTGATGGCTGTCGGCCGGAAGGGTCGGGACTATTTCCGATTGCGGGGCGCGACGATTGCCGAAGAACACATCGGCGTTTTCGCAAAGCTGGACTTCGAACACGCTCGCACGATCGGCGAGCGGATCGTCGAGCTCTACAGCGCCGCCGAAACCGACGCCGTCTATCTGGCATACAACGAATTCAAATCCGTCCTTCAGCAACGGATCGTGATCGAACGCCTGCTGCCGCTTGGTAGCGATGAACTCGAGGTCGAGGCTTCCCGCGTCGATTACATCTATGAGCAACCGCCCCAAGAGATCTTCAACCGGTTGCTTCCCCAGTATGTCGACGTCCAGGTCCATCGAGCGCTGCTCGAGTCGGCGGCTTCCGAGCACGGTGCGCGGATGACAGCAATGGATACAGCGTCACGAAACGCCGGCGAAATGATCGACACTTTAACGCTGAACATGAACCGCATCCGGCAGGCGGCCATCACCAGAGAATTGATCGAGGTCGTCAGCGGAGCCAGTGCCTAAGGCGGCATTAGCCGTTAGAAGAAGGCCTGAGCCGAAAGCCAAGAGCTAGCAAACAAGGAAGAGAATCAAATGGCCAACATCGGAAAAGTTCTCCAGATAATCGGTCCGGCCGTCGACCTTGCATTCGACGAAGGACAGCAGCCTTCGATCTTTAACGCCGTACGTGTGACGAGCGAAGGCTTCGATGTCCCGACCCCGATTGACGTGATCCTCGAAGTCCAGCAACACCTGGGCGAGGGCCGCGTCCGCTGCGTGTCGATGCAGCCAACTGACGGAATGGTTCGCGGCATGCGTGCCGAGGATCAGGGGGCGCCCATTCGTGTGCCGGTCGGTCCGGAAACCCTTGGCCGCATCATGAACGTCATCGGCGAACCCGTCGACAAAGTGGGTCCGATCAAGACGACCCAGACGGCGCCGATTCACCGGGAGGCTCCGGCGCTGACGGAACAGAACACGGACATGGAGATGTTCGAGACCGGCATCAAGGTCGTCGATCTGCTCGAACCGTATCTTCGAGGCGGAAAAATTGGCTTGTTTGGTGGTGCCGGTGTGGGCAAGACGGTCATCATCATGGAGCTGATCAACAACATTGCTTCCAAGCATGGCGGCATCTCGGTTTTCGCCGGTGTGGGTGAGCGAACACGAGAAGGCAACGATCTGTGGCTCGAGATGAAAGAGTCCGGGGTCATCGACAAGACGGCGATGATATACGGGCAGATGACCGAACCTCCCGGCGCGCGCGCCCGGGTGGCCCTGACCGGGTTGACGGCTGCCGAGTATTTCCGCGATGAAGAAGGTCAGGATGTGTTGTTGTTCATCGACAACATCTTCCGCTTTACGCAGGCCGGCTCGGAAGTGTCGGCACTGCTCGGCCGCATGCCCTCCGCGGTGGGTTATCAGCCGACCCTGGCGTCCGAGATGGGAGAATTGCAGGAGCGGATCACCTCGACTCTGAAAGGTTCCATTACGTCGGTTCAGGCCATTTACGTTCCTGCCGACGACTATACCGATCCGGCCCCAGCCACGACGTTTGCCCACCTCGATGCCACAACCAACCTCTCACGCCCGATCGCGGAAAGGGGAATTTATCCGGCCGTGGATCCGCTGGCATCGACCTCCCGGATTCTTGATCCTCGTGTCGTGGGAGAGGAACACTACTCAGTTGCACGCGAGGTCAAGACCGTCCTCCAGAAATACAAAGACCTGCAGGATATTATCGCGATTCTTGGTATCGACGAACTGTCCGAGGAAGACAAGCTTGCCGTCGCGCGTGCCCGCAAGATCGAGCGCTTCCTGTCCCAGCCTTTCTTCGTGGCTGAGCAGTTCACGGGAATGACGGGCAAGTACGTGAAGGTCGCCGACACCATCAAAAGCTTCAAAGAGATCGTCGACGGTAAGCACGATGACATTCCTGAGCAGGCCTTTTATATGGTCGGCACGATCGACGAGGTTTTGGAAAAGGCTGAATCGATGAAGACGGGGGCGTAGATGGCCAACGAGCTTTTAGACCTCACAGTTGTCACGCCCGAACGGGCCCTGGTTCACGAAAAAGTCGACGAGGTCCAGGTGCCCGGTCAGCAGGGCTACCTGGGTCTGCTACCGGGACATGCGCCCCTGTTCTCCCAGCTTACGGTCGGCGAGCTTTCCTATCGTCAGGGAAACAAGGAACATTCGATCGCAATTGCCGAAGGCTTCGTAGAAGTATTTGACGATGAGATCCGCGTCCTTGCGGATGTCGCCGAACCATCGGCGGAACTCGACGTGGTACGCGCTACCGAGGCACTCGGACGCGCGGAAGAACTCGTTTCCGGCGGAGGCGATGACGTCGATTATCCCCGCGCCCTGGCGGCCCTCGAGCGTGCGAAGCTTCGGATCCGTCTGGGAGGTCGGGGGAATGCGTGACCGAGTCCGGTTGTGACCGGACGATTGTCCACAGGCGGCGATTGCCGAATTCGCCCACTCTTATACGCTAGTTACGGCTGGGAGTCCCTGTGCGGACCGATCTTCGGGCAGATCCCCAACCCCCTGCTCTGATATCCCACCTCATGGCTCGATACGAAGACTCCGTTTCGGCCAAACGCCCCGACAGTAACGAATCTTCCCTCCTTCGTTCTATTGTAAGTCCATGTGTGACAGTTGCTTAGAAGCCGCTTGCCGGTGTTTGCGAAGTGCAGGAACAACATGAGCACAACCTCGATGGCCGATGCCAGATAGAGCTGCTGTTCCTTCAGCCGATCCGCGTATTGAATCGGTTCCCCGACGCTGTCGGCGGTCACATTCATTGCGATGGAGTGCCAGCCAGGCTTGCAGAAGGTATCGCCGAATGGTTCCTCGAGATACCAGGGGTGGCGGTGGAAAGACGGCGATGGGCCGGGCTCCACCCCCACAAGGCGTCTCAGACCCAGGATAGAGAGCTCAGAGTTGTCACGAGGGGTTGGAAAAGTGAAGAAGCCTGCCGGCGAAACTACCTTGTCAGGGTCGATGCGTGATGCCTCGAAGTGGTCGAAACGTTGCGAAATACCCAGTGTCGCGAAGCATTCTTCGACGTTTTGGGGCGAAAGAGTGATCGCAGAGATCATTCGGGCACTGATTCCTGCCGGGCGAAATATTCGGGCCTTGCGTGGGCGCTAAGTCTCGGTGACCGCATTTGAATGTCGATCCTGCGAAAATCCGCTGGTGCAGATATACTACGCGAATAGTATTTTAGCGTGTGGGTGGCGCCGAGTTCCTGTGCCCGAGACTCATATATGGAGTTCAGCGCGGCACTCGAAGTTGGGGCAACGATCAGAACCAGTTGAAACGGCTGCAAAGCCTCTTCAAAACCGATGATCCTCTGGGGGATTCCGTCTTCCAGGAGGACGAAGTCGTCCAAACTCAAGTCGCGAACACCGCGCTGTTCAGGTCCGAGAACCGAGACGTTCACCGAAACGAGATCCACCCGGATCTTGCGCTGGCCAGGCAGTGTCGGCGGCAGAGCCCCGCCGAAGACCAAAACCCAGAGAACCGGCAGGGTCGTCATCGAGACGAAAAGCCCGCCGCCCACACGCCGCCGACTGGTCTGTACATTCACGATAGATGACTGTAAGCTACACTAACATTAAGGGTTTACAGTTTGACACCCGTGGGTCGCTGTGGTAGTTTCAAATACTAATTTCCAGTCGAGATGCCACGATTCCTAAACCATCGCGTGGGCGAATCTTCGTATAATAAGAGCTGAAAATGTCGTTGCTTGCAAGTTCTTCCATTCTCACGACCGCAGACGTTCACCGGCGGGTCCTGAATAACGGGATGGTGCTGCTGGCCAGGGAGAGCCATGCCTCGCCGACTGTCAGCTCCATGATCTGGTATCGCGTCGGCGCCCGTAACGAAGATACCGGCCAGACGGGCCGCTCGCACTTTCTCGAGCACATGCTGTTTAAAGGTACGGAAAAGCTCGGAAAAGGGGAAATTGACTTACTGACCCTCAAGAACGGTGGTAACAATAACGCCTTTACTTCTTATGACTTCACGGCATATTACTTCAATTTTGCCGCCGACCGCTGGGAGAAGGCCTTAGAGGTGGAGGCCGATCGGATGGTCAACACGGTCTTCGATCCGGCCGAGTTCGAGTCCGAGAAACGGGTCATTATCGAGGAATTGAAAACGGGGCTCGACCAACCCTGGGGGCTGCTGATGCAGGAGCTTCAGGCGACGGCCTACAGACGCCATCCTTATGGAAATCCCGTTGTTGGCTGGCTCCAGGATCTGGAGGCAACTACCCGTGAGGGAATGCAGGCCTACTACCGGCGGTTTTATAACCCCGCCAACGCGACGCTCGTGCTTGTTGGGGATTTCGACGTCGAACAGGCTCTGGACCGGGCCGAGGAGGCCTTTGGGTCGATTCCGGCCGGTTCACCCTCGGATCCGGTTCAAATCTCCGAGCCCGAGCAGTTGGGAGAAAAGCGAATCACCCTTCGTTGGCGGTCCGACGTTCCGAGACTCGCCATCGCCTACCACACGCCACGCGTCGGGCATGAAGATTCATTCCCCCTCCAGGTACTGTCGGTCATCTTGACGGAGGGTAAGTCGTCGAGGTTCTATCAGCGACTCGTGGATACTGATCAGTCCGCCACCTTCGTCGGTGCGGACTACGGCGAGGCGTCCGATCCGACGCTTTTTCACATTCGCTGTGAAAGCCGCGGAGACCATGAACCTGCCGCCATCGAGGCCAGCATTTTCGACGAACTCCAGAGCATCGCTGCGGATGGAGTGAGTGAGCACGAACTGGAACGTGCGAAGCACCAGATTGAAGCTCACTTCGTGCTCTCCAAGGAAAGAACTCTGGACCAGGCGATACTCCTGGGCCAGATCGAGACATTGTGCGGCCTGGGATACGTGGACACCTATCTGTCGCGAATTGCCGCGGTGGACTCCGCACAGGTTGCCGATGTCTGCAGGCGGTACCTCGGCGAAAAGAACCGAACGGTAGCATGGATGCTCCAGGAAGACGTGCAGGGAGACGAAAATTGAAGCAATCGCGCCGCACGCCGAGCACCCCCCCCCGTCAGCAGCGCTCGTTTGCTACTGAAAGGCATGTCCTCGACAACGGTCTTCGTGTGCTGCTGGTCGAGAACTCGACGATTCCGGCGATTTCTCTCAGCCTCAACCTCCTGACTGGTGCCAGGAACGAGACGGAAGATCTTGCCGGATCGGCCGTAATGGTGAGCCGCCTGCTCGACGAGGGGACGAAGACAAGATCGTCACTCGAGATTGCCGACGCTATTGAGTCGGTCGGGGGCGCCATCGAATGCGATGGATCCCACGAGCGGGTGGCGGCCTTTCTCGAAGTGTTGAGCAAGGACATCGACCTCGGACTTGATCTCGTCGGTGACATTCTCATGAACCCAGCCTTTGCCGAAGAAGCCGTTGAGAAAGAGCGCGAGCGGACCCTGGCGGAAATCCGAAGTATCCAGGATCGCCCTCAGGTTCTCGCCGGCTGGGAATTCAACGAACTCATTTATGGAACCCACCCGCTGCATAGACCATCGCACGGCTATCCATCGACCATCGAGAAGATTGCCTCGGAAGCGCTGAGGAATTTCCACCAGGAACAGTTCGCAC
>CAZOZZ010000064.1:0-20608 GCA_964584435.1 uncultured Solibacteraceae bacterium | reverse complement strand
GGTGCGACGAGGGGGGAGGTCGCTCTTCGCGTCCTCCCCTACTCTACCGTCTCTGGTGCGCCAAAACGGCTTGACGGGCTGGAGGGGTGTTCGAGGGTAGGCCTGGCCAGGGTCCAACTCGCGGATTCGCGACTCACCCCTTCCTACATTGTAAAAAATAGGTAACGCTTTGCGTCTACGCGACGTATTTTATTAATGAATCTCGATCGCGAGTTGATCGTCCGCGCCCAACGCGGCGACACTGCGGCACAAGAGGAATTGGTTTCCCAACTGGCACCCATGGTGTTCAGGCTGGCCAGCCGGTTTTTCAGACGTCGCGAGGACGTGGAGGATCTGGCTCAGGACGCATTTGCGCGGTTCTTTTCGAAGATCTCGCAGGTTCGTCCCGACGAAAACGTAGCCGGGTGGGTATCCCGGGTCACGATCAATGTTTGTTACGATCGGTTGCGGAAACTTCGTCGCGAAAAGGCAGCGGTCGAGGGATTGGGTGCGTTGCCGATGGCGCCGAACCGACCGAAATATGATTCTTACGAGAACGTGAGGGCAGCTGTGGAAACACTCGACGCTAAGTTGAGGATTCCACTGATGTTGAAGGCGGTCGAAGAGTTGTCCATCAAGGAGATTTCCGGGATGATGGGAATCAGCCAGTCGAACGTCAAGATTCGTCTTTACCGAGCCAGAAAGAAACTGGCCGAGATACTTCGAGACGATTACGCCTGACGGCAGAGTGCACCTATAGAGGGAATGACCATGAGTGATTTTCTTCCAAAGAAATTTGTTGAAGAGGAACGACGACGTGTCTTCGTTCCGGATTCAGACTTCGCCCGCAGGGTGATGGCGAGAATTCAGCCGGTGGCCCGTCCGGCGACGGCTGTCTGGGAGTACGTGCCGGGCTTCGCGCGACCGGTCGTCGCGGCTGCCACCGCGATTCTCCTGGTCATAGCGGGTCTTCAGATGGTGAATCCCCAGATGCCGGAGCAAGGCATTGTCGATGCCTACCTGGCCGAGGATTCGACGCCAACCGACACGTGGCTCTACCAGGATGCAGACGTGCCCGAAGGTGATGATCTGTTTCTGGAGATCACTCTGGCGGAGGACCTGCGATGACACGGACTCTCCAGGCGAAGCTGCTGGTTCTTGCAGTGTTTCTTGTCGGGATGTTGGCAGGCGTGGTTCTGACCAATGCCTATGAAACGAATGTCCAGGGTAATGGTGTTCTGGACACCGAGCGCCGCACCGACGGCGATCGTGATCGCAGTCGAGGCCGGAACAGAGAGCGCCAGAGTTTTGAAGAGTATCTGGGATTGAGTTCCGATCAGAATGAGCAGATGTCGGCGATCCTGGAGGGTGCTCGCGAAGGATACCGCGAGTTGCAGGCGCGAACCCGGCCCGAATACCGGTCGCTGCGAGCTGACTCGCGCGAGAAGATCCGTGCGATGCTGAACGATGACCAGCGTGCACTCTACGAGAGCTGGCTGGAGCGGGAGCGGGAACGAGACGGAAAACAGCGTCGGGGAGGACGCGGCGGCATGCATGATTGAGTTGGTACCAATGTAGCCGAAACGGGAGCCCGCGAGATTGTTCTTGCGGGCTTTTTGGGGCCTCGCTGCCGATCGTAGCGAGTAGCTGGCAGTGAGTAGCTGGAAGCGAGAAGCTCCGGCGAGTCGGACCTTCCCCTGGCTCCCTGCTGCCCGCTGCTCGCTGTTCGCTGTTCGCTGCCCGCTATCCTATAATGCCCTCCGATGAATTTCTTCGATTATCGTGAAGGTGAGCTCTGTTGCGAGGAGGTTCCGCTATCGACCATCGCAAGCAAAGTCGGCACCCCCGTCTATGTGTATAGCCAGAGGACTCTCAAACGTCATGTGGATGTTTTTGACGGGGCTTTTGCGGACACGCCACATCTGGTTTGCTACGCGGTAAAAGCCAATTCGAACCAGACCGTCCTCGGCCGCCTGGCCGATTGGGGTCTGGGCTTCGAGGCCGTGTCCGGGGGGGAACTCTTCCGTGTCCTCCAGGCGGGTGCTTCGCCGGATCGAGTCATCTTCTCGGGCGTCGGGAAGACCCCGGTTGAGATTCGCTCCGGCCTGGAGGCCGGCATTCTGTTCTTCAGCGTCGAATCCTATTCCGAACTCGAGTTGATCTCTCGAGTTGCCGCGGAACAGAAGACGATTGCTCCCGTGCTGTTTCGCACGAATCCGGATGTTGATCCACGAACCCATCCCTACATTTCAACCGGCCTCAGGCATCACAAGTTCGGAATTCCTCTGTCGGAGGCGAGAGGCCTGTATGAGGACGCCCGCCGGATGCCGGGGATCAACATCGTCGGAGTGGGATGTCACATCGGTTCTCAGATTACGGAACTGGCCCCATTCGAGGAAGCCCTTGCCAGTATCGCCGGGCTCGCCGCCGATCTCGGGCGGGATGGTTTCGGTCTGAGGTATCTTGATTTCGGCGGTGGGCTCGGGATCCCCTACGCCGACGAAGAGCCGCCGTCCCCGGAAGCATATGGACAAGCCGTTCGCCGGGCCACGGCCGGCCTCGGCCTGACGCTTGTTCTCGAACCCGGTCGTGTCATCGTCGGGAACGCAGGAGTTCTTCTGTCGCGGGTGCTCCTGAAGAAGAGCCAGGGGCCCAAGCAGTTTGCGATTGTCGATGCGGGCATGAACGATCTCCTCCGTCCTGCGCTCTACGGATCCTTCCACAATCTGATGCCGGTACGACCCGGGCGGGAAACAGAAGTCGTCGACGTCGTCGGCCCGATCTGCGAATCGTCGGACTTCATCGCCCAGGACCGCCAGATGGAACGACTCGAAGCCGGCGACCTGCTGGCAATCATGAGTGCCGGCGCCTACGGCTTCAGCCTCGCTTCGAACTACAATTCTCGCCCCCGCCCCCCCGAAGTCCTGGTCGACGGCGACAGCTTCACCGTCATCCGCCGTAGAGAGACGTATGAGGATCTCATCCGACTGGAGGAGTGACCTCATCGAGACCGGTTCGGATTGGATCTTCAACACGAAGACACGAAGGGCACGAAGAGATTGGAGGTTCTTGTTTCCCTTTCCACAAATCTCCTTCGTGTTCTTCGTGTCTTCGTGTTGAAAACGATCGATCGGAAGTTGTGCTGTATGAATTAGTGCTCTAACGGATGCCCAATTCCCGTAGCGCTACGCTGAGGCTGGTGAGCAGAGAATCGTCTTCGAGGGAGCCCCTGTGATGGACGTCACCTTCGGATGTGACGACCACGAATGCTCCCGCGGGTGTGTCCAGGAGTGTCGAGCCGCGGTTGAGCATGACTGGGAAGGTGACTCCATCCGGTTGAGTTTTAGGAGAGAGGGTCACCCCGAGGAATCGCAGGTTCTGGGTCGACCCGAGCGCTTCATACGCCTGTTGGAAGACTGCTGTGCCCGGCGATTGGTCGTTGAATACGGCCATAACCAGCACCGATCCTCGAAAGTCCGACAGGGCGTAGGAATAGCCGGCGGTGTCGGTTACCGAGAATGTCAGGCCGGGCGAAACCGCATCGGTGGTCGTTGTGGCTGCGGATGGATCTTCTCCGGGTGTTGCGGTGGATGGCTTCGCCCTTACCGGTGCCGGCAGGTCAGTCGCTTTCGCTACCTCATCCACAACAGCATCAATTGGGACGGAAACTTCGGCTGCCAGGGGTACGCCCCCAGTGGGAATGTCTGATGAACCGGGGAGCCACAGGACGAGGGCGACTGCCGCAACACCTGCCACTACCGCGGCAGTCGCAAGTCTTCCGACGCGAATCTGGGGATGCCCAGCGGCATGAGCGATGGCCACCTGACGATCGAAATACACACCGATGCGGCGGTCCACTTCCTCGTACCCGGCCACTTCATCTCGACAGCGTTCGCAGGTGTCGAGGTGCTGTTCGATACGACCCTTCGTTTCCAGGTCGACTTGGTCTGTCAGGAAATCCTCCAGGTTGGATTCCATCAGCTTGCAGTCGTCGGTCATAGTCTCAAAGCTCTCTTCAGGCGTTTCCGCCCGTAAAAAATCCTGGATTTGACCGTTCCCTCGGGAATCTCCAGAATGGCCGCGATCTCCGGAATCGTCATGCCTTCTCCCGCCAGCATCAACAACGGCACACGAAATTCATCAGGCAGCCTCTTAACGTGTTTTTCGACATCGAGCAACGCTTCGCGATCGAATCGATCTGACGGATCGACCGGATCGAAAGAGGTCGTCTTTCCCGTCGCGTCCTCACGGTCGAGATCACTGAATGACGCCAACCGTTTGATCATGCGCACGAAGCTCCGCCGGTGATTGATCGACACCCGAACGACGATCCGCGCCAGCCAGGTGCGCAACGGGCAGTCGCCACGGAACTTTCCGAGCCCCCGGTGGCCGCGCATCAACGCTTCCTGAACGATGTCTTCCGCATCGGCGACGTTGCGCGTGGATGCGACCGCGATCTTCATCAGAAACGGCCTGTGCTTCCGCACCTCCGCCTCGAATCCGGCTTCGTCCACGACGAAATCCTCCGACCGAACGCCAGGCGTTTGCTCGCTTTTCTTTATGACACTGTTGGGAGCTAAAGAGTTCACATCAAGAATAGGAGCGTCACGTAAATTCGGCCGGAGCCAATGACCGAAACGTAACGCTGGTTAATGATGGATATTCCGGCCTCAGTGCAGACAACCGGTGAGAAAGGCGGGGTAGAGACCTGCCGCCGAGGCTCCTAGCGCGCCCTGCCGGACCGTAAATCGTCCAGTTTCTTCTGAACCTTGTGTCTTTCTTCCGGATCTTCCGCCAATTCGACTGACCTCTCATACTCGGCGCGTGCCTCGTCGACCCGGCCCGTCTCTTCATAAACATCACCCAGATGTTCGTGAATCGTTGGATCGCTGGCCGCAAACAGCAGCGCCCGTTTCAAGAAACGTTCAGCCAACTCCATCTGTCCGAGCCGGTGGTAGACCCAGCCGAGGCTGTCGAGATAGGCCCCGTTGATCGGGTCGGTTTCCACGGCCGTCTGGATCATCGTGAGGGCTTCGTCCAGTTTCGTGTTGTTGTCGGCGAGCATGTATCCGAGATAATTCAAAACCGCAGGATTGTCGGCATCGAGTTCCAGTGCCTGTCGGAACGCTTCCTCAGCCGCATCGTAGTCCTTCTGCTGTTCGTAAAGTGCGCCCTGCAGGAAATGAACCTGATCGTCTTCGTTGAAATGCTCCTTCGCCTCGTTCAAGACGTCTTGCGCCGCTTCATAGTCCTTTTCCCGCTGCAATATTCCGACCATGGCCGAGTAGATCTGAAGGTCCTCTTCGCCATCTGTTGTCATCTCGCGAAGAGCTGTGATACCCGCTTCTACTTCACCCTGCTCGGCGATGATGTCCGCGTGTTGGAGTTGCAGTTGGCGGTTATCCGGAAACTGTTCCAGTGCCTGCCCGTTTCGTTCGGCGGCCCGACCCAGATCCTTCGCGGTTCGATACGTGTCGACGATGTAGGAGTCCACAGTCCCGTCGGGGTCCGTATCCATGCTGTTTATCTGATCGAACGCGGCCACCGCACCATCGAACTGCTCCAGCATGGTATTGATGATGGCAACGTGGGTCAGGAACACACGGCGATTCTGCCGTTCGGCCCGGGTGTAGCGTGCATTGGGCCGTTCAGTATCTTCGAGCAGTTTTTCGATGCCTTCGAGCGAATCGGCGAATCGGCCATCATCCCGATCTACCAGTGCCAGGTTGAAGTGGATCTCAGAGCTTTCGGGAACAAGACGGCTGGCGTTCTGGAGCTGTTCCCGTGCCGCCTCGAACTTCATCTGCTGCCGGTATATTTGCCCGAGCCGCATCATGGCAAGGGCGTCTTCCGGTTCGGATTCCAACAACTGGCGGTACCCTCCGGCGGCTTCCTCCAGCCGGTCGGCGAAGAACAGGGACTGGGCCCGCGCCCGAAGCAGATCGACGTTGTCCCTGTCGAGTACAAGAGCTTTTTCGTAGGTGTCGGCTGCTTTGTCGAATTCTTCGAGACGAGAGTAGGCCTCGCCCAGGGTCGACAATGCTGCCTGGGACGCCTGCTGTTCCTCGGTGAATTTGGCGAGGATTTCCACTGCTTCTCGGACGTTGCCCGCGTCCATCTGGAGTTCAGCCAGCGAGATCGCACCCTCTTCTGAGCCAGGCTGGATCTCGAGAAAATCCCGGTAGACCTGGGCGGCTCTCTCCGGGTCGTTCTTAAACCGGTAGAGGCGTCCCAGCATGAGGTAGGATTGCCGTTCGTTGGGGTCGATCCTTACGATCTGTTCAAATTCCTCGATCGCCCGGTCGATCATTTCGGGCGCCACCGTCCCCCCCGCGCCCGCGTTGCTGAGCATGTTCGTGTAGATGCTGCCGAGGAGCTCGTGGGCATCCAGGTTGTCCTCATCAGCCCGAACAGCACGTTGGCCGTATTCGATTGCTTCATCCACCTGGCGATGGCGGTAATACGTCGTTGCCATCTCCGAGTAAATCACCGAGTTGGTTGGATCCAACTCCAGTGCCTTCTGATACTCCTCGATGGCCTCTTCCCACTGTCCGCTGCCGTCCAGAGACCTGGCCTTGGCGAAGTGATAGTAAGCGTCAGCGACTCCGGATTCTTCCTGGGTTTGTGCCGCCAGCGGTGACGTCATCAAAGCACCAAGCAACAGTCCAACAAACCTCTTCTTCATATTCCATCCATAACGACCAGCTCAGATTTCAACGTGAATTCTGTTCATTATAAGTCGATTCAATCCATTCTTCATTGATTGATTCGTGAGCTCCACGCTTTTTTAGACGTTTTCGAACGGAAAGGGGGGGGAGATAGCGGGCCGCAGGTAGGACTCGAACCCTCCGGGTATCATTTGCTATCAGGATTGGTAACGAAGCGAAGCGTTTATTGAGAGCAATCCCCAACTTCGGTAGCTAGAGCTAGATCAGTTTACGCTGACGGTCGGGTAAGCTAATGACTTACAACCTGACAGTGTAGTCGGTCCCCCGGACGGTTCGGCGATAACCCGCGACGCCAGCTGAATGTTCTTGCCGGTTCATCCCAAGGCGCAACGGTCAACGGGGAGCGGCGCTGAATCTGTTGCGGCGGGTTCATCGCCTTAGGCCTTCTTTCCCTTTTTGTAATGCCGCTCATGAAATAGTGTGCCTGCTTCGTAGTCGCGGATGTTCCCGTGCGAGATTCCAACTCGCTTTTTCTTCTCGTTGAACTCAAGCAGAAAGCCGGCAGCCCGTATGAGCAAAGTTTCGATTTTGCGCTCGTGCTTCTTTTCCGAGACCAAGTAAAAGGAGAAGTACCCTTCTGTGCCAACGTTTGAGCTTTCTTCCTGCTCTCAAGACGCTGAAAGACGTTTCCCCTTCCGATGTAACGCGGGCAACCCATCGAGTCGTGAGCGACGTAAACACCCTTTGGTTTGTGACCCAGGCTCAGGACGTGCTTCTTGACTTTGGCCAGAGCCGAATAGGGGAGTTTCTCACCAAGGACTTGGAATGAGTGTTGGTTCTTGCCAGGGTGACCCTTGCCACGTTTGAGTTTGCCGTGATGAACGGTCCACTGTGTTCCATCACTGAACACCTCCTCCCCGATCTGTTTTGTCAGTCTAGCCTTTTTCACCATGGACCCTCACTCGCTGTTCATAGGCCTAACTCCAGCCTTCAGCCGCGCCGTCCTTGGCGTCGGCTGCACAAAGCTTGGTTGGGCAAGCAAAGTACTCCTGCGGCTTGCCCGCTATGTTCGCGACGAGCGGGAGCACGTCTTCGGCAGTGACGATCTTCTGTTGACCTCTTCTTCGGTCCTTACCCGGACATTCTGTCCGGATAGATGTCCGCATAGCCGCTTCGGCCCATCATGACGATACCTATCCGGATATTTTGTCCGGGTCGATGTCCGCCTATGCATTATGTCACCTCGTATCGCTGGGAAGGGCCGGAACCGGTCTTTCTCACAAGTCCGAGCGCCTCAAAATGCCCAAAGTGACGCCGCGCAGTCCTTGCCTCAACACCCATGGCCTTGGCATATTCGCCAGATTTTGCCTTGCCACGAGCGGCAAGCCACTGCCAGCCCTTCCTCTCCGACTTGCTCAGGGCCTTGAGAGTGTCCTCGCCAAGAGCCTTTGTCGCGCCATCCGCTGACCGGTACAGCGTAAGAACAAGATATGGCTCATCCCAAGTGTATCGTGGCCGGGGTAGACCGAGTTCCTTTGCCCGATCTCGAAGCGAAGCCAGACCGAGGCCCTGCTCTTCCGCCATGCCCATACGCGCGAACACGAAGTGGAGTTCGGGGTTCCGGCTTAGCATAGGAGCGCTGAAGTCTTGAAGCTGCTTCAAGGTGATCGGCGACGGTGGTTCGCCGGGGCTTCGAACCGCAATAGTGTCCTCGGTCACCACGATCTGGCATTTAGCACCATCAATACTGTAATCGCGATGTATGAGTGCGTTAGCCACTGCCTCGCGAACCATCTCAAATGGCAGAGCCGGGCGTTCCTGCCGGTGGGCTTGGTCCCGGTCAAATACATTGGGAAGCTTATCCTTGAGCCATTTCTCAACCTGGTCGGGGATTATTACTGCTGGCTCATCGAACTCGCGGCGTTCCGATTGACCACTAGGGTAATGGATAAGACCAAACAAACCCGCTTGCCGCATAACCGTCCGTGGCTCTCTACCGAACAGAAGGAATCCGAATCCCGTCGGAACCAGAACGCCACCTTCTTCCTTTAGAAGGCCTTGCCGGAGAAGACGCCGATTGAATGTATCAGAACCGACGGCATCCGCGATCTTTGCTCTCTGACAGTACGTTTCCAAAGCGTCATCAGAGAAGTTCCCAAGTTCTGCCGTCGGCAGCCTGTTTTCCAGTGGAGAAAGAGCGACTTTTCCCGGTTCTTCTTCAATCTTAACAGCCCGTTCCGTCGCCTGCTCGAGGAACTCCTTGTTCTCCTTCTCGATGATCTCCTGAAGGTCACGGTCGAACATGTGCACAGTTACACCCTGGCGTACCAAGTACCCGATGCCCTTGCGTGCAACGGTCGGGTCAGGGTCCTGAATTCCGACCCAAACTTCCTTGATGCGGGCCAAGAAGATGCGCTCCGCGCAAGACAGTTTCGCATCCTTCCGCGCGCCCTTCGCGCAGGCTCCAGTGTCGCAAATAAAATCGAACCATCCAGGTTGTTGCGCAGGTTCTTCCGTTCGAGAAGCGTGAACTCCGCATGATCGCCGTGTCGAAGCTCTCCTCGGCAAGCGGTCTCAATCGTGCCGTCGGGCTTGTACAACACCGCACCCACTTTCGGATCGACTTTTCCATCAGTCCGAGGCTCGGGCACAGACTGGCGCATGACCTCAATGGCCAGTTCCATCAAGTCTCGCGAATTGAACTTGGTTCTAGCTGCCACCGTAAGTTGCTTCCTCGTTCTTGCTGTGGGATCGTATATTCATGCCTTCTTGCCCGGATCATCGTCGTTCGGTCTTGGCTTCTCCAAACATAGTTTTGGATCTGTCTTCCCATTCTTCTCTCGCACAACGTTCTGGCTCACCTGCGGCGGCCACTCCTTTGAAAAGCAAGAAACACTGTGGCAGCCGTAAGGTGCAGCCGCTTGTTGGCCGGCCCTGACGGGATTCGCTTACACTTCACACACCCACTGCGATGCCCAAGAAGAATAGGATCACAAAACATCCTGCCGCACTGATTGCTCGAACCGGTCCGATCTCCCCATGTATCACGATGGTATCGCAGCGTCGATCCCAGGCCGTGATGCTATCAGACCGCAATGACTGGTAGGCGAGCAGTTCCGCTACAAGATTCATCCCGGGAACGTTACCCGCTTGGCCCTGCCACCAGACCTGAAACGAACGGGCAAGAGCCTGGGACCGGGGCAGGACGGTACCATCTTTTCGTCTGAGTGTGACCTTAAGCAGCCACTTGCCTGGTGTGCTCCCAACGCTGGATAGGAGAAGCGCTTCGATGAAAATCCACGAAAAGGAAAATGCGATGCCAAACACCAGCGATGAAAGGAGAGATGCCGCTTGAGCTGAACCGAGAACAACGATGCGAAGCGAGGTCCAGCAAACGACGTTCCAGAGGAATAGATCAAGTGATCTTGCGAAGAACCGGACCCAGGGTCGAATCTGGGGAACTCTAGCGTCCTTCAGATACGATCTCTTCATCTCTCCCGACTCGAAATCGTATCCACAGTCACATCTTTGAGCAGAAGGTGGATTCTCCAAACGGCACTTCGGACATTTCATGTTTCGAGTTCCGTTGATGGCGACCAACTGGGGGACGAGGGAGAGGAACTGGACCGGATCGGGCCAACGGAGCTCTGATTCGACAGTCTCTGCTCAATGAACGCGATGTCTGCCTCTTCTTTCTCATGCCGTTTAGGATCAAGTGACGCCCTTTTTTTGATGAACAAGAGGTCCAGTAGCGATATCACTGGTATTACCAGGCCGCCCGTTATCGCCTGTTCTCGTCTGCGAAAAGCGTTAGTGAAGTCTAGGCCGTCCACAGACGTCAGAATGTCGAGATAGGCATAGTCGGTCCAATGGGGAGTAACCTTCTTGTTCGGTTTCTCAAGATCCTCTCGCGTGAACGCAGGCTGATGGCCCAAGAACGTCGTGAGCACGTCGAAAAGAACGCCGGCATTCCGCCTACTGTTGTTCACCAGCAAGTCGACGTCGAACGTTTCACGCCCCGATCCGTAGTGCCTCATGGCGTAGCCACCGATGACCAAGTATTGAACGCCCTGATCGTTCAGCGACCGGAGGCCACGAAGCTGGTCTTCAGGGATGTCGCTCATGTGATCGCCTCCCGCATCCTCATGTCCGGCTGACGTTGTATAGGCGGACAGTGCCAATTTGCGTTTCCTGCGCCGGACATGGCCGCACCGTCTACCAAGATCTTTCCGTGACGACCATTCTGTCCGCGTGGTGTCGGCCAGTCAAGTCTCATCGGCACAAGGCTTTGCCGGAATCTGGCGGCACGTCAGCGCCGTGGATTGGCGACGGCGCCAAATGCCCTGGAAACCGTGTTTAGGTGGACGGAGCAAATCGACCGGCTTGATGTCAACCGCGTATCCTGTGTTCCGCTCTTTCCGCGAATCATGCCGAAGATGGGATTCGAACCCCGACCGCTCGCTGATTGCTGCCCGCTGTTCGCTCCTAATGTTTGAAGTGTCGGACTCCCGTAAAAACCATGGTCAACCCGTGTTCTTCGGCTGCCTCGATAACCTCCCCATCCCGTTTTGACCCTCCAGGCTGAATGACGGCCCGGACCCCGGCCCTCGCTGCTTCGTCGATACCGTCCCGGAATGGAAAGAAGGCGTCCGAGGCGAGAACACATCCATCGGCCGTGGGTCGTGCCTTCCCCACACTGAGGCGAACCGCATCGACGCGACTCATCTGACCGGCTCCGACACCGGTTGTTTTTCCGTCCGTTGCCAGGACGATTGCGTTCGATTTCACGTGTTCGGCCACCTTCCAGGCAAACCGAAGGTCCCTCCACTCATCATCGGATGGCTTGCGTGATGTAACGACTTTGATCGATGATCCCTCAAGTTCATTCGAGACGTCCGATTCCTGAAGAAGTATTCCTCCGGAAACCCGCTTGACCTCCAGACCAGAGATTCCCCCGGCGTGATCAGACCCCTTTGCTTCCAACACCCTCAAGTTCTTCTTCCTTGAGAAGGTTTCCTTCGCAGCCGGATCTATTTCCGGAGCGATAATCGCTTCGACGAAGAGTTTGGACATCTCCTCCGCGGTTGCCTGATCCAGGACACGATTGACGGCGATGATCGAGCCGAAAGCCGAAACGGGGTCCGCCTGGTAAGCCTTCAGGTACGCGTGATGAAGGTCGTCGGCAGTCGCGGCACCGCACGGGTTCGTATGTTTCACGACGCAGCACGCCGGCTCGTTGAATTCGTGAATCAGGGCCCACGCTGCCGCGAGGTCTACAAGGTTGTTGTATGAGAGTTCTTTGCCCTGAAGCTGCTCGGTGGCTGCCAGACCGTGTCGCGGTTCGGCCCCCCATGCGTAAAAGGCGGCCCTCTGATGGGGGTTCTCTCCATACCGCAGCTCAGACAGCTTTTCGAAGTTCATGAACAAACGTTGTGGGAAGCCGGTCTCTCCAGGAAGCTCGAATCCCTCCTGGCCGTGTTTGACTTCGGACAGGAACTGAGCGATCTCACCGTCATATTGACCTGTATGCAGGAAAGCCTTCTGAGCCAGAGCAAACAATCGATCCTGCGGCAGAATACCGTTCCCATCCCGCAGTTGTTCCAGGATGGAATCGTAGTCATCCGGGCTCGTCACAACTGCAACGTCGGGGAAATTCTTGGCTGCCGCCCGGATCATCGACGGTCCGCCGATATCGATATTTTCGATCACTTCTTCGAAGGTTACTCCAGGGCGCCGCGTGGTCTCCACAAAAGGGTAGAGGTTGGTACATACCAGGTCGATAGTCCGGATCTCATGTTCGTCGATCTGACGCATGTGAGCCGGATCGCCGCGCCGCGCCAGAAGGCCGCCGTGGATCCTTGGGTGCAGCGTCTTGACTCGTCCGTCAAGCATCTCCGGGAAGCCGGTGACATCAGCCACGTCCCGGACAACGACGCCCTCGGATGCAAGCAACGTCGCGGTCCCCCCGGTCGACAGGACCTCCACTCCAAGGTCGGCGAGCCCCCGGGCGAAGTCCACGATGCCGCGTTTGTCGTAAACGCTGATCAATGCGCGCTCGATTCGGTTCAACTTATAACTCCTTCTGTTGAAAGGCAGGGTGGTTCTAATTGATCGCCCCGTTGACGCTCGTCCATATGTGGAACCAGACGTTGGCAACATCC
This sequence comes from uncultured Solibacteraceae bacterium, assembly GCA_964584435.1. Lineage (GTDB taxonomy): Bacteria > Acidobacteriota > Terriglobia > 20CM-2-55-15 > 20CM-2-55-15 > CAZOZZ01. The sequence goes on along the minus strand of CAZOZZ010000064.1, from coordinate 7,800 downwards.
GTCACCGCTCGCGAAAAAGCAATCGAGGCCATACCGAATTCCGGCGACAACTCGACGCTGGTGGTTCGGCTCGGCAGCTCGGATGCCCGGTCGAAGCGGCTGGAGAACTTCTGCTGCTCTTCGGCGCGTATTTCGAGATACCTGGCGAGATTCCCGTCCCGGATAGAGGCATGGTAGCCGTAAAAGACGACAGCGAACTTCTTTCCCTGGGCTGCGACGAACGTATCCATGCCCGGATCGTTTATTGCCGCGGCCGCACACCCGGCCTCCCAAATCGCACCGATAGCCAATTCGAGGCTGCCGTCGCGTTTGGAGAGTTCGGCGATGGCACGGTCGACTGCATCTTCAACACGCACGGCCGTGCACGGCTGCCGTAGCAGCGGTTCCATGTCTTCCAGCAGCCGGCTGAGCGGCGGCGGCAACACCTTTCTGGCGTTTCTGAAGATTTCGGGGTACAGGGAAGTCGGCCAGGCCTGTAACGGGGCGGGTGCCGCCGGCAGGACCAGGCAGAAAACCAGTAGGGATGTCCTGAATATTCGATTCATGAGCCATTCTGTCCCAGCCCTGCTTTAGAACTGGTCTACTTCGAGTGCTCGCGGCTGAACCGATTGTAATTCAAAATACCCTGTGCTGAAATAGTCCGCATGGAAGCGCTGAAACAGATTCCGCCGGTCAACGACGTTCTGCTTGCCCCTGAGCTTTCGGGTTTCGGATCGATCCTGGGTCAACCCTTTGTGGCACGGTTTCTCAAGGAAGTACTGGCCGAAACGAGAAAGCGTCTGTTGGATGGCGAGGAGGTCGTTTCGAGGGAGGAGTTGACTTCGACGATCGCGGCAGAACTTCGAGACAGGATCAACGACTTTCTGAGGCCGTCGCTCCGTCGTGTCATTAATGCTTCAGGCGTCGTTCTTCATACAAACCTCGGCCGAGCACCTCTCCCGGAGGCCGCACTCGCGTACCTCAAGGATGTATCTTCCGGCTATTCGAACCTGGAATTTCAGATCGAGGAGGGTGCCCGCGGTAAGCGGGATACACATCTGGAAAGACTGTTTGCCGAGTTGCTGGGTTCGGAGTCCGCGATTGTCGTAAACAACAACGCGTTTGCCGTGTTGCTGGTTCTTAACTCGCTGGCGGAGGGCGGTGAAGTTATCGCTTCTCGCGGAGAGCAAGTCGAGATCGGAGGTTCGTTTCGTGTTCCCGACGTGATGGAGAAGAGTGGTGCCGTGTTGAGGGAGGTGGGAACAACCAACCGGACACGAATCGGAGATTTCGAAGCTGCAATCAATCCAGACACGCGACTGCTGCTTCGGGTGCATCCCAGCAATTTCAGGGTGATCGGCTTTACCGAAAAACCTTCCGTGGACGAGTTTGCCGACCTGGGCCGGCGGAGTGGGGTCACGACGTTTGAGGATCTGGGCAGTGGCTGCCTTGTGGACATGAACCCCATCGGCGTTTCGGACGAGCCCATGGTTGGTGACAGCATCCGTGCCGGTGTCGACGTGGTTTGTTTCAGCGGTGACAAGCTGCTGGGGGGACCACAAGCCGGAATCATTGCCGGCCGAAAAGCCCTCATCGGGCGAATACGAGCCAACCCCCTGTTCAGAGCCCTTCGCGCCGACAAGCTCACACTCTCGGTTCTCGAGATCGTTCTGTTGACGTACCTGAAGGGGGAAGTGAACCAGATCCCAGTGTGGCGGATGCTCCTGGCGAGTGAGGACGAACTGAAAGACCGGGCCGCCGCCTTTGCGCGCCGAGCCGGTGATACCGTGACCCCTGTGAAACTGACATCGCTGGTTGGTGGTGGCTCGGCCCCGGAAGCAACCCTGCCGTCATGGGGCGTGACCGTTCAGGTCGACGGAATTTCAGAAGCGGAAACCGAACGCCGTTTCCGAAACGCGACCCCTGCAGTCATCGTTCGTGTGGAGGACAACCGCGTCGTCCTTGACATGCGAACCGTAGCGAGGCAGGAAGAGGACGAATTGCTGGGAATCGTGAAGGCTATTAGCTTGTAGCTGGCAGCGGGCAGCGGGCAGCGAGTGACGGATTCACTCATGATCCTAGCTGCTCGCTGCTTGCTGCCCGCTGCTTGCTAACAGCTGACAGCTATCCCCTTCCTACTGCCCCCGCCGTCTTGCCATCAATGCTTCAATCTCCTCGATCTCTTTCGGAAAATCCGACAGCAATATGTAACCCGTTTCGGTTACCAGCACGTCGTCCTCTATGCGGACGCCGATGTTTTCATCCGGGATGTAGATTCCAGGTTCGATCGTGATCACCATGTTGGGTTCGAGAGGGCGGTTGACCGGGCCGACGTCATGCACTTCGAGTCCGATATGGTGGCTCGTGCCGTGGATGAAATACTCCCCGTAGCCTTTTGACCGGATGTAGCCCTGGGACGCCGCATGGATGCTGTTTTCGCCCCGTCCCCCGATCGTTGCGCCGGGCTTGACACGTTCCAGGGCTGCCTTCTGGGCGTCGAGCACGATCTGATAGATCTCTCTCTGGCGTGCGGTGAACTTCCCGTTGACTGGATAGGTGCGGGTGATGTCCGCCGTGTACCCACTGTATTCGGCGCCTATGTCAGCCACGACGAGATCGCCCGATTCCATCCGGCGAATGTTTCGGTCGTAGTGCAGGATCGTGGAGTATGGCCCCGATCCCACGATTGAAGGGAATCCGGCCCTTTCGGCTCCATTCCGCCGGAATTCGTATTCGATGGCCGCCTCCACTTCATACTCCATTGCACCGGGGGCGATCACCCCGGCTGCTGCGGCGTGGGCCTTCATCGTGATATCGATCGCCTTTTCGAGTAGTCCAATCTCCGTATCCGATTTTGTTTGTCGATGGCGGGCGATAATGGGCTCGATGTCTTCGAAACTGCTCCGGGGCGCCGTCTTCCGGATCTCGGCCACGTTGTCTTCCTGCTCGGTCATCGTGTAGACCTTGCCGTTCTTCTCGACGACACGTTTGAGCCGCGAAGAAAACTCCCCCAAGGCCGAAACCGTGGTAAGACCCATCCGACGCTCGGCCTCTTCGCCCGGGCCCAACTTCGTTCCGGTCCAGCGTTCCTGGCTGCGGTCCCGTTCAGGGATAAACAGGATCTCCTCCACCTGGTCCCCCGTCGCATCCAGCAGGAGGATGGCGCTGGGTTCGTCGAACCCGGTCAGGTAGTAGAAGTTGTCCTCCTGCTGGTACTCGACGAGATCCAGGGGAGGCGCGGCAAACAGGACGACCGCTCCATCCACTTCAGCCGCCAGTCGCAGGCGGCGAGCCTTGTATTGCTCGAGCGGTTCGCGTTCGAGAGCGGAGGCCATCAACGTCATGAAGGCGATCAGCGTGATCCATAGGAATGCAATTCGTTTCATAGCGAAGAACCCCCGTGCCGCAAACCTGCGGCGCTCACCTTACGTGATAAGGATGTCGGTTGCGAACGCCGCCAGCAGCAGGAGGCTGACGTATCCGTTCAGGTTGAAGAAGGCGACGTTCACCCGACTGAGATCGTCCGGACCGACGATGCGATGCTCCCAGTAGAGTATGGCCGTAACGGCGCCGATTCCGCTGTACGCGATCAATCCGAGTCCGCTGAGGTTTGCGATCAAGACCAACAGCCCGATCGTTGCGATGTGGAGAGCTGAGGAAACCTGAAGCGCACGGGCTGTGCCCCATCGCGATGGGATCGAAAAGAGCCTGGCCTGCCGGTCGAAATCCACATCCTGGCAGGCATAGATGATGTCGAAGCCCGCTATCCAGAGTGTCACCGCACTTCCCAGGATGATGGGCTCCAGCGCAAAACTTCCCCGAATCGCCAACCATGCGCCGAGCGGCGCCAGGCCGATAGCGAACCCCAGGACGATGTGACTCAGTGATGTGAATCGCTTTGTATAAGAGTAAAAGAACAGGATGCCCAGGGTCGGAAAGGAAAGATAGAAGCACAATGGGTTCAGCAGGCCGGCGGAGATGACGAACAGGGCCGACATGGCGACAGTGAACGCAACCGCAAAGCTTATCGACACCGTCCCTGCAGGCAGGGCCCGGCCCTTCGTCCGGGGATTCTCCAGATCGTAGGTATAGTCCACGATACGATTGAATGTCATCGCCGCGCTCCGGGCTCCAACCATTGCCCCGACGATCCAGACCAACTGCCAGCCCCCGGGTAGCCCCCCCTGGGCCAGCAATGCGGCTATCAGCGCGAACGGAAGTGCGAACACTGTGTGTTCAAACTTGATCATCTGTAATGTTATCTTTAGTTTGTCCCAGATCAAGCGTGCCCTCCCGGCTGTGGCGACCAACGGGGCCCGTCCCCGAAGGTTCGCCAATTGTCCAACATAGCTGTCACGCCGGTTTGAAAGCCACAAGTTTTTTGGAGATCAAAGGTACCGGTCCGACGGGTATAGTGAATACCGTCGACCGCCGAACCGGCATCGGGAAACAGAAAAGCGAATGACTGAAGACGAGATCAAACTTATTCTGGACGGCTACAAAAACGGTTCGATGTCCGTGGACGATGCGTTGGCGCGTCTTCGAACACTTCCTTTTGAGGATCTCGGCTTCGCCAACATCGATCATCACCGTTCGCTCCGGCAGGGCTATCCCGAGGTTGTTTTTGGAGCCGGAAAAACCGATGAGGAGCTAGCCGGCATCCTGCGGGTGATGCTCAAGAACGAGCACAATGTCCTGATCACCAAGAGCAACGCGTCGTCGTTTGAATGCGTCCGGGAACTGGCTCCCGACGCCCGCTTCCACGCTCGATCCGGCGCCATTTCTATTATCAAGGATGCAACCATACGGGGACAAGGCACCGTGATGGTCGTCTCAGCCGGCACATCGGACATCCCGGTCGCCGAAGAGTCCGTCGTGACCCTGGAGGTGATGGGCAACCGGACGGATGAGCTGTATGACGTCGGTGTGGCCGGACTGCACCGGCTCCTCGATCGCCACGACCGGCTGGCCGATGCGAGTGTGATCATCGTCGTTGCCGGCATGGAAGGTGCCCTTCCGAGCGTTGTGGGGGGGCTGGTTTCCGTCCCGGTTATTGCTGTGCCGACCAGCGTTGGCTACGGTGCAAGCTTCGGGGGAGTTGCAGCGCTGCTGGGTATGCTCAATTCCTGTGCCTCTAATGTCTCGGTCGTCAATATCGACAATGGATATGGCGCCGGCGTAGTGGCCAGTCTCATTAATCGCCTGTAAGAGATTCCTGATCGAAGACATTCCATGGACTTTTCCCTCGGACCCCTTGAATACGGTCAGCTCAAGACGCTACTTGGCCGCTACATTTCCAGCGAGGGCGGCCGCGAACTGATCGCGGGCCTCGAACCGACCACCGATCGAAAGTCTCTCGAAGTCCAGCATGAGCTGAACCGTGAGGCGATGGAGTATTTGCGGGACCATCGCGTTTCGTTTCCGGACCTGCCAATGCTCCCGGCGCTCCTGACCAAGCTTGCTCTTGCCGGAAGCACTCTGGAAATTGTGGAGATCGAAGCCGTCGGGAACTTCCTCGCCCTGGCAGAGTCGTTCCGAAAACGGTTCAAGGGTGAGACGGGTGATTTTCCTCTGCTCGCTGCCAGGGCCGTTCTTTTTCCCGATCTGGGCGGCCTCGAACGACACCTGGCGCGGGCCGTGCGGGGCGGGGAGATCAACGAAGATTACAGCAAAGAGCTCAAACGCCTCCGGCGTGCTGTGGAGTCCTCGAGGTCGCGCCTGAACCACAAGCTGGAATCGATCCTCAAGAGTCCCCAGTCTTCGGACCAGTTGCAGGACCAACTCATCACGGTTCGAAACGGCCGCTTCGTGATTCCGGTTCGTGCGGAACAAAAGAGGACGTTTGAGGGAATCATCCACGGAGAGTCGTCCAGTGGTGCGACGGTCTTCATGGAACCGCTGGAAACCCTGGATCTGAACAACGACATCGTGCGCCTGGAGGAAGAAGAAAAGCGAGAGGTGCGACGCATTCTGGGCGAGTTGACGGATCTGATCCATGAACGGAAAGACGAGCTCGATCATGCGTCGGCACTGTGGTCGGAAATGGAGTTCGTTTTCGGCAAGGCCCAGTTCGGCCGGGACTTTGACTGTGTCGGTCCGACCTTTTCCGAAGGGCGTCTCCAACTGGCCGGAGCCCGCCATCCGCTGCTCGAGGACAACCTCCGGGCGGGCCCCCACGAGCCGGTGCCCTTAGGCCTGGAGATGGATACGGAAAGTCGTGTGCTCATTATCAGCGGTCCGAACGCAGGCGGCAAGACGGTTCTGCTCAAGACCCTCGGGTTGCTGACGCTGATGGCGCAATCGGGAATACCAATTCCCGCCGAGAGTGCGACGCTTCCAATCATGGACCGCGTTCTGGCCGACATCGGCGACCAGCAGTCCATCACGAACCAACTGAGCACGTTCTCGGCACACGTGGTGGCTATCAAGTCCATGGTCGAGGCGGCCTCTGCCGGATCCATGATCCTGCTGGATGAAATCGGGAGCAGCACGGAGCCCGGGGAAGGCGCAGCCCTGGCGATCGCCGTTCTGGAGCACTTCAGGCAGACCGGCTCGTTGACGCTTGCGACGACCCATTACAACCGGCTGAAGATGTATGCGGAAACCACCGAAGGTGTCCGGAATGCCGCGATGGAATTCAACGAGGCGACCCTCGAACCCACCTATCGCGTCATCCGCGATCTGGCCGGGTCTTCGAGCGGTCTGGCGATTGCCGAACGTTTCCAGATGCCCAGGCAAGTCCTGGAACTTGCCCGGGATTCACTCGATCGTTCGGAGCTGGAAGCCGCCCGCTACGTTGACGAGCTGAGGGCACGCATCCAGAGTCTGGAGAGTGAGAAAGCGGAACTCGAAGCCGAGAAGAACGAGTTCCAGGCCTGGAAGGGGAACGTGACCCGACAGCTCGAAGCGGAGCGCGCGGATGAACTCGACCGGATCGAAAAAAAACTAGCCTCGATCGTCAAGGAAATCCGTGATCGGGCGGCCGACGAACTGAAGGCCCTCGGCAAGGACGCGGTGAAGCGGTTCGACCGCAAACTGGAGGGTGCCCGTGCCCGTGCGGAACTTGAAGTCCGTCGCGAACGAGACAGGACATCTCCAGCCAGGACGATCAGTGCCACCCCAACCCCGGACTCAATCGAGGTAGGTTCCCGGGTCAAGGTGCTCTCGCTTGGAGTTAGCGGTTCGGTGTTGGGTGTGTTCAACCGGGAAGTGGAAGTCACGGTCGGCAACATGAAGATACGGCGTCCCTTCGATGATATCGAAGTCATCGAAACGGCAGAAGTCGCGCTGCCGAAGGGTGTCCATTTCGATTTCTCCGAGAAACAACTGGAGACGAATGAGTTGAACCTGATCGGCTGCCGTGCCGACGAAGCGCTGTCGCGACTGGACAAGTTTCTCGACGATGCCTTCCTGTCCGGCGTCCTGACAGTACGTATCATCCACGGATCAGGCATGGGAATCCTGCGAAAAGCCGTCGCCGAATTCCTGGAATCCCACCCCCAGGTGTCCCGTTTCGAAGCCGCACCCTCCAACCAGGGCGGCGGCGGTGTCGCCATTGCCACCCTGAAAGACTAGACTCGACACTTCATGGAACTCCACGGGTAGCCGATAGGTTTTCCTTCAACACGAAGACACGAAGGACACGAGGCCAGACGAAGAGAACCTAGTTTTTCTTCGTGTTCTTCGTGTCTTCGTGTTGAACCTGACGGTTTCGTAAATCGTGACGTGCGGGACAGGTGGGATGGATCGCTACGCGAGACAACCAGCTCTGCGCCTCTGGTGCGCCAGGCAAAGCTTGGGCATTCTAGCTGAATGAAAGGA
>CAZOZZ010000063.1:11402-20691 GCA_964584435.1 uncultured Solibacteraceae bacterium | reverse complement strand
CTTTCATTCAGCTAGAATGCCCAAGCTTTGCCTGGCGCACCAGAGGCGCAGAGAAAGACCCTAATCTGCTTAATCCGCGTAAAGACCTTCAGCGCGATCACCCAAAAATTTCCCTCACGCGGTCCAGAATCTTCTTCTGGATCGGACGGTTTTCGGCATCCTCGGTTTCGGCAAACTGCGAGATGAGGTCGCGCTGCTCCCGGGAGAGCTTTGTCGGGATCTTGATGTTGACGTTGACGTAGAGGTCGCCACGGCCGCGGCCGCCAGAATTGGCAACGCCGGCCCCGCGGATCCTGAACACACTGTCGGGCTGGGTTCCGGAGGGAATCTTCAGTCGTTCCTCACCATCGAGTGTCGGAACCGTAATTTCCGTACCCAGAGAAGCCTGTGCGAAGGAGATCGGAATGTAACAGACGAGGTCATCCTCCCTGCGTTCGAAAAACTCGTGCTCCTCCACGTGGATCATGACGTAGAGATCGCCGGAAGAGCCGCCACGACTTCCAGAATCGCCTTCGCCGGTCACACGTAGCCTGGAGCCGGAGTCGACACCGGCCGGGATTCTGATCTCCAGCGTCTTTTCCTTGACGACCCGACCGTCGCCATGACATTTCACACAGGGGTTCTTGATGAACTGGCCGCTGCCCTGACACTGGCTGCACGTACGCGTGATGCTGAAGAAGCCCTGCTGAAACCGTACCTGCCCGTGCCCCTGACAGGTCGGACACGTGCTGGGTCCGCTTCCTTTGGGAACGCCCGCGCCGCCACACTCGGCGCATTCCTCGTGTCTGGGCACCTTGATTCGAGTCTTCTTTCCGAACGCGGCTTCCTCGAAGCCGAGGTCCAGGTCATAACGAAGGTCGGCGCCACGATTGGCTTGACGGCCGGATCGACGCCCCCCACCCCCGAACAGGTCGCCAAACCCGAACAGGTCGCCAAGTATGTCCCTAAAATCGGAAAAAGTGTTTGGATCGAAGCCGCCCGCACCGGGACCGCCGACACCGGTTACTCCGGCATGGCCAAAACGATCATACTGACCGCGTTTCTTGGCGTCGCTGAGGACAGAGTAGGCTTCGGCCGCCTCTTTGAACCGGTCTTCGGCTTCACGATCCCCCGGATTCCGATCCGGATGGTACTTGAGTGCCAGTTTCCGGTACGCACTCTTGATCTCCTGCTCGGAGGCGCCCTGGGAAAGCCCCATGACTTCGTAATAGTCCCGTTTAGACACTCAAGCAACACTCCTGGGAACTGGACGCTTCATGCATCGGCCGGACCAACTGTGTCTCCGGGCGCGGCCTCAGATACGATCACCATCGAGGGTCGAAGCAACTTCCCGTTGAGCAGATACCCCGCCCGCAATTCTTCAAGGACAGTTCCCTCTTCCGCATCACCCGAGGGCTGCGTGCTGACGGCCTCATGAACATGCGGATCAAACCGACGGCCACGTGCTTCAATCAACTCGAGGCCGAAACGTTTCAGGATATCCAGCAACTGCTTGTATATAAGATCAAAGCCTTGACCTGTCTTCCCATCGTTGTCGTCACCTGCAACATTTCGCAGCGCCGGTTCGAACGAATCCAGAACGTTCAGGACTTCCCTCATCAACTCGGCCGACGCAAACTGGACGAATTCCGCTCTCTCTCGGTCGATCCGCTTCCTGAAATTCTCAAATTCAGCCTGTTTCCTCAACAGCTGGTCCTTGAGAGCGTCCCGCTCGTCTGTCAAGGCCCGGACGGTTTCGGCCAGTTCAGGCGATTCCGATGGATGCTCGGGAAACTCCGCATCCACCCCCGTTCGGTCCTTTCCTTCGGATTCGGTCGACGTCGTCTGATTCTCAAGCTCTTCCGGCATGGTGTCCTTGTCTGCAAAGTGTCTCCGGGACCAATTGATTATTATAACAGCAGTGTCGGGGGGGATTAAGGAGTCGGAAGCTTTACGCAGATTACCCGGATTGCGCAGATCAGGATTCTCTCTGCGCCTCTGCGCCTCTGCGGTAAGAATCCCTCTTGGCGACCTTTGCGGACTCTGCGCCTTTGCGTTGAAAAACCGGATTGAAGCTACTCGCTACAGGCTGCTCGCTGACAGCTGACAGCTCTTTACGCAGTCATTATCTGACTGAAGGCGTTAGCCAGGTAACCCACGACCGAGATGCCCTTCCGGTATTCCATTCGGGTCGGCCCGATGATTCCCATGTATCCGGCGGTGCGGTCCTTCTGTCGGTAGGGAGACGTTATGATGGTGAAATCTCGCATGCAAGGTGCTCCCAATTCGGAACCGATCCTGATCTTCACACCTTCTTCGGGATCGCTGGGAAGGCATTCGTTCAGGATCTTGACCAGACGGCCTTTCTCCTCGAACACGCAGAACAACTCTCGCATGCGTTCAATGTTGGACAGGTCAATCTTTGTCAGTATGTTTCCCGTTCCCTGGATGTAAACGGTCTCGCTCGTCTCCTCAGGTTCGTCCAGGCTTCGGCTCCAGGACTCGAGCAGGCTCCGCATCATCCGGTCGTAACGCATTCGCTCTGCCCGCATCATCCGGACCAGCAAACGCCGAATCTCGGGAAGCGTCCTCCCGGAAAACCTCTCGACCAGGTAGTTGCCCGCCCGGGTCAACTCGTCCTGCGTGTATGGTTCGGCGACTCGAATCAGCTTCTGCTGAAGCAGGCCAGATTCCGACACCATGATGACGAGGATCTTGTCCTCTCCCAGTCGGACAAACTCGATGTGCTGGAGCATGCTGGTATCGAGTGGAGGCGACACCACAATGCCCACGGTTCGGCAGATGTCCGACAACAGGTAGGAGGCGGTCGACATCATGTGTTCAGGGGTGTTGGCCTCGGCCAGAGCCTTGTTGATATACGCCGTGTCTGAACGTGTGGGCTTCGCCGATTTGCCGAGACAATCTACGAAAAAGCGATATGCCGAGTCGGACGGAACCCGGCCCGCCGACGTGTGTGGCTGGATCAGGTATCCGGCCTCCTCGAGATCAGCCATGATGTTGCGAATGGACGCCGGGCTCAGGCGTTGATTCATCGCCTTGGACACGGTTCGAGAACCGACCGGCTCACCTGAACTGATGTAGTAACCGATGATCAGTTGCAGGATCTCACGCCCACGCTCGCCGAGTTCGCTTCCAACTGGAGATGTCTCGGGCATAACCGAAGCTTATAACATCAGGGTAGTGTCGTGTCAACCGAGCCTGCCGGAGTCGCCATATCGAAGCCCATCTGACACAACAAACAATTGATAACAATACGGATAGACATTTCAACCAACATTTTCGGCTGAACCCATGATCCGCCGAAAATCCACTTCAAAATATTCCTCGAACGCGCCGACAAAAGCGCTTGTGATCTCGCCTATGCTCGGCCTGCGATCCAGGCATTCGACAATTCCGGCCATCTCATCGTCCAGCAACGATGCGTTTTCAAGCCTCGTAGCACGCGCAAGCAACTCTCGGTCGCAGGAAATCGGCATCGAGCCGTGTTGCAAAAAGCTGTTTCTGAGACGACGTTGAGCGCTCCCAACAACCTTCCTTCCGTCTTTCATTAATTCATACCGGCTGGGTGAGACAAAACAGGGGTACTCGGCCCCACCTTTCGACACTCCCAGACGACGGGTGTCCGGAGCCAGGACGGTTTCGACTCCGAGGCGGTGGTAGCCTATCGACAACGCTTCGGAAATCCGCCGGTACGTGTCGTAAATCGACCCGCCGTCGAACGGCGTTTCTTCGTTGGACACGACGGAGTAAGTGATCTCATCGTCATGCAAGACGGCCCGGCCTCCGGTCGGGCGTTGGACTACATCAAGCCCGGCCGATTGGCAGAACTCCAGATCGAGGGCCTTCTCGCGACGCTGGTTCCGCCCTAAGGAGATCGTCGGCCGGATCCAGGAGTAGAACCGCAAGACTGTCCTCACCTCCCTGTTCTGTTCCAGTGATTCTAACAATTCCGCATCCACCGCCATGTTGGTTTCACCGTCGAGCGGCGGGTCGAGCATTAGGTCCCACGTAGTCGTCTTCATGGCTAAGCATTAGCTTACCAGCTGAATAGGATTCTCAACGCAAAGACGCAAAATCGCCAAGGCCGCAATGGACAAAATAAAAAGAAAGAACTTTGCGTCTTTGCGATTTTGCGTTGACACACCAACAACTGGCTAGTGAAACGTTTGGCTGGGGGTCCATAAAGAGAAAGGGGCGCCGGTGAGGGCGCCCCTTTCTTGCGATCTAGTTCGAAACCCGGTTAAGGGATTGTCATGGGAAGGAAGGTGGTGTCGAAACCCTGGGACTGCGGGTTTCGGATCTGAACCATGAACGCTACAACCATGCCCGATTCCAGGTTGCGCTCGGCACGGCGAAAATCATCAACGCCGGAGAGGTCAAAGATCTCTCGACCGGCTACTATTCTGGAGATGATCATCGACCGTGCCAGGCCGGCTTCTGCAGCCAGGCTGTCGGGTTGGACAAAGGCCACCATCACGCCCCGGAGGTCCTGTCCACCCGGCATGGATCGTGCTTGCGCCGGGATCTCCTGAACTCCGATGCCCAACCGAGTTGGCGCCGTATCCGTCTCTCTGGGCGCCGCGCTACCTGACAGATCCGGCAGGATGTCGGACCGGTCGGCAACTTCGACATCCAGAGTCAGGTTCGAAGTGCCACGGTGAACCGTGATCGGAATCGTCTCTCCAACGGCCTGTGCGGCGACGATCTCGAGCAGCACGTCCCCGGTCGTCACGGGACGACCCGCAATCTCGGTGATTACGTCCCCAGCCTTGAAGCCGGCGTCATCCGCCGGGCCGTCAGCGAGGACGCTGTTGACCACAACTCCATGCTCCAATCCAAACGCGCGGATGAGAGCCGGATCCGGGTTAGCGCTGTAAGTGATGCCGATCGAGCCTCGCGTCACACGTCCGTCCACGACGAGCTGGTTATAGACGTCGATGGCGACGTTCGAAGGCATTGCAAACCCGAGCCCCGCAAAGGAACGCGTGTTGGAGATGATCGCACTGTTGATGCCGATTACTTCGCCCGCCATGTTGACGAGCGGCCCACCGCTGTTGCCGGGGTTGATCGCTGCATCGGTCTGGATGAACTTCTGGAACTGCTGGCCACCGGGCACGTCTCGGCCCTTGGCGCTGATGATGCCCGCGGTCAGAGTGTTCTCGAATCCGAACGGGCTACCCAGGGCCAGAACCCAATCACCGGCATTGGTCGCATCGGAGTTTCCCAGCGTCACGAACGGCAGGCTGCGGTCGGCTTCGATCTTGATCACCGCCAGGTCGGTTTCTCTGTCGGCGCCGATCAGCTTGGCTTCGTACTCGGAATCGTCAGGCAGCTTCACCGTGATTGTCTCGGCATCCTGAACGACGTGGTTGTTCGTCACGATATAGCCGGCCTCGTCGACGATGAATCCGGAACCGAGACTCTCGGTTCTGCGACCCCGCTCGGGCTGCTCCTGATTGTCTCTCGGGTCACCGCCGAAAAAGTCGAAGAAGTCAAACGGATCGTCGAACGGGCTGGGCGCCCCCTGCCGAGTGAGCTGAGCACGGGATTCTGTGCTGATATGGACCACAGCAGGACCGACGTCACTGGCTATCTTGGCAAAGATATTCGATAACTGAACCGGTTCCGGAATCGACAGAGATGTCGCTTCCTGCTGGCCGGCGGTCACTCGGTCCGAAACGATCGTTCCGATCGCAACGCCCATCACAAGCGTGATCACCACAAGAGCCGAAAAGAGCAATCGTCGTTTTCCCATCGGGCTTAACCTTCCATCTATTAGTGTTTGTCTGGCTGATTATAGCTCACAAAGCTTCGCTCTGCGCCAATCTCAGCAGGTGCCGAGATGTCGTTTTCTCCCGGCGCCACATATCAGTTTGACGGAACAAAGCACTATTCGTGCCGACTTTACATAGATTTTGCAATCGAGACCGGGAGGGGAAGTCCAAGGTCCAAGGTCCAAGGTCCAAAGTCCAACGTCGGGGACGTCGTTCCGAAGACTGGTGTCTGATGCTCGCCGTTGACTTTGGACCTTGGACCTTGGACTCTTCCCCCCTATCTCCCGACGGCAATTTCCTTCATCTTTCTCAGACGCTCTTCGGCGGCTGCCAGGGTTTCCAGTTTCTTGCAGAACGTAAAGCGGATCAGGTCTTTTCCGGACTCGGGGTTGCTGAAGAAACTACTTCCCGGGACGGTCGCGACGCCAACTTCGGTAACCAGAAACTTCGACATTTCGACATCGTTTTCGAAGCCCCAGCGCGTGATGTCACTCATCATGTAGTAAGCGCCTTTCGGTACGATGTAGTCGAAGCCGGACTCGTCCAGGATCTTGATCATCCGGTCGCGCCGCTCCTGGTAGCGACTTGCCAGATCTTCGTAGTAGGAGTCCGGCAGACCGAGGGCGACTGCTCCCGCATCTTGAAGGGGAGCTGGAGCACCCACGGTGATGAAGTCATGCATCTTGCGGATGGCGCTCGTGATTGCCGGTGGGGCAATCGAATACCCCACGCGCCAACCCGTTACGCTGTAGGTCTTCGACATCCCGTTAACGAGCACCGTGCGATCGCGCATACCGTCCATCTGGATCATCGAAACGTGTTCGGCACCGTCATAAAGAATGTGTTCGTAAATCTCGTCGGTCACGACCAGGACGTCCCACTTCTGACACAACCGGCCGATATGTTCGAGCTCTTCTTTGGAGAACACCTTGCCGGTTGGGTTGTTGGGCGTGTTCATAATCAACATCTTCGTGTTGTTGTTGAACGCGGCCTCGAGTTCGGTTTCATCAAATGTCCAATCGGGACGATGCAGTTGGACGAATCGGGGTGTCGCACCGGAAATGATCGCGTCTGGCCCATAGTTTTCGTAGAAGGGTTCGAAAACGATCACCTCGTCGCCCGGATTGATGACCGCCATCATGACGTCCAGCATGGCCTCGGTCGACCCACATGCGACGGTTATCTCCCGCTCGGGATCGATTTCGACATTCATGAACCGCTTCATTTTTGCCACGAGGGCGTCACGGAAGTTCTTCGCTCCCCAGGTGATGGCGTACTGGTTCACATCGGCGTAGACGGCGTCGGAAGCCGCCTTCTTGAGGACCTCCGGCGCCGAAAAATCGGGAAAACCCTGCGACAGGTTGATCGCCCCGTGCTTGAGCGCGAGCCGAGTCATGTCCCGAATTACGGATTCGGTGAATTGCTCCGCTTTATAAGAAATGGGCTTTTTGAACATCTATTTGCGAATTCTCCACAACGATTAGGTGTTGTTTAGGGGTTCTTCCCCGGATAGGCAGCGCCGAGCCGCTCCGGATCGTCTTCCGCCAGGATCTTGATGACTTGTTCATGGAAGTAGTCCTGGTCGCCTCCGACCACTGTCACCTGCCGTTTATAGATCTCGTGCCCCTCGTCGATTTCCTTCTGCAAACGGGCGTACAGATCGGAGTGGACGCGGCCTTCCACGACCGCATCTTCGTGCCCCAGTTTGATCTCCGACACCAGCGTTCGGGCAAGCCTGCGAGCTTCGTCGCGAACATTCGCCTCATCGGCCCGGGATCGGGTCGATGACGTGTCGTCCAGGATGGAATTATCCTCAGTCCCGGGTTCCGACATTGCTCCGGAACCAAAAAAACGGAGCCGCAAACCAAAGCTCTCGACCGTCTTCTTCAAGACGTCCACAAGCATGACCAGGGACTCTCTGTCCTCGATTCCCGCGGCACATATGGCGGCAACCGTTTTCGAACGGATAACCACCGGCGTAAAATACCACTCCGGATCAATCGTCTCGGGCGAAATAAGCTCGGGAAATACGGCCGCTTCACCTTTTCTCTTCCACAGTTCCAGACCGTCAGGCTTGTTCAAGTACAGGGCAACGCCGGCACAGAATCGTTCGGACGCGTTCAGGAATCTGCTGAGGATTTGCACCTGAGACGATGCGTCTCCAAGGCGGCGTTGGAATTCAGCAAGCAGACGCCACTTTTCCGCCTGGTCGATCAACTCGGTCCGCTCAAGCTTCCATTGGCTCCCGGCCCGGTGGGTATCCGCCTTCAGGCGGCTCTCCAGCTGGGAGAGTTCGGTCCTGAGCTCCATCTTGAATTCATTCTCGAGGTCCGCGGTCACATTTTCGCGCACCGACTCCCGCTCCTTCGCAATCGCCTGTGCATGCTGCCCATTCAGCTTGTCCACCCTCTGGCGTGCTTCACCTAGAAGTCGCTCCCTGAGTTCGGCAACCTCCTTGTCCAGTTCGTTCTTGAACCGGGCCTCGAGATCCAGCGTCACCTTGTTGCGGACCGACTCCCGCTCCTGGGCAATCGCCTGTGCGTGCTGCCCCTTCAGGCGGGTCGTGGCCTGGCGCGCTTCCTCTTCCAGCCGTTCTCCAAGTTCTTTTAGCTGTTTCTCTAAATCCGGCTTGAACCGCGCCTCAAGCTCCTTAGTAACCTTTTCACGAACCGACGTCCGCTCATTTCCGACCGCCTTCGAATGATCCGCCCTCAGACGGTCCGTCGTTTGACGAGCCTCGGTTTCCAGCCGGGACTTCAACTCCGCCAGCTCTCGGTCGTGGTCGGCCTTGAACCTGGTTCGAAGCTCCCGAGCTATTTCGCTCTGGACTGCTTCCCGCGTCTCTGCTTCCGTCGTTCGGCGCAACTCTTCCGCACGCCCGCGAAACTCGGCCTGTTTCTCGATCAACGCCCTCTTGACGCGAATATCGAACTCGATTTCAAGCGACGCGCGAAATTCTTGCATCACCCGATCCAGTTCCTGCGAAAGGGCGGGTGAAATAGCTTCCAGCAGGCGCTCAATCGACGGACTACCTTCAGCGGGCTCCGAAGCAGATTTGCGAGACAAGTTTCCGACCTCCAAAGAAAGGTCGGATTATAGCATATGGACCCACAAGGCCAACGTTTGGAGTCACTTCCATTAAATCTGGTCACTCTTGATCGGGGCGACCGCAGCGTGGCAAGATTGACAACCTCGGCGAGGCCACCTGTATACTAGTTGAAGTAGAAAGAATCACTTGCCTGGGGGCGCACCGGTTTCGACGGATGCGATGAGGCAGGAGATGCATGCCGAGGTCCCGCGTTCCTCGTTAAACCCGTGGAAAACAATCAACTGCTGACTCTGAGTTAGCACTAGCCGCTTAATCGCGGTTACGTTCTATAGGAAACCCGCCCGCAGGTTTTCGATAGAGCGCCGACTGATGTGGGCTAGTTCCGAATTGCTGGCCCGGCGATTCGGGGCGAAACTTAACGGGCTGGCGTCCGGTGATGTTGCAGGCTCGATCTCACCTGGCGTAA
>CAZOZZ010000063.1:0-11392 GCA_964584435.1 uncultured Solibacteraceae bacterium | reverse complement strand
CTGTTGAAAGTTTTCGGACGCGGGTTCGATTCCCGCCGCCTCCACTTTTAGCTGTGACAGTTGGTCGACCTCGGTGTTCGCTGGATGGAGCATTGCTTGACCAACTGTCCCGAACCAGCCTGCCCGCGTCGGCTAACATGGACGAACATCCGGCGATTGCAGTGCCCGCCATGCACCTACCTCACTGAGAGTGAGGGATTTACCCACCACACGCTTTCTGAGTCCGTGGGTTCCGGCACGCGGAAACACGGTGTGCGACGTGCAGGGTCAACCAGCGGAGGAACAGATTGTTATGAAGAGCACTGACACACTGACGGAAGAGCACAGGCAGATTCTCAGGATGCTGGACGTACTGGCCAAGATGGTCGACCGGACTAAAGAAGGTCTGGACATAAGTGACGAAGACGCCGCGGACCTGCTGCGCTTCTTCCGGATGTATTCCGATCAAAGGCACCACGCCAAAGAAGAGACGATCCTGTTCCCTGCTCTGGAAAAGGCGGGGATGCCAACCAACGGCGGCCCCGTCGGCTGCATGTTGGAGGAGCACGATCAGGGGCGGGCATACGTGGCCGGTATCGACGATGCAATCGGTAGCGGAAACACGAAGGCCTTCGTCGAGAAAGCAGACCGCTTTGATGCCCTACTGAGAGATCACATCCGGAAAGAGGATGAGGTTCTGTACCCGATGGCATGCGACCTGTTGACCGAGGACGACGACGACCGGATGCTGGACGAATTCGGAGAGGCAGATCGGCAGTTCGGCAAAGAATCCCTGGAGCAGATCGTCAGCCTCGTCCGAAGGCTCGAAGCAGAGTACCTGGCACAGGCCGGGTCGCCCAGCGGCGGCCCTCACTAAGGGTCGGCTCAACAATAACTTCACAGAATTGGCGCCCAGATTTGCGTCAGATTCGGTCGTGACCGATTGAGCAGACCGGAGGAATGCCCGACATCTGCGATTGAGGAGCGGCCGAAGATGGCGTGAAGATGGGATGCCAAAATGTGAAGTTATTGTTGAGTGGACCCTAAGGTATGGCACCACGAGGAAACGAGTCCTCGTGAATCCCGGCTATCCCTCGGGGGAAGCTGGCGTGTGCTCCGCTTTGCGTGTGTAGATCACCAGGTAGTCCTTGCACACCGTCTCGGCACACGTGCTACAGGCCGGACCAAAATCGAGCGGAGACAGCGGAACGAGTCTGACCTCGAAACCTCCCTGCTGATAGACCTCCGCCATCTCCTGGGCTCGTTCGGGGTCCGTCAGGTTCCTCCGCTCCCAGCCAGCGGCAAGCATGTCCGGATCCGGTGCTGGGGGGGCAGGGCTGTCACTCATGACTACACGTTCCTTGCTGCTGCGAACCACCGTCAGACAGCAGCAGTTGCGGCGCCTTCTTCGGCGAGCTTGCGTAGTCGGTAATGTGCCAACCAGGCGGCTCCGAGAGCGGTAACGAACTGAGGCATGTCGGGGTCATCTTCGGAACCAGGTAGGTTAATGTCGTCTTCGATGCGACTGTTGACGGTTCGCGCCATGGTTCCGAAGCGCATGATGCCTCCGATCAAGGTGTGTTCCGGTTCGGCCTTGACCCGTTTCATCAGCTGGACTGCCCGGGTGGTCAGCGATTCAATCGCCCCTTGCATGATGTCGGCGGGTGGCGTGCCGAGGCTGAGCTGGTTGATGACCTCCGACTCGGCGAACACGGCACAGACGCCGGAGATGCTGGCGGGGTCGAGCGAGGTGTCGAGCAGACTACCGATGTCTACCGTATCGTAGCCCATGTAGTGCGCTGTCTTCTCGAGAAAAGCTCCTGTGCCGGCGGCGCACTTGTCATTCTGACGGAACGACTTGACCTTGCCATCATTCTCCAGGCGAATCGCCTTCATGGTCTGACCACCGACGTCGAGAACGGTGCGAGTGCTGGGGAACAGCAGGTGGCAACCACGCGCGCTGGCGGTGATATCGGTCACCGACAGGTCCTTGAATCCGACCTGGTGGCGACCGTAGCCTGTGGCAATCACGTAACCCACGGCATCGCGTGCGATCCCAGCCTGTTCCAGGCAGGCGTCGAAACATTCTTCGGCGACCTGGGCAAGCTTGAACCCGGTGTTCAGAATGTGTCGCGCGACAATCCGGTCGTCGGCATCGAGCAGTATCGTCTTGGTGTAGGTCGAGCCCACGTCGATTCCAGCGGTGATACTCATTTGACGATTTCCTCTTCGCTTAGGTGTGGCACGCGGCTGGCTTGAATATGATCCATCGCGAACAGCGCAGCTCCCAGCGCACCGGCGTAGTGACATCTGTCGGAAACGTTGAGCTTCAGGTCCAGCACGTCTTCCAGTGCCTTGACCATCGCTGTATTGCGGGAAACACCACCCGTGAAAGTGATCTCGGATTCGATGCCGACGCGACGCATCAGGCCCATGGAACGCTTGGCGATTGACTCGTGCACTCCCCACAGGATGTCTTGCACCTTCTTGCCCTTGCCCAGCCAGGCGAGCACTTCGGATTCGGCAAACACCGTACAGGTGGTCGAAATCTGAACGCCCTTGTCCGACTCGAGGGCCGTGCCGCCGAGGTCGTCGAGCGAAATGTCCAGCGCATTGGCGGAGGCGCCCAGGAAACGCCCTGTACCGGCGGCGCACTTGTCGTTCATGCAGAAGTCGGCGATCTCGCCGCCTTCCGAGACGCGAATGGCCTTGGTGTCCTGCCCTCCCATGTCCAGTACGGTACGAGTGCCGGGGAAGATGTGCGCGGCACCACGGCCGTGGCAGCTGATCTCGGTGACCTGCGCATTTCCGAAGGTCACCTTGTAGCGCCCGTAACCCGTGCCGATCACCCACTCGACCTCCTGCTCGAGAATGCCTTTCCCCTCGATGCAGGCCTTGAATGCGTCCTCGGCGGCCTTGGTGACGTTGGCGCCGGTCTCGATCAGACACGTGGCAATCATCTCGAGCTCTTCGTTCACGACGACGGCCTTGGTCTGAGTCGAGCCGACATCGACTCCTGCTGCATATGCCATAGCGTCTACTCCTCGTGTGCTACTTGCGAACCAGCTGTTGGTTGCGTCGCGCTGCCAGCCCTTCAAAGAAGGCGTCGGCGCGGTTCTTGATCTGCGCTTCGGAAACGACGCGCTGATCCATCATGTCCGACTCGATGAACAAGCTCGGCACGCCCGTGCGTTCGGACAACGCGCGACGGCCGTCTGCCAGTCCGGTGGAAACGGTGCGGCAACTCTTGATCGGGTGGAAGACCACGCCGTCGATGTGGAAGCCATCAAGCATCGACTCGGCCACACGATCGTGGTGGAACATCGAATCCATCGAGTCACGCACTGAAATCAGCGATCCCTCAGCCAGGCTGGCGATCGGATCCTTGAGATCGTACTGGTAGCCGACATTGAATCCGCCCGAAGCAAACCACAAATAGGTCGAATGCACGAAGGTGCCCTTCCAGTTGCTGAACATCTCATTGAAACGACGGAAAATCGGGTAGCAGGGTACGCCGATGAAGATCAGGCGCCATTCCTCTTCGGTCATGGTGCCGATGTTGTTGGCGACCTTGTACTCCATCTCCTCGACCAGGTCATCGAAGTACTTTGCGCCTGCTTCGTCGCCACGCAGACCGTTGGCGACGCCGAGGTAAATGGTGCCGTCGGTGAGCGCGTTAAACACCGAGGGACGATGCTTGTTCAGCTCCAGTAGTCGGTTCCAACCGTTGGCAATGCCGTTGGCGTGGCCCATCACCTCGCGCAGCTTGTCGATGTCGAACTTCTTTCCGGTGACCTCTTCGCACTTGGTGATCAGCTCGCGGATCTGCGTCTCGACATATTTCCTGTCGTTCTCGAAGTCGGGATCTCCTTGCCATGTCTCGCCGCCGCCGTAGCGCGTACCGGGTATGTCGATGGTGACCATCGGCATCTCGTAGAGGCGTTCCCATGCTTCCGCCCACTTGAGGTAGGTGTTGCAGGCGTTGGTAAGTACCGCGATGGACGGCTTGGGAATCCGCCCCATCGGATGCTCACCCTGGCGTAGCTGGGTGCCGATGTCGGCCTTGACATAACCGCAAATGTCGGGCGAATAGCCGTGGTCCTCGGCCTCTTCCAGGTATTCGTGGGCCACGCGTCTCACCGCGGTCTGCAGCGAGTTTATCTCCGGAAAGACCACAGGCAAGTCGAATGACTTGAGCACCTCGTTGAAGCTACCCATCACGAAGACGTAGGCGGCGGGGCGGTCTTCTTCGGCGGCCTCGGTCAAGCCAGTGAACCAGTCGCGAAACAGGGCCGCGCCCTCGCGGTTTCCGCGGCCAACAATGCTATCGTTGTCTTCTGTCATTCTTCTTGCTCCACTCAGGCGAACAGTAAGTTCTCCATGAAAGTCTCAAGTTGCAGTTCGAGGTCGCTAAAGGATGACTGGTTTTCCTCAAACTCACTCACGAAGAAGGGGATTTCAGCCTTCTCGAGCCCCTGGATGTAGGCGACCTGCTCTTCCAGGCCGGGCTCGCACATCTTGGCAGCCGTGACGATCACCGCGTCCGCGCTGGCTTCTCGCACGCGCTCGAGCAACATGTTCTCTTTGCGCTTGCGCAGATCGTGTTGCACCGGGCTGTAAGAGGAATCCTCGATGTAGGCATGCGCAAGATCGTGTAGCGGCTGATTGCCCTGCGGAACATCCGAGAGGATCCAGCGCAAGCCAACCATGAAGTCATCAGCAACGATGTAGGCGGAACGCCCGATCGAACGCACCATATCGAACGGCGGCTGTTCACAGAAGGCACCCTCGAAGACCACGCGAATGCGGTCCTCGCGCTTGGCATCAACCGCGCGAATCATCGGCAGCACGTACTCGAGCAAGTCGTTGTGTTCCTCGCGCGGCAAGATACCGGCAATTGCGACCAGCGCATATGCGTCCTCAGCGGCTAGCTTCTCGGGAGTCTCGCGCTTGATCTCGTAAAGCTCGCGCAGCAAGGCGCGGTTGCGGTTGAATACGCCGATCGAGTTGCGCAGGGCTTCGTCGCTGACGCTCACTCCGCTGACTTTCTCCAGCATGCGCTTGAGGCGCCCGTACTCCCCGCACAGGTAGTCGATCGAGGCAGCTGAGTTGGGATTCTGCGGAAGGTAGAGGGTCTCGCACGGATAGTCGTAGTTGCGGCCCCAGATCGCCCCGAGATTGCGGGCGGCGTCGCAGATGGGATGGGTGACGAAGGCATCGAGCTTGATGTTGTCGGAGAGCGATAGCTCCAGAGACGTCTTGATGATCGAGCACAGGTAGCTGCCAAAGCGCGAGTCCGCCTTGTCGGGCTGAATGTTGCCGCCAAACATCTTGACCGGCAACATGCCGGCAGCATGGGCGATCTCTTCCGGGAAGTACACCTGGAAGTGGCCGAGTACTTTGCCCCCGTTCTCGCGCCAGGCTCTGACCGTGGGAAAGTCGGTGTCCTCGCGGAGTTCGCGGCACTGATACAGCACCTCGTCGAGGGTTTGCCCGCACCAGGAATCAAAGATTTTTTTGCTCATGATTGCAGTCGCTCACTGCGCCGGGAGGTGGCGCCGTCCAGAAAAAGGTTGATGACCTGGTCGACCTTGGCCTCCGGTCCTGAAAAGACACGATCGGCGTGTGGGCCGAGGTAGGTTTCCACGATGGCCACGAAGGACCAGGACAGAAGCCGCGCGTCGGCAGTCTCGAGTTCGTTGTCGCTGATGCCGTCGAGCAGGATGCGTTCGACCTGATCCGGCAGGGCGGCTTGATAGGCGCGCACCAGACGCTCGCGGATCTCGTCCGAGAAGATGTTGATGTCACGTCGGACCAGCGTGATGAGCTGACGCTCGGCACGTGGGAGCCGAAAGAAGTCGGTGGTGAGGCGGGCCAGGCGCTCGCGGCAGGTGCCGGTCATGCTCACGGCTCGCCGGAACAACGCCTGCTTGGCATCCAGGTCCGCATGCAGCATCGCCAGGTAGAGCTCTTCCTTGGAGCTGAAGTGGTGGTAGACCGCGCCCTTGGTGGCTTCGGCACTGGAGGCCACTTGTTCCATCGTCACGTCAGCGAAGTTCCGCCCCAGGAAGAGCGTGCGGGCGGCGGAAACGATGCGCGCCTGGGTTGCGGCTGAGCGTTCTTGAACGGCCATGCGTATAACATACCGACGGGTCGGTATGTTTACAAGCAAAATCTTCCCCTTTATCCCTTGGGTTTCTGCCTGGGGTTCTGGGACACCCTCCAGCGGCGGCACTGGCTTGGCTTGGTACTGATGTCTGAGCTACCCCTATTAATGTTGGCCCACAACAACTTCTCCATCAATTTCAGGTGAACACTCTCGGTTTCCGTTGGAACCCGGTCCGCACTCTCACGTTTTTCATCTACAGAAGGAGAGGGTGATCGCCACCCGTATCTTTTCGCACCCCCCTCCGATAGACTTGATTCTGCGCTTTGAAACCCGGGATCTTCCGCATGGGCCACAACCACTCGACTGCTTACCGTTTCGGTATCGTAATACTCGCAACCGTGCTCGCAGGTGCGTGGGTTCTGGCATCGGAACTACAGGAGACACCCCAACCCCCTCGGCAGACTCCGTTCGTGTTCTATTTCGACGACGGGCCGCTGATCGTCGACCAGATCGAGGTCGACGGCACAACGTATACTTCGCTGGTCGAGGTAGTCCGCCGCCTTGCCATGCCCTATACCGATGCGACGGCACGGGAAACGTTCACGATTCGCGGGCCCAACGGCACTCTTGTCACAACTCGAAACAGCCGCGAGATTTCGATCAACGGCGAAACTCGCTCCCTGGCGAGCCAGGTCCTCCGGGAAGACGGACAATGGTTCGTCCCCATCGAGTTCCTGGCAGATGGACTCGGTCGCGTGGCCGGTGTCGGGCTGCGTCATCGAGTTGGGGCGAAGCGCATCCTGGCTTCGAACGTCGCAGCGCCGGAGTTGACGATGAACGTCGGGCAGAGCGATGGAATAACACGGTTGACGATCCAGTCCAGTTCCAGCATGAATCTCCGTGTCCAGCAAAACCGGGCGGAAAACAGGGTTACCCTCGCGATCGATCGTGCACCGGTGGATCCGATCGTGGAAACGCTGGGATATCAGGACGCCTCGATACGCGGCGTACGGTTCGACGATTCCGACGGCCGTTCGAAGATCGTGATCGAAACCACCCCGCGGGTTGTCAACATCCGGCTGGTTCCATCGGACGAGAACCGGCGGTTCTTCGTGGAGTTCATGCGAGAAAGCGAGGCGAACACGGAGACGGCTTCCAGGTCGAACCGGGACCGGCCGTTGTCGACTGGGTCGCTCCGGGTGATTGCCATAGATCCCGGGCACGGGGGCCTGGACAGCGGCACGCACCAGCACGGAGTCCTCGAAAAGGACCTGGCTCTGGATCTGGCACGTAAGCTGCGTTCGAGCCTTCGGTCCCGATTGGGAGCCACGGTAGTCCTGACGCGCGATAGCGACCTGGAGTTGAACGGTGAGACACGTTCGGCAATCGCAAACAACAATAATGCGGATCTGCTGATCAGCCTGCACCTGGGCTATTCCAACGATCCTAGAGAATCCGGTTCGTCGATCTTCCTGGTTGAAACGGCTCCGGACAATACGAATCAAGAAACGAATCCGACTGCCCTGTTCAGGCCCTGGCATCTCGTCCATGAGGACAACGGGCAGGAAAGCTTGCGGTTTGCGACGATCGTACGAGAGAAGCTGGTCGACACCGTTCCCGGCTGGATGTTTAGCCTCCGGAAAGCGCCCATCAGTACGCTGACCAGCGCGACGATGCCGGCTCTCCTTCTCGAACTGGGCAACGCTAACAACGAAGCCAACCTGCGGGCCCTCGGTGACGCCGGCTTTCAAGGAAGATTGATCGATGCATTAGTCGATGCCGCCGCGGAGTTCGGAAGCGGCGAAAAAGGCGGACCTTGATGCCTCGCCATATCCAGATCAGCCTGTTTGTCGCGTCAATCGCTCTGGCTGCCTCCCTGCTTTACTTCTTCAACCTCACCGAAGACATCCGGTCCACCGTGGACACAGGGATCGACGAGGTCGAGTTCGAAGAAGCTGGAGCACCGCTCTACGAAGCGACAGACCCGCCAGTCGAGGTCAGGCTGTTCTTCCCGGGAACCAACAACGACGTCCTGCTCCGGACTCGCAATTCGACGATATTTTCATCAACGGAGGTCGCAAATCGAGCCAGGCAGGTTGTAGACCTGCTGATCGACGGCGCCGGTGATCCCGGACTGTTCGGGGATCTTCCTTCCGGCACGAGGGTCAACGAGCTGTTCACATCAGACAACGGCATCGCGTATGTCGACTTCAACAGCGCTATTTCCCTGAATCACCCGGGAGGGATCCTGCCCGAACAGTCGACGATCTATTCGATCGTCAACTCGCTTGTCTACAACCTGCCCGAAATCCACGCTGTAATGATCCTGATCGACGGCGTGGAGAAAGAGACGCTGGCCGGACACTGCCTGCTTTTGTTACCGTTGGAACTCGATCTTTCCATTACGGACGTCGCCGGGCAGGAAGAGGTGCCGGTCCAGGGAAGGGACTAATTGGAGAGTGATAGCATGCGCGCTGACGGCAGGGCACCGGAACAGCTCCGGCCCATTAAGATCACACCCGACTTTATTCCACACGCGGAAGGCTCGGTCTTGATAGAGGTGGGGCGAACACGGGTGATATGCACTGCCACAGTTGAGAACACGGTCCCGCACTTCCTGCGAGGGAGCAACCAGGGATGGATCACGGCGGAATACTCGATGCTGCCCCGAGCCACCGACAGCAGGACACCACGTGAGGCGTCGCTCGGACGCAGATCCGGCCGTACACTGGAAATACAGCGACTGATTGGAAGGTCTCTGAGAACAGCGGTCGCCCTGGATCGTCTCGGCGAACGGACGATCTGGGTGGATTGCGACGTCATCGAAGCGGACGGCGGTACGCGGACAGCATCGATCACCGGCGCCTTCGTCGCATTGATGCAGGCACTCGAACGGCTCGTCGGGAAAGGCGATCTGGATGAATCGCCCGTACGTTCGAACCTGGCGGCCATCAGTGTCGGCGTTCTCGATGGAGTTCCGCTGTTGGATCTCGACTACTCGGAGGATTCCAAAGCCGACGTGGACCTTAACGTCATCATGACCGACCGCAGGGAATACGTCGAGATTCAGGGAACGGCCGAGCGCGAACCATTCGGCCAGAAAATGCTCGGAGAGCTTCTCGCGCTGGCCGAAGTCGGCATCGTGGAACTGATCGACGTACAACGCGGGGTACTCGGTCGCGAAGCGCCCCAGTGAAACGGCTGATCGTCGCCAGCACGAACACCGGCAAGGCCCGCGAAATACAAACCATTCTTGCCCCACTGGACGCCTGGCAGGTCGCCTCGATCGGAACGGATCTTCCCGACGTCGAAGAAACCGGGTCCACCTTCATCGAAAACGCCGGTCAGAAGGCCGAGTTCTACAGCCGGATAACAAACGAACTGACCGTAGCCGACGATTCCGGTCTGGTTGTCGATGCCCTGGGAGGGCGCCCGGGAATCTACTCCGCACGCTATGCGCCGACCGATGCCGAGCGCAACAAACGATTGCTCGAAGAACTCGTCGACACCCCGGATGCAGAGCGCACAGCCGCCTTCGTTTGCGCCCTGGCACTCGCGCTGGCCGGCACCGTCATCTGGTCCGTTGAAGAACGGGTTCGAGGAAGGATTGCGGTGAAACCAGCTGGTAGCGAGGGGTTCGGCTACGATCCCATCTTCTTCGCACCCGAGTTCGGCCGGACGATGGGCGAGCTGGAGCCGGAAGTGAAGAACCGCATCAGTCACCGCGGTCGCTCCCTGGCCCGATTGAAGGAATATTTGGAAACGCTTTAAGAAGTCCAAGGTCCAAAGTCCAACGTCGAGCCGAACCAAGAACCGATACTGCTGATTCCAGACCTTGGACCTTGGACTCCCCGATTTTTAACATTTCTTCTTCGGCCCAGACTGCTAACCTAATAGACAGGTTTCGAATCTAAGACCGCAAGCCGATAGAACTCGGCCAGGAGGTCACAATGGGTTCCCTAGTACTTGCAATGATTCTGATGGGTCCGATGGCCCAGGGTCCGAAAGAGCTGAAAGTCCCCGAAAAGGTTCAGCCTCCCCTGGTTGTGCCGGAGGGCACCGTGATTCCGGTCAGCCTGATTACCGAGATCTCGACCAAGCACGCCGAGCCAGGTGATGGGATCTATGCCCGGACGATTTTCCCGATCACGGTCAACAACGAAGTGGTGATACCGGTCGACGCATACGTCCGCGGACGCGTCGTCAATGCCGACCGGCCCGGCAGGGTCAAGGGCAAGGCCGAGTTGACGATCAACTTCCACACGCTCGTCATGCCCAGCGGTCTGACGTTGCCCCTGTTCGGAAGCCTCGGTGGAGTAGGAGGGACGGCCGAACGGCGTGGAGAGGCGACGGTAGTCGGCGAAGCGTCGAAAGGAGAG
Source organism: uncultured Solibacteraceae bacterium (assembly GCA_964584435.1). GTDB lineage: Bacteria > Acidobacteriota > Terriglobia > 20CM-2-55-15 > 20CM-2-55-15 > CAZOZZ01. The sequence continues at coordinate 925 of CAZOZZ010000063.1, read as the reverse complement.
GATGCCACCACCGTCGGGACGACAACTGTCACTGGAGCAGGCGTGGGCGCCATCGGCAGCCGTAGCATAGGAGGGGCGATAATCGGGGCGGGAGCAGGTGCCGCAGTCGGACTTGCCCAGGTCCTCCTGGGCCGCGGCAAGGATCTGGTACTGACACCGGGAACGACAATCGAAATCGTCCTCGACCGTCCCCTGGAACCCTGACTGTAGGGGCGCTCTATGAGCGCCCGTCCTTTTATGCGGTCATAGACCGCACCTACATTACGCCAACAACATCGAAGCCAATACCCCCGCCACGACGATCGAAACCGCCAACATCATCCCCGAGGGCATGAACTTCTTCGTCTTCGCCAACCGCATTCCAAACATCACGACCAGAACGAGCGTCACAACAAAACCGATGTAGCCTCCCGCGGCGACTCCTATCAACACCAATCCGCCGGACAGCAACAGCAACGCTCCCGAAATGCCACCGGCGATGAGCGACGCCTTACTCTTCGATTTCACGAAGCCAATGAAACCGCCGGCCTCGACAAAAATGCCGAAACCGATCAAGACATATTCCACGAAGATTCTCCTCTTTGAAATCCCGGCAACCGCTAGCCACTTCGGACCGGAATTCGCATTCTAACCTGTTTCCAGACCAACCAACGGGCCGAGCCACGGGAGGTTCCCTTTGCAACGCCCGTTTCTTTCGATTACCTTTAGGGATGACGGGGCGTGGCGCAGCCCGGTAGCGCGCCTGCTTTGGGAGCAGGAAGTCGGAGGTTCAAATCCTCTCGCCCCGATTAGATTTTAAAAGACTTATCGGAACCCGCCTGGCTCTCTTTCCCGACTGTATCAGTTTTTGTATCACTTTGGAGGGCGGTATTTGAGTGCGCCCCTCCGACTGGAGACTTTTCCCAAAAGTTTAGTACAGACAAAT